>NC_011565.1:742804-1114206 GCF_000010645.1 Candidatus Azobacteroides pseudotrichonymphae genomovar. CFP2
GAGTTCAATTTTTGCTTTTTCTGCAGCTTCTTTCAATCGTTGCATTGCCATAGCATCTTTACGTAGATCTAGACCCTCGTTTCTTTGAAATTCATCTGCTAGAAAATCTATGATTACATGATCAAAATCATCCCCCCCCAAGTGTGTATCACCATTAGTTGATAAAACTTCAAAGACTCCACTTCCCAATTCAAGGATGGATATGTCAAATGTTCCCCCTCCGAGATCGAATACGGCAATTTTCATATCCTTGTCGGCTTTTTCTAAACCATAAGCCAAGGCAGCGGCCGTTGGCTCATTAATAATACGCTTTACTTTTAAACCAGCAATTTCTCCTGCTTCAATTGTCGCCTGGCGTTGTGAATCACCAAAATAGGCAGGAACAGTAATGACAGCCTCTGTTACTTCTTGACCTAAATAGTCCTCAGCTGTTTTTTTCATTTTCTGAAGAATCATCGCTGAGATTTCTTGCGGAGAGTATAAACGTCCATCAATATCTACACGTGAAGTATCATTACCACCACGTGTTACTTTATAAGGGATTCGGTTAATTTCGTTCTGTACTTTATCGTAGGATTCACCCATAAATCTCTTGATTGAGAAAATAGTTTTAGTAGGATTAGTAATTGCTTGACGTTTTGCTGGGTCCCCTATCTTTCGTTCACTACCAACAAATGCTACTATAGATGGTGTTGTCATTTTACCTTCACTATTAGGTATAACTACTGGCTTGCCTCCTTCCATTACAGCAACACAGGAGTTGGTTGTCCCTAAATCAATTCCGATAATTTTTCCCATAATTGTAATATGTTTAATTTCAAAATTAAATTCATTAGTTAATGAACTAATGCAGCAAACGATATGCCAAAGAGTAGAACTGACAATAAGTCAGCTTCTATATCAATAAAATATTTCTTAAATAAAGAAATATTTTCATATAAAAAAGCTAAAATCATTTTGTTTCAAATGTTATAGGAAATTATGAGAAGTAGGAATTTTTGATTAGTATTATTTCAATACTTAATGGACTTTATTTAGAATCTCTTTTAATGCCATTGGTAACCCATTTATATCTTTTCCTCCTGCAGTAGCAAAATGAGATTGTCCACCACCATTACCTTTGATAATTTTGGAAGCTTCGCGTACAATCTGTGAGGCATTTAGCCCATTTTTTACTAAATCATTGCTAATCATAATAGTGAGTAATGGTTTACCTTCCGCAACAGTTGCAGCAGCAAAGTAGGATTTTTCAGTAAATTCACTTCCAATTTGAAAAGCAATGTCTTTAACTATTGAGGCAGGAAAAAATCCTTCTAATATGAACAGATTGATTCCACTTGGCGTTTGTTTTTTTGTTTTTATAACTTGATTTTTGATAAATATTGTTTTTTCTCTATTATATGTTTCTACTTGTTTTTTTAATAAAATATTTTCACTAATTAGTTTTTTAATTGATTGTAGTAAATCCGATGTATGGTTCAATAACATTTTGGCATTGTGGATGATGTCTTGTTGAGCATAAAAAAAAGATTCTACTTTTTCTGCAGTAATTGCTTCTATGCGACGAATACCTGCAGAAATAGAAAATTCACTAATGATACGGAAATTTCCGATGTATCCAGTTGAAGTAGTATGTGTTCCACCGCATAATTCGATGGAAGAACCGAATTTTATTACTCGAACATTTTCTTCATATTTTTCATAAAAAAGTGCTATTGCTCCAAGTCTTCGTGCCTCGACAAGGGGTATATGACGTTTTTCTTCTAAAGCAATATTTTGGCGTATTTTTTTTGTAATAATTTTTTCTAGTTGACGAATTTCTTTCTCTGTCACTTTTTTGAAATGTGAAAAGTCAAAGCGTAGAACTTCAGAAGAAACATATGAACCTTTTTGTTCTACGTGTGTTCCCAATACTAGACGCAAAGCTTCGTGTAATAGGTGAGTTGCAGTATGATTGCATTCCGTTGCTCGTCTTTTTCTAGCATCTACTTCTGCATTAAAAGTGTCATATAAGTTTTCTGGTAATTGATTGATTATGTGAATCACTAAATTATTTTCGCATTTAGTATCTATAATAGATATACTTATACCATTGGAATCAATGAGTTGTCCACTATCTCCTATTTGTCCTCCCATTTCCGCATAAAAAGGAGTTTTGTCTAAAACGATTTGGTAGTATTCTGTATTTTTTTGTTTGACTTTTCGACAACGAAGAATTCGAGCTTGAGTTGTTATGGTATCATAACCAACAAATTGAGTATCTCCTTCTTGCAGGACTATCCAGTCGCCAGTTTCTATTGTAGTGGCATTGCGAGCTCGTTCTTTTTGTTTAGACATTTCAGCATCAAAACTCGCTTTATCCATTTTCATATTCTGTTCGTGCAATATTAGTTTTATTAAGTCTAATGGAAATCCGTAAGTGTCGTATAGAATAAAAACATCTACACCATTAATAGTCGTTTTGTTTTTAGTTTTTGCTTCTTGAATTTTCTTATTTAATAATTTTGTACCTATTTCAAGCGTTTGTAAGAAAGAATTTTCTTCTTCTTTAATGACTTTTTGCATCATTTTTTTTTGAGCAATTAGTTCGGGATAAACTTCTCCCATAGAATCAACTAAAGATGGAATTAATCTATAAATAAATGCTCTTTTTTGTTCTAAAAATGTATAGCTATACCTGACTGCTCGACGAAGTATTCGTCTGATGACATAGCCAGCTTTTGTATTAGAGGGTAATTGACCATCCGCAATAGAGAAAGCAATAGTTCGAATGTGGTCTGCAACAACACGTATAGCAATATCTCTTTGGGAATTTTGCCCATAACTAAATTTTGTAATTGTGCTAATCGCTTGAATGATAGTTTGAAAAACATCAGTATCGTAGTTGGATGCTTTTCCTTGAACAACCATGCATAGTCGTTCAAACCCCATCCCTGTATCAATTACTTTTTGAGGAAGATTTTCTAATGAACCGTCAATTTTGCGATTGAACTGCATGAAAACTAAATTCCAGATTTCGATTACTTGAGGATGATTTTTGTTAATCAGAGTTAAACTGTCTACTTTTTCTCGTTCTTCATCTGAACGGATATCTATATGAATTTCCGAGCAGGGACCACAAGGTCCCATATTTCCCATTTCCCAAAAGTTGTCTTTTTTATTTCCATCTATAATGTGACTTTTGGGAAGATATTTCCCCCAGTAATTGGCAGCTTCGTTATCTCTTTCTAATTTTTCTGAAGAGTTACCTTCGAAAATAGTCACATATAGTCTGTCCTTGTCCAATTTTAGTATCTCAGTTAAATATTCCCAAGCATATTCAATTGCCTCCTTTTTGAAATAATCACCAAACGACCAATTACCTAACATTTCAAACATGGTATGGTGGTAAGTATCGTGTCCTACTTCTTCTAAATCGTTATGCTTGCCGTTTACACGTAAACACTTTTGTACATTAGCTATTCTTGTGTATTTGACGAGAGCATTTCCTAATATGACATCTTTGAATTGATTCATTCCCGCATTGGTAAACATTAAAGTAGGATCATTTTTGATAATCATGGGAGAAGAAGAAACAATTTTGTGATTTTTATTCTCGAAGTAATCTTTGAATGATTGACGTATTTTTTTGGCTGTCATACCTAAATTATTTAAGAAGATATTAAATCTTGTTGGCTGAAATAGCTTGCGCAAGTACAACAAATATCCTACTTTTGTTCAAAATGAAAAGCGAATCGTGTATGTTTTTAATAGCTGAGGTATGGAGTTTGAAAAGGGGAAACTATTTTATTCCATTAAAGAAATTGCTAATAAGTTGAACGTTAGTGAATCTTTGTTGCGATATTGGGAAAAAAAATTTTCATCTATTAGTCCTGCTAGAACAGCTAAGGGCATCCGTCAATATCGTTTGAAGGATGTGGATGAAATTCGTCTTATATATTATCTGGTAAAAGAGAAAGGGATGACTTTATCTGGTGCTCAGAAAAAGCTCAAAGATAATAGGGATAAAATAATCCATACAGAAAAGATTATCAACTGTTTGAAAGATGTTCGTGCAGAACTTGCCAGTTTGAAAACTGAATTTGACGAGTTAGATAAGCTTTATGGACATTATGGACATTCATTCGACGAGTAAATAATGCATTCTTACTTAAAGTTGAAAGAATTATATTAATTTCAGCTCCTTCAAAAATTCCGGAATGCCTTGTTCAAAATTAACTCCAAAACGGACGTCCGTTTTGGAGACTGCAGTTTTTTGAATCGCAGCAACTGTAAAACGAGTGGCAATCGATGCTGAAACAGCTAGGCTAAAGCCGTTTAACAATCCCGATAACAGAGCTGAACTAAATACGTCTCCTGTCCCATGAAAATAACCCGGAATTCGTTTTTCCAAAGTATAGGTTATTTTTCCACTTGAAGCATTATATGTTGCTACTCCTAATTCTTCTTCCTTGAAGAAGACACCTGTCAAAACTATTTTTTTAGGACCTAATGTATTCAGGTTTTTTAATATCCTTTCAATATATTCTTTTGTATAGGGTCCATGTTTGTATTCTTCTTTTGTTAAGAATGCTGCTTCCGTAATGTTGGGAACAATAACATCTGCTTTTTTGCATAATTGATGCATCCCCTTTACAAATTTCGGAGTAAATGTTTTGTATAATTTTCCGTTATCTGCCATAACGGGATCTACTAAAATGATATTATTATCGGTTTTGAAAGTTTTAAAAAATTCTATCATCAAATCTAATTGTTTAAAAGATCCTAAAAACCCTGTATATATAGCATCAAAAGTAATATTAAGACTCTTCCAATGAGTTGTTATGGATGTTATGTCTTTTGTTAAATCACGGTAAGTAAAATTTTTAAATCCTCCTGTGTGAGTAGATAGAACTGCAGTTGGAAGAACGCTTGTTTCTATTCCTGCTGCCGAAATAATAGGTAAAGCTACTGTTAAAGAACACTTACCAACTCCGGAAATATCGTGAATAGCAACGATTCTCTTTAGTCTTTTCATAAAATTAATTATAGAATATTAAATATTCGTAATTTTTTCTTACCTTCTCACTCCTAGTTTTTTTAGATCGTCTAAAGACAGTCAGTGTACTTTTCGTCTTTTGAAAGGAGTGAGACTTTTGCTTTTGTATTACTTCTTCATTATTCTCTTCATATTCGAAGAGCGCTTCGTTCTTGTGCCGGACAAGACTGTTTCTGTTTCTTTACAAGTACAAGTTAAATAACTACGACATAACTACAAAAGTATTAACTGACTTTAATGTGAAAAACTATTTAAATAGGACAAATAAATATTGGCACATGATTTTTTAGAATTATATGAAATAGAATAAGTTATGCAACGTTACTTACAAAGAGGGGTATCGGCTGAAAAAGAGGATATTCACTGTGCTATAAAAAATGCGGATAAAGGATTGTTTCCTAGAGCGTTTTGTAAAATTATTCCCGATATTTTGGGAGGTGATGAGAAGTATTGCAATATTGTGCATGCTGATGGGGCTGGAACTAAGTCTTCACTTGCTTACTTGTATTGGAAAGAAACAGGCGATATTTCTGTTTGGAAAGGTATTGTACAGGATGCTTTGGTGATGAATATAGATGATTTGCTTTGTATTGGTGCTGTAGATAATATTTTATTGTCTTCTATCATTGGAAGGAATAAACGATTAATACCGGGAGAAGTTGTTTCGGTTATTATTGAAGGAACAAATGAGCTTTGTGAAGAATTAAGTAAATGGGGAATCCATATTTATTCTACAGGAGGAGAAACTGCTGACGTAGGGGATTTAGTAAGGACAATTATTGTAGATAGTACCGTTGCTTGCCGAATGAAAAGGGAAGATGTGATTGATAACGCCTATATCCAGGCAGGAGACGTAATTGTGGGCTTGAGTTCTTGTGGGCAAGCGATTTATGAAAAAGAATATAATAGTGGAATTGGAAGTAATGGACTAACTTCGGCGAGGCACGATATTTTTTCTAACTATTTGGCAACAAAATATCCCGAAAGTTATGACACTAATCTTCCTGAAGGTTTGGTTTATTCAGGGCAAAAAAAATTAACAGACAAGATTGAAGGGTTAGGGATTGATATTGGGAAATTGGTCCTTTCTCCTACTCGTACTTATGCACCAGTAGTTAAGCAAATATTGAATAAATGGCATTCTTACATACATGGGATGGTGCATATATCAGGAGGAGGGCAAACAAAAGTATTGCGTTTTGTAGATAAAGTACGGATTTGTAAGAATAATTTATTCCCTTTACCACCATTATTTCAGTTGATACAACAACAATCTGCAACTGAGTGGAAAGAAATGTATAAGGTTTTTAATATGGGACATCGAATGGAAATTTACCTTTCACCAGAGTATGCGACTGAAATAATAACAATTTCTCAATCATTTAATATTGATGCACAAATTATTGGAATAGTGGAGAAATCGCAACAAACGGAACTAATTGTTGAAACTCCTTACGGGATCATTAGTTATCCCTAAGATAGGGGATAGGTATAACTAGTGATAGAAATTAAGGCAGATAAATAGAAAAGGAAAAAGTCACATTATATGTAATAGGTATTTTTTGGATTAATCGTGCAATTAAGTACTATGCCCATGTTTTTTCAGTGTGGAAGTTTTTCCTGACAGAAAAACACAATGATGAATGTAAACTACGGATCTTGATAAAGCTTAGGAGTACATAAAGACAAAAGATAAGCCTAACCCCCTACTAACCAACCGCTTTCTCTATTCTTGAATGGAGGAGATCTTAATTTTCAGATAGTCTGACGGGAGTAGGAACAGATAAAGAGACAGCAAAAAAAAAGATAAAGTCTTTGGAGGATTCAACCATAATATATACTGTCTTTTTACGATCTATATTGTTACTACTACAATATAGCAATTAGTTGATTTCAAGAAACAACTTCTTCCACTAGAACTTATTTTTTTATGTCTCAGGCTAAATGTAGGATGCTACTTGGTTAAGCCCAACCAAGTAAAATTATAGATCAGCATGATCTATAAATCATTTGCTTTATCGATCTTTTGATCGACAATTAAATCTGCGCGTAAATATCCCAGATATTGTTCTGCTTTCTAACCCTGCCCCTGCCCAAATACTTTCCACCCCTGTCTGATCAACCTTGGATCTCCCTTTTGCAGGTCCGGACAAAAAAGACAATCCCCCACCACTACCGTACCTAACCCATACATTTCACCTCAAAGAGCTGTATACTCCGACAATAGAGAATGACAGAGAAAAAGACACTTCTGATGCCATTTTTTTATCTTCAATCTTTGTTATTTGATTTGTCTTAAATCAATGTTTGTTATAGTAAAAAGTTTTACCTTATGAAAAGTAATTCACGGTATTTTGGTAATGTCCACAACTCATCGTCGACTAATAGTTCCAATTTATCGACATGATAACGGATTTCATCAAAGAATGGGATTATTTTATCATGATACTCTATTGCTTTTCCTCTCTCGTCTTCTATTGCATTTGCTTTTTTACGTGTATTAACTAGTTCTAGAGTTTTTAATTTGATAATAGCAATTCTTTCAGAAATTTCTTCTATAATACTTGTATTATGAGCCGATAGTTCAGCAGCTTTTTCTTTTTCGTAAATCTGATAGATTTTATGGACATTATCAAGTAAAGAAGATTGATATTTTGTTGCAACTGGGATAATATGATTTAGTACCAAATCGCCCAATACACGGGCCTCAATTTGAATTTTTTTAGTATAAGTTTCCCATTTTACTTCATTACGAGCATGTAATTCTCTTTCACTGAAAACACCTACATTCTCGAATAATGCTATGGATTCTGGCTTTGTATAGGCATCATAGATAAGAGGGACACTTGTCTCATCGTCCAACCCTCGTTTTTTAGCTTCGATTTTCCATGCGTTACTGTAGCCATTTCCATCGAAACAAATCGGTTTTGCCTCTTTAATATATTTTTTTAATACATCAAAAATAGCCTTGTGTTTAGTTGAACCCGCTGTAATTCTAGCGTCTACTGTTTTTTTGAATTCGGCAAGTTGAGATGCAACGATAGAATTTAAAACAATCATAGCCGAAGAGCAATTAGCCGAAGATCCTACTGCACGAAATTCAAATCGATTACCAGTAAAAGCAAATGGGGAAGTTCTATTACGATCTGTATTATCTAAAAGTACTTCGGGAATTTTTGCAATACCTAATTTCATTCCTTGTTTTGGATCCAATATAATGGCATCTTCACTATTACTGCTTTCTAATTTACCTAACACCGCTGAAACTTGGCTTCCTAAAAATGCAGAGATAATGGCAGGGGGTGCTTCATTAGCTCCTAGTCGATGGGCATTTTGAGCCGTCATAATAGATGCTTTCAGTAAAGCATTGTGCTTATATACTGCTAGTAAGATATTTACTATAAAGGTGATGAACTGTAGGTTCTCTTCTGGAGTTTTGCCAGGCATCAAAAGACCTATACCAGTATCCGTTCCCAATGACCAATTGTTATGCTTTCCTGAACCATTGATACCTGCAAATGGCTTTTCATGTAGTAATAAACGAAAACCATGATGGCGGGCAACTTTTTTCATGATAGACATAATTAATAGATTTTGGTCTACAGCCAAGTTAGTTTCTCCAAAAATGGGAGCTAACTCAAATTGATTGGGAGCGACCTCATTGTGCCTGGTTTTTAAGGGAATCCCATACTTATACCCTTCAAATTCTAAATCTTTCATGTAAGCTTGTACACGTGTTGGTATAGATCCGAAATAATGATCTTCCAATTGTTGATTTTTCGCTGATTCGTGTCCCATTAATGTGCGTCCTGTTAGTACTAAGTCCGGACGGGTTGCATACAAACCTTCGTCTACTAAGAAATATTCTTGCTCCCAACCTAAATAAGAGAATACTTTTTTAACGGAAGAGTCGAAATATTGGCAAACTTCGGTAGCAGCTTTATCTATCGCATTCAAAGATTTCAACAGTGGAGTTTTGTAGTCTAAAGCTTCACCTGTATAGGATATAAAAACTGTAGGAATGCAAAGTGTATCATCAATAATAAACGCAGGAGAAGAAGGGTCCCATGCTGTATAACCACGTGCCTCGAATGTATTACGGATTCCCCCACTTGGAAAGGAGGAAGCATCTGGTTCTTGCTGTGCTAATAGTTTCCCTGAAAATTCTTCTATTACGTGGCTTCCTGGTCTCCCTGAATATTCAATGAATGAGTCGTGTTTTTGTGCTGTCCCCTCTGTTAAGGGTTGAAACCAATGTGTGTAATGAGTAGCCCCCGTTTCTATCGCCCACCTTTTCATTCCGGCGGCTATATGATTTGCTAATTCGCGGTCTAGAGTCGCTCCTCTTTCAACGACATTGGTAAGCATCTTTAATGTTTCTTTGGATAGGTATTGAACCATCTGTTCTTTAGAAAATACATACTTCCCAAAATAATCAGAAATTATTGGTGACGGAGCTGAAACTTCCACTGCTTTTTTCTTAAAAGCTTCTTTTATTGCTTCAAATCTTAAATTTGACATAAATCTTTCATTAAAGAAGTTAAATATTTTTTTATTTTTTAGATACACTTTGCCTGTACAAAGTAGTAACTTTTAAGTGAAAGATCAAAATTACTATATAAAATGAAATTCTCTATGTCATATGCCATAAAATTTATTTATCTGACTCTATAGTATGAAGTCAATTCCTTTTCTGTTTTTTATATTATATTGATGTATAAAAAGTTATGATAAATTAGGGATATTAAGTTCTGGACAAATTGATGCTGTATTTGGAAATATTTAAGACAAGTTGAGAGAATTTTTCTTTAATCAAGAGTCAAAAATGTTTTTGTTTTAGTTGCCATTTCCACGCCGATTTTAATGCTTCTTCGATGGTTTCTTTAGCGTTCCATCCCAGAATTTTGTTGGCACGAAGAGGATTCGCCCAAATTTGTTCAATGTCACCTTTGCGTCTTTCTGCAATCTTATAGGGAACTTTTATGCCGATAGTTTTTTCAAAAGTATTAATCATTTCTAGCACGGATGTTCCTTTACCCGTTCCTAAATTGAAATATTCCAATCGAGAATTGGATTTGTTATTTAGCACTCTTTCCATAGAAATCACATGAGCTTTTGCTAAATCCACTACGTGAATATAGTCACGAACACAAGAACCATCCAGGGTATTATAGTCATTACCAAAAACAGATATCTCGTTTCTTATACCCATAGCTGTTTGTATGATGAATGGCACTAAATTTCGAGGAATTCTATTGGATAGCTCTCCAATTTCAGCTGACCGATGTGCTCCTATTGGGTTGAAATATCGTAAAATTATGCTTTTATAAGAAGCACCCGCTGTAATATTGTCACAAATAATTTCTTCGTTGATTTGTTTTGTGTTTCCATATGGAGACAAGGCAGGTTGGATGGGTGTATTCTCATCTACTGGTAGATGTTTAGGTTGACCATAGACCGTACAGGAAGAAGAGAATACGATTCCTTCTACTTTATATTTGGGCATTAATTCTAAAATATTAATTAGTGAGATAAGGTTATTTTTATAATAGAACAGAGGCTTTTGAACAGATTCGCCTACAGCTTTTTTTGCTGCAAAATGAATAATCCCTTTAATTTCAGAATGTTTTTTTAGAACTTTTTCTAGGCCATTTAGGCAGATGCAATCTATCTTTTCGAATGCGACATGAATACCTGTAATTCTTTTTATTCCATTTATCACTTCCAAATTGGAATTGGATAAATTGTCCACTATGATTACTTCATATCCTGCGTTTAGTAATTCTACTGTAGTATGTGAACCAATATATCCTGTTCCACCTGTAACTAATATTTTTTCTTTCATATACAATTTTAAAGTAAAATTTATTCAAGAAATTTTATGAGATTATTTTTCAAATGAGGATACATAAATGAGGATACATTCTTTTTTACTATCACTATTTTCAAAAGTATTGTTTAATTTTGTATTCCCTAGAGAGTTTAATGAAAAATTATGATTTTATGTTTGCGCTTAAAAAGATTAAGAATGCTCTTATTTCTGTGTACGATAAGGATGGATTAGATGAAATTTTAATGAAATTACATAAGGAGAACGTTGACCTATATTCCACTGGAGGGACGCAGAAATTTATAGAATCATTAGGGTTGCCTTGTCGGTCTGTTGAGAGTTTAACAGGTTATCCTTCTATACTTGGTGGTCGTGTAAAGACTTTGCATCCTAAAGTATTTGGTGGGATACTTGGTCGTCGTAATATAACAGCAGATAAGGAGCAAATGAATCAATATAGCATTTTAGAGATGGATTTAGTTATAGTAGATCTGTATCCTTTTCGAATAGCTGTGGCATCTGGGGACGGAGAGCAAGAAATTATTGAAAAAATAGATATAGGGGGCGTTTCTCTTATTCGAGCAGCAGCTAAAAATTTTCAGGATGTACTTGTTGTTGCATCTAAATTTCAATATGCTGCTTTAATTCAAATACTTAATAAACATGGAGTATCTTCTAGTGTAGAGGAAAGGAAGTGGTTTGCTAAAGAAGCGTTTGCTGTTTCGTCAGAATATGATACAGCTATTTTCAATTATTTTGATGCAAACGGAGGAACCTACTTTAGGCAAAGTTTTAATGATATAAAAACGCTACGTTATGGAGAAAATCCTCATCAAAAAGGTGCTTTCTACGGTGATTTCAATTGTATTTTTGAGCAATTACATGGGAAAGAAATTTCTTACAATAACTTATTAGATATTAATTCTGCAACTGATTTGATGTTTGAATTTAGTGAATTGACTTTTGCTATATTGAAGCATAATAATGCTTGCGGTATTGCCTCTCGTCCTACTGTGCAAGAAGCTTGGTTAGCAGCATTAGAAGGTGATCCTATCTCTGCTTTTGGAGGGGTTTTGATTTGTAATGCAAAAATTGACAAGCTTGTTGCGGAGGAGATTAATAGGATTTTTTTTGAAGTAATTGTTGCTCCGGCTTACGAAAGTGATGCGTTGGAAATTTTGAAGCAAAAGAAAAATCGGATCGTTTTGCTTCAAAAAAAGCAAAGCTCCCAAACGGTTGTTCAATTTCGTTCTTTGTTGAATGGTGTCTTGGTACAAGATAAGGATACAAGTGTTCAGACAGAAGATGATATGAAGGCAGTGACTATTCAAGTACCTTCTAGACGAGAAGTTGAAGATTTGTTATTTGCTAATAAATTAGTTAAACATACAAAATCGAATGCAATTGTACTGGCAAAAAATAAACAACTTTATGCAAGTGGAGTAGGACAAACTTCTCGTGTTGATGCTTTGAAGCAAGCAATTGAAAAAGCCAATACTTTTCATTTTGATTTAGTAGGGGCAGTAATGGCTTCTGATGCTTTTTTCCCTTTTTCTGATTGTGTAGAAATTGCCTATAAAGCAGGGATTAAAGCGGTTATACAGCCTGGTGGCTCGATAAAGGACAATTTATCCATAGAATATTGCGATAAACAAGGTATGGCAATGGTAGTAACGGATATTCGCCATTTTAAACATTAGTTTCATATGGGTTTATTTTCATTTACAAAAGAAATAGCGATAGATTTAGGTACGGCGAATACTGTTGTGATTTATAATGGCAAGATTGTAGTCGACGAACCTTCGGTAATTGCTTTTAATGATCGTACTGGGAAGCCTTTGGCGATTGGTTCTGAAGCACAAAAAATGCAGGGGAAAACACATAGTAACATAAAAACCATACGTCCGCTTCGAAACGGGGTAATTGCTGATTTTTATGCTACGGAGCAAATGATAAGGGGGATGATCAAGATGGCTAATTGCAAAGGCAATTTTTTTATTTCATCTATGCGTATTGTTATATGTATTCCTTCGGGGAGTACGGAGGTAGAAATCCGTGCAGTGCGTGATTCTGTTGAACATGCAGGTATACGTGACGTATACCTGATTTATGAACCAATGGCAGCAGCTGTTGGTATTGGATTAAACGTGGAGGCTGCGGAGGGCAATATGGTTGTAGATATAGGAGGTGGGACTACTGAAATAGCTGTTATTTCTCTAGGAGGAATTGTTTCTAATAAGTCTATTCGTCTTGCAGGGGATGATTTAACTACTGATATCTTGGAATACATGGGGAGACAGCACAATATAAAAATTGGAGAACGTACCGCCGAGTTGATAAAGATTAATGTGGGTTCAGCCTTGGCAAATTTAGCTAATCCTCCTGAAGATTATATTGTATTTGGTCCTAATCGTATGACTGCCCTTCCGATGGAAGTTCCTGTTTCTTATCAGGAGATTACTCATTGTTTGGATAAATCAATTTCTAAAATTGAATTAGCAGTGCTAAACACATTAGAAAATACACCTCCTGAATTGTATGCTGATATTGTTCATAATGGAATTTATCTTACTGGGGGAGGTGCTCTTTTGAAAGGCTTGGATAAGCGTCTTGGAGATAAAATTAATATTCCTTTTCATATTGCTGAAGACCCTTTACATGCAGTTGCAAAAGGAACAAGTATAGCTTTAAAGAATATTA
Organism: Candidatus Azobacteroides pseudotrichonymphae genomovar. CFP2; assembly: GCF_000010645.1. Taxonomy (NCBI): domain Bacteria; kingdom Pseudomonadati; phylum Bacteroidota; class Bacteroidia; order Bacteroidales; genus Azobacteroides (SeqCode); species Azobacteroides pseudotrichonymphae (SeqCode). The sequence goes on from NC_011565.1 coordinate 756,373, forward strand.
ATAAATTCAACTTTTTAATACGGTAATTGAGAAATTTATTCCGATTTTTTCTAAGAAACGTTCATTGGGTACTTTTTTTATTACTATTAGTTTTCTCTGTTATTTTGATCATTAATAATAATCAGATGCAACGGAGTAGATATTTTGTTGTAGTTCGAGAAGTATTAGGGCGATTTTATTCTATAGTCGATGTCTTTCAATCTTATATTAATTTGAACGTTACTAATGCCGAATTAATGAGAAAAGTATCTGAGTTGGAAACGGAAATTTACAAGTATAAAAATATTTTAGAACTAATAAAAGATTCAATTCAAACGACTTCAATCAACATAGATTCTTTGCATGCTATTGTTTACCAATTTATTCCTGCTAGAGTTGTTGATAATAGTATTCTTAGGAAAGAGAATTATATAATCCTTAACAAAGGCTCTGAAAATGGTATAGAATCAGATATGGGAGTTGTTTCTTACAATGGAATTGTGGGAATTGTAATAAGTACATCTCCTCATTTTTCAGAAGTTATTTCACTTTTGAATCCTCAATTAAAATTAAGTTGCAAAATAAAAAATAATGATCATTTTGGCCCACTGATATGGGATGGAAAAGATTCACGATATACTTGTTTAACGGAATTTCCTAATTATGTACCTATTAAAATAGGGGATACCATTATTACAAGTGGTTATTCTGCAATATTTCCTGAAGGAATTCCTGTAGGAATTGTCACGGGTTTGCAAAAGAAAAAAAATGATATTTATAGTACCCTTAAGGTAAAATTCTTTATCGATTTTGGAAATTTGAACGAAGTGTTAATTGTGAAAAACGTATATCAAAAAGAACAAAATGACATACGAAAAATTATTGTTCAATAATTGTATCAAGGCTTATGAGGATAATGTATTCGGTAATAAAACAATTACTATTATTCTTTGTACTTGTTTTCTTACAAGTGTGTTTATTCGATAAGATACATCTTTTTGGATGTGCTATTCCATTGCTTTATATTTATTTTGTTATTCAATTGCCATGGAATATGAACAGGAGTTTTGTTTTGCTTCTCTCTGCTTTAATTGGATTGTGTATTGATACATTTAATTGCACATTAGGATTAAATATGTTTGCTTGCGTAATTGTTGGGTTTTTAAGGTTTTATCTTTTACAGTTATTTGTACCGAATAGTTTGTTTGAAAATTATTGTCATTCAGTAGTTAATTTTGGAGAATTTGGATTTTTTTATTACTTATACTACTCAGCTTCGATGACCTTGTTGCATCAAATTGTTTTATGTTTTGCTGAATCTTCATCTTTATCTAATCCTTTGTCGCTTATTTTTCGTGTTGTTGGAAGTTTTGTTCTTACAATGCTTCTTATTTTTGCCTTTGATAGGATTAAATGTTGCTACTGAACTGAAAGCTTGAAAGCTAATGGGGATAAATAAATATTATTTGGATACTCGCAAGGTATTCATGATTGTGAGTGTTTGCATAGTTGTACTCGTTTATGTTATACAGCTTTTTAGATTACAGCTACTTAGTCCCAAGTATAAGGATTGGGCATATGGTAATGCTTTTCTAAAACAAGTAAGATATCCATCACGAGGTATGATTTATGATCGTAAGGGGAAATTGCTTGTCTATAATCAATTTGCATATGAGCTTAAGGCAGTTATGCAGGAAATCAGTAATTTAGATACAATAGCTCTTTGTAAAGCAATAAATATTAGTTTGGAGGAATGTCGGAAGAGATTGGAGGATATAAAAGATAAGTACAAAAATCCGGGTTATTCTCCTTATACATTGCAAGTTTTTTTAGATCAACTAGGGAACAAAGAATGTAGCATTTTTCAAGAGTTTACATATAAATTTCCAGGATTTTATGTTCAAAAGAGGGCTATTAGAAAATATGTTTATCCTTATGCATCTCATGTGTTGGGTTATATTTCTGAAGTGGATAGACAAAATATTGTTAATGATTCTTATTATCAGGTTGGTGATTATATTGGAAAAACAGGGGTTGAATGTTCTTATGAAGAACATTTGAGGGGTAAAAAGGGGTTTGAAATATTGTTACGTAATGCTAAAGGATATATTGAAGGGAAATATGAAAATGGTGTACATGATATTGTTCCGACACAAGGGGAAAATTTGACCCTTTCTATTGATATCGATTTACAAACATACGGGGAAGAATTGATGCGTAATAAATTGGGAACAATTATTATGATAGAGCCTCAAACAGGAGAGATTCTTTGTATGATTTCTTCTCCCACTTACGACCCTTCTATTTTAGTTGGGAAACAATTCGGCAAATCTTTTGCTAGTTTAGTTCAAAATCCTTATAAACCATTATTTAACAGAGCTTTAAGTGGAAGTTATCCTCCAGGTTCCACTTTTAAAATGGCACAAGGTTTGGCTTTTTTGCAAGAAGGGATTATCACCTCCAATACAGTGTATTCTTGTCACAATGGATGGCCAATTGGTAGAGGGCGTCCAGCATGTCATAGTCATGATTCGCCTTTAACTTTAGCATCAGCTATTGGAACGAGTTGTAATTCTTATTTTTGTTGGGGATTAAAAGCTATGATTGAAAATAAAAAGTACGGTTCTATGCGGAATGCTATAGACAAATGGAGAGATTTTATGGTATTACAGGGTTTTGGTTATCCTTTAGGAGTGGATCTGCCTGGAGAAAGGAGAGGGATGATACCGAATAGTCAATATTATGACGAAATGTATAGAAAAAATTGGAATGTATTTTCGGTTATTTCTATTGCTATTGGACAGGGAGAAGTTGCACTTTCACCTATTCAGATATGTAATTTAGCTACTACTATTGCTAATAGAGGCTATTTTTATATACCTCATGTTGTCAAAAAAATATCGAATGCTCAATTGGATGGGATATATTTATGTCCTCATTATACAGGTGTAGAATCGCAACATTATTCGCCAATTATAGAAGGGATGCGTTTAGCTGTAACAAATGGGACCTGTAGTTTGGCTAATATTCCAGATATAGCTGTGTGTGGTAAAACTGGTACTGCTCAAAATAGCGGGAGGGACCATTCTATTTTTATGGGTTTTGCACCTATGGATAATCCTAAGATAGCTATTCTTGTGTTTATTGAGAATGGAGGTTTTGGTACTTCTTGTGCAGTTCCTATAGGTAGATTGATGATTCAAAAATATCTTAAAGATACGATTCCATGTAGTGATGAATGGATAGAAAATAGTATCAAAAATATGGTAATCTTACGACGTGTTGTACGGAAAAAATAGTGTTTGGAATACTCTTGATTGGTTGACTGTCAGAGTTTACCTGGTATTAGTGCTAATAGGGTGGTTTTGTATTTATGCAGCCAGTTATGAATGTAATACTGGTAGATTTGATTTTTCAAATCGAGCAAGTATGCAAATGGTTTGGATACTTTCTTCTTTGTGTATTGCTTTTGTGTTATTGATGATAGAGGGTAATTGGTATGAAGTATTTGCTTTTGGTATATATATTGCCGTTATGCTCTTGTTGATAGTTACTGTGTTTGTGGCAACACCTATTAAAGGTTCTTGTTCATGGCTTACATTAGGAGCTGTAAGGATACAGCCAGCTGAGTTTGCTAAGTTCGCTACCGCTTTAGCCGTGGCAAAGGTAATGGGTAGATATCAGTTTGATATATCAAAGAAACGAAGTATAATAAGTTTATTAGGTTTGGTTTTTTTACCTATTTCATTGATTTTGTTACAACGAGAAACAGGTTCTGCTTTAGTTTTTTTTGTTTTCTTTTTGGTCTTTTATCGTGAAGGGATGTCTGGCAAGATATTACTTATTGGTTTTTCTGCTGCTTTGATTTTTGTTTTGGTTGTTCGTTTCCCATTCGTTGTAGTATCGAGTATTTCTTGTGGTGAGTTATTAGGGATGGGATTTATTATCTTTTGTGTTATGGGTCTTTTGTTACAGTACAATTATTCAAGAGAACTGAAGCATGTAAAATATTTATTTTGTGCTGTTTTAGGAACCACCGTTGTTTCCATATCGATGTTTTTGTTTACAAGTTTTAATGTATATTGGATTATTTTATCCTTTTTTGTTTCTATCTGTTTCTATTTTTTATTTCTATTCATGAAGAATAGATTTTCTATTTATCTATGGATTGTTCTGTTTATCATTGGTTCTTTCTCCTTTTTATATTCTACTGATTATATTTTTGACAATGTATTAGAACTTCACCAAAAAAATCGTGTACAAGTAGCATTGGGAATAATAGATGATCCAAGAGGTGCCGGGTATAATGTGAATCAATCCAAAATAGCTATTGGTTCTGGTGGTTTTAAAGGCAAGGGTTATCTAAGAGGCACTCAAACCGAGTTAAAGTATGTACCAGAACAGGAAACTGATTTTATTTTTTGTACACTTGGTGAAGAGATGGGGTTTATTGGTTCTGTTACAGTATTAGTCTTATTTTTGATTTTAATCATACGTTTGGTATGGTTGGCGGAAAAGCAACAACGTGTTTTTATTCGCGTATATGGTTATTCGGTTGCTTGTATTATTTTTTTTCACTTTGCCATTAATATAGGTATGGTACTTGGTATTACTCCGGTGATTGGTATCCCTTTGTCGTTTCTTAGTTATGGAGGATCTTCTTTGTGGTCTTTTACAATCCTTTTGTTTATCTTCCTTCGTTTGGATACTTCTAAACGATTTGGGAAGGGTGATTTATTAAAATTTAAATTTAGTACTTAGTAAGGAAAGTCGGTTGCTTTTGACTTGGAAACTCATCGAGGATATGATGCTGACCATCCACGTGTAATAAGTGATGTAGGAAAGGCTAGTGTCTCTATTTGTTCACTTGAAGATATGAAAATATTAGATGAAAACAGTTGGAATTAAATTCCTTAATGTGAATGAAAAATGGTAATTTTACGACTTCACTTTATAAAAGTGTATTAATTAATAATTAAATTGTTGTTTTATGGATATTTCTCGCATTGAGCATATTGGGATTGCTGTGAAAAATATTAAGGACAGTCTTCCTTATTATGAAGGGATATTAGGATTAAAATGTTATAGTATAGAAGAAGTAGTAAATCAAAAAGTAAGGACCGCGTTTTTTAAAGTAGGAGAAACAAAAATTGAATTGTTAGAACCTATTTCTGATGAATCTACTATCGCAAAGTTTATTAAGAAAAAAGGAGAAGGGATACACCATATTGCATTTGCTGTTCCGAATATAGATACTGCATTAATTGAAGTGGAATTAAAAGGTGTTCAAGTGATAGATAAGTTATCTCGTAAAGGTGCTGAAGGGTTGAAAATAGCTTTTTTGCATCCGAAATCAACAAGGAATATATTAACAGAATTATGTCAGTAAGAGTTGTATAGAGTTAACTCTATAGGTGTAAGAGTATTATCTTTAATTAAAATAGTGATTAAAAAGGTTTTATGAGTAATCAATTAGATAAGATAAGAGAACTTATTGAATTAAGAACGAAAGCTCGGTTGGGTGGTGGGGAGAAAGCTATAGATAAGCAACATTCACAAGGCAAACACACTGCTCGCGAACGTATTATGATGTTGGTTGATGAAGGAAGTTTTGAAGAATTAGATATGTTTGTACAGCATCGGTGTGTTAATTTTGGAATGAGGGAAAAGACCTTTCTTGGTGATGGCGTTGTCACTGGATATGGTACGGTTGCGGGGCGTTTGGTATATATTTTTGCTCAAGACTTTACGGTTGTTGGGGGTTCGTTATCTGAAACAATGGCAGGAAAAATCTGTAAAGTGATAGATTTAGCTATGCAAATGGGAGCTCCTGTTGTTGGTTTGAATGATTCGGGAGGGGCTCGAATACAAGAAGGTATTAATGCTTTAGCAGGTTATGCTGAAATATTTCAACGTAATATTCTTGCTTCTGGGATGATACCTCAGATTTCTACTATACTTGGTCCTTGTGCTGGTGGAGCTGTTTATTCCCCAGCTTTGACTGATTTTATAATTATGGACAGAGGAACAAGTTACATGTTTCTTACAGGACCAAAGGTTGTAAAGACTGTTACAGGAGAAGATGTAACTCAAGAGCAACTAGGAGGAGCAGATGTACATGCAAGTCGTTCTGGTGTTTCGCATTTTGTCGTGGAAAGTTGCGAAGAAGGAATTGTACTTATTCGTAAATTGCTAAGTTTCCTTCCTCAAAATAATTTGGAAGAGCCCCCTATTGTTCCAAATGACGATCCTATCGATCGTTTAGATGAGGTTTTAAATGAAATAATCCCAGATAGTCCAAATAAGCCTTATGATATGTATGAAGTGATAGGATCAATTGTGGATAAGGGTGAATTTTTGGAAGTACATGCAGATTATGCTTGTAATATTATTATTGGTTTTGCTCGGTTTAATGGTCGTTCAGTTGGTATTGTTGCAAATCAACCCAAAACATTGGCAGGAGTATTAGACATCAATGCGTCTAGAAAAGCTGCTCGTTTTGTGCGTTTTTGTGATGCTTTTAATATTCCTATTGTTACATTAGTAGATGTACCGGGATTCCTTCCTGGGACAGGTCAGGAGTATGGGGGTGTAATTATTCACGGAGCTAAGTTACTTTATGCATATGGGGAAGCGACTGTTCCCAAGGTGACTGTTACTTTACGTAAATCTTATGGGGGTGCTCATATTGTAATGAGTTGCAAACAATTACGAGGGGATATGAACTACGCATGGCCAAGTGCCGAAATTGCCGTAATGGGTAGTGCAGGGGCCGTAGAGATTCTCTACGCAAAAGAAGCTAAAGATTCGGATAACCCTGAAAAAGTATTGACAGAAAAAAAAGATGAGTATACAAAAGTTTTTGCTAATCCTTATAATGCAGCTAAATATGGTTATATAGATGATGTTATTGAACCGAGGAATACTCGATTCCGTATAATACGTGCTTTACAACAGTTGTCTACAAAAAAACAGACTAATCCAGCAAAAAAACATGATAATTTGCCATTATAATTTAAAGATTAGTAGTAATTCTTGATTTTATGTTTAGAGTTAAATACAAAACATACAAAATAGTGCTAGTTTGTTTATTGGTATTTTATATGATTCCCAAAGTCCAAGCACAGTGTACAGCCGCCCTCAAAATTAATGAAATATTAGTTATTAATGAAGATAATTTTATTGACGATTATGGGAAAAGATCTCCGTGGATAGAGATCTATAATTCTGCTTCTGGAACAGTTAATATTGCAGGATGTTTCCTAACTAATGATATTAATGAGCCGAGAAAGTATATGGTACCCAAAGGTGATATTTTGACTAAAATTAAACCTCGTCAGCATATTCTTTTTTGGGCAGATAATATTACTACACATGGGACTTTTCATTTAAATTTTACATTGAATCCGGATGAAGCAAATTTTATTGCTCTTTTTGATTCAGATGGAAAAACTTTGATTGATTCAGTTACTATTCCTGTTGGACAACGAGCAAATATTAGTTATGGTTTAGTGGAAGATGGTTGGGACCAAAAACGTTTGGAAAAAGAAATTAAACTAAATTCATCTTATAAGAGTGGCAATAAACTCTGGGTTTATTATGAAAAAGTAACTCCTAATTCTAATAACAGGATATTAGATGCTAATAGTAAGATAGATAATCTTGAAAAAAATGACAATGGGGGTGTTGGGATGACATTAACTGCAATGTCTGTAGTATTTGGTGGACTCATTGTATTATATTTAATATTTAAGGTTGTAGGGAGAGTAGCGATATTATTGAGTACTCGTCGCACTATATTGGCATCAGGAATTACTAAGGAGGAACTAAAGAATATTGCTCAACCTTCTGGAGAAATTTTTGCTGCCATTGCTATGGCTATTTACGAGGCTACCGAAATGCATGACGAAGAAAATACAATTATCACTATTAAAAATACGGCACGAAATTATTCTCCTTGGAATTCTAAAATATATATGTTAAGAGAAACTCCTAGTAAAAAATGAAAAGTTTTAAATATACAATCAATGGGAATGTTTATAAGGTAGTTATAAATAGAATAGAAGATACTACTGCAGATGTTGAGGTGAATGGTACACCTTACAAAGTAGAAATGAATAAGCCTGCAAAAAAGCACGTAATAACAATTAATCGTCCTGTACAGACTGTTGCACCTCCTGTTACTCGTCCACAGCCTTTGGCAAATGTAAGTGCTTTGCATTCTCCATTGCCTGGAATAGTGCTTGATTTGTTTTGTAAAAGAGGGGATATTGTAAAAAAAGGCCAAAAACTATTAATTTTAGAAGCTATGAAAATGGAGAATGTTATCAATTCGGATAGGGATGGAGTGATAAAAGAGATAAAAGTTAGTAAGGGAGATTCTGTATTAGAGGGTGCATCCCTTGTAATAATTGGATAATACTATGGATTTTTTATCATTTTTGGGAGAAAACCTTGAAATTTTTTGGACCTATACTGGTGTTGCTAATGTAACTGTTGGACATATCATTATGATTTTTGTCGGTCTAATTTTTATTTATTTAGCTATTGTCAAAGAATTTGAACCTATGCTTTTAATTCCAATTGGCTTCGGTATTTTGGTTGGAAATATTCCTTTCAAGGATGCAGGTTTACAGTTGGGGATATACGAAGAAGGTTCTGTTTTGAATATTCTTTACCAAGGGGTAGTACAGGGTTGGTATCCGCCTATTATTTTTTTGGGTATTGGTGCAATGACTGACTTTTCAGCTCTTATATCTAATCCTAAGTTAATGTTGATTGGTGCTGCTGCTCAGTTTGGTATTTTTGGTGCTTATATTTTGGCTTTTATAATTGGTTTTGCACCTGACCAGGCAGGTGCAATTGGAATCATTGGTGGGGCAGATGGTCCTACTGCAATATTCCTTTCCTCTAAACTTGCTCCCAATTTGATGGGAGCTATTGCTATTTCAGCTTATTCTTATATGGCTTTAATACCAGTGATACAGCCTCCTATTATGCGGTTGCTTACTACAAAAAAAGAAAGGCTTATTCGCATGAAACCTCCTCGAGTAGTTTCTCATACAGAAAAGATATTATTTCCCATTTTTGGATTATTGTTAACTTGTTTTCTTGTCCCTTCGGGACTTCCGTTATTGGGAATGTTATTTTTTGGTAATCTGTTAAAGGAATCTGGGGTTACTCGTCGTTTGGCAGAAACTGCTCGTGGCCCGTTAATTGATACAGTTACTATTTTATTAGGAATAACTGTGGGTGCTTCTACACAAGCAACGCAATTTTTAACGTTGGATTCTGTAAAGATTTTTGTTTTAGGAGCTTTATCCTTTGTTATTGCTACTACTGCGGGTATTTTGTTTGTTAAGTTTTTCAACTTCTTTTTGAAGAAGGATAATAAAATTAATCCTTTGATTGGGAATGCAGGTGTTTCGGCCGTTCCAGACTCAGCACGTATTTCTCAAATAGTGGGATTAGGATATGATTCCACTAATTATTTGCTAATGCATGCTATGGGTCCAAATGTAGCAGGGGTAATTGGTTCAGCAGTGGCTGCAGGTGTTTTACTTGGCTTTCTTGGATAAAAAAGGGGGGAGAGATAGGAGAGATAATATAAATTCAATATGAATTTCGATAAATAGAGGTATTCTTTTGTTTGTTTGAATTGATTTTTTATATTTGTTTTTGCATTCGAGTTTTTAGAACAGTTTTTATTTCTTGTGAGTGTTTTTTTCGGTTAGGTAATAAAATCTGCAATAATTCTCTTGTGTGGGAGTTTAATTCTATTTTTTTTAATTTATATTTTATAGTGATGAACATTTTTATTGCAGGTTTGAGTTTTAGATTGAATGATGATGATTTAAAAAATCTTTTTGAGTCTTATGGGACTGTTAGTTCAGCAAGAGTGATTATTGATCGTCAAACGAGTAGATCTAAAGGTTATGGGTTTGTGGAAATGGAAGACGATGAGGAAGCAAGAAAAGCTATTGCTGAATTGAATGGTAGTGAATTTGATGAAAGAACAATTTCTGTATCTGAAGCTCGTCCGAAGGAAAAAAGGAGTGGTTTTATGAATGATAATAGAGGTGAATATAATCGTAATAGGTAGCAATTATTTTTTTTGTAAAACTATTGAGAGGCGAGTCTATATGATTTGTCTCTTTTCTTTTTTTAAGATATCAGAGCAATTTTCTATTTAGAAATTTTCTTTAACCGTTGTTAAGTATTTTAATTTCTATATAATATAATTTCCGTTGTAAACAGATGAATGAAATTGTAATTGAGATAAAACGTCGTAGAACATTTGCAATTGTTAGTCATCCTGATGCAGGGAAAACAACATTGACTGAAAAAATCTTACTTTTGGGGAAGGCTATTCATACAGCAGGGGCAGTCAAGTCAAATAAAATTAAAAAGACAGCTACTTCTGGTTGGATGGAAGTAGAAAAATAACGAGGTATTTCTATTACAACTTCTGTTATGAGCTTTGATTACAGTGGTTATAAAGTCAATATTTTGGATACTTCCGGACATCGGAATTTTTATAGAAGATTACTCATCGTACTTTAACTGCAGTTGACAGTGTTATTAATCGTAGTAGATATTGCAAATGGTGTTGAAATACAAACTAGTAGGTTAATAGAAGTATGTAGAATACGCGAAGTACGCGTCTGTTACGATTTATTGTCAATAAAATGGATAGAGATTGTGGAAGGACACCTTTGATTTGTTAGACGAATTGGTGGGGGAGAAACTAAAAATCCATGTTTGTCCTTTAAGTTGGCCAATAGGAACTGGAGTCCGGTTTAAAGGGTTGTTTATAATATTTACGAAGAGAAATTGGATTTACGTGCTTCTACTAAACAGACTATAACAGAATTTATTGTTTTTAATGATTTGAATAGTTCAGAGAGCCAAAGCAATTTATTTTATAGGTATTGATTTGGCGGATAAGCTGCGAGATGATGTTGAATTAATAGATGGTCTTGCACCGTTTTTTTCAGTTCGGCTTTGAATAATTTTGGTATAAGAGAGTTTATTAAATTGTTTTGTTTGTATTGCACCTTCTCCACATCCTAATTAGGGCAAAAGAGAGAATGGTAAATCTTGAAATTGATTTGTTTTATGGTTTTGTTTTTAAAATTTATGCCAATTATGGATCCCAATCATAGAAATTATATTGCTTTTATAAAAACATGTTCTGATAAATTTGAATAGAATGTAAATTCTAAACATACCCGTTTAGGTAGAGTGATGAAGTTTTCACAAGTAGTAGAATTTATGGAACAAAAAAAGGGAACAGTAGATTCGGCTTATGCAGGGGATATTATTGGTATTCTGAATGCAGAAGATTTTAAAATAGGCGATACACTAACATTGGGGAAGATTTGCATTTTAAAGATTTGCCAAGTTTTTCCCAGAAAAAATCAAATATATTGAAAATGCTGAATCAATGAAAGCCAAGCAGTTTAACAGAGGCATTGATCAATTGATAGGTGAAGGTGTTGCTCAACTTTTTATAAGTTCTTCTAATGGAAGGAGAATTATTGAAACTGTAAGACAATTACAATTTGAAGTAATTCAGTATCGACTTTTGTATGAATATGGGATTGATGTAAATGGGAAACTGTTCGTTTCCACGAAGCATGTTGGATTGAAAGTGACTTGTAAAAAGTATTAGATGATTTTAAGAAACGAAAATATCATTATTTGGAATTAGACAAATAAGGCAGGGATGTTTTTCTTGCTAATTCTGATTATATATTGAAAATAGCACAGTAGGATTTTCCGGGAATACGGTTTTATTTTAGCTCTGAATTTTAAAAGATTAGTAAATATACATGAATATTGTTCGCTTTTGGATAAAAAATGCTCGTTTTAAATCACTACCTCAAAGCTTTTTGCCAGCTGTTTTGGCTGTTTGTTTGGCATCTAAAGTCGAAAGATTTTCTATTTGGCTTGGATTGTTAGCTATTATTGGAGTTAGTGTCGGTCATTTAGGAATTAACCTTTTTGATGATTATTTTGATTATAAAGTAAAGAAAAGCGATTTCCGCGATATTATGGTAAAAAAAGGGTTTCGTGCAAGAACTACAAAATGTTATTATATTACTTCAAAACAAACTACTTTAGGACAATTATTGATTGCATGTGTTGTTTTTTGTGCTTTTGCATTATTAATTGGCTTAATAATATGGTTTTTTCGCAAAAATTTCATTTTATATTTAGCAATAATTACTGCTATTTTAGGAATTTCTTACTCTGGCCCACCTTTGCGATTATCTTATCATGGGCTAGGAGAGTTTGTTATTGGAATAGTATTCGGTCCATTATTAATGATAGGTGTCTATTACGCAGCTTGTGGCAAAGCTGACCCTTCTGTGTTTTTTATTTCAATTCCTGTTGGAATGTTGGTTGCAAATATTGTTTATGTGCATTCTATTATGGATTATGAACCTGATAAAGAAATTGGAAAAATGACACTTGCTGTCTTATTAAAAGATAAGAGATTAATGTTAATTTTTGTATTTCTTTTATTGATAATTTCTTTTGGATGTATTCTTGGTGGAGTTATTGCAGGGTATTTGTCAGTTTACTATTTATTTGTTTTATTTACACTACCCATGGCTGTTTCTTTATTATACTTGATGGTACAGTTTATTTATTATCCTAAAAAGAAGTTTTCTCCTCGTTTTTGGATGGGCCCTATGGGTGATTGGCAGCAAATAAAAACAATGGATATTGATTGGTTTCTTATTCGTTGGTTTTTAGCTCGCAATATGCTTTCCTTCTTTTGTTTTATCATCATAGTTGTTTGTTTATTTGTTTGAAATAGGGGTAATTTTTGGGTTTTGGTATGAAACTATACTCTAATAAGTAGAAATCAAGTGTAGATAGTTATAGTATTTCTTTTTGTAAAGAAAAATACAGTTGGGTGAAGTTTATTACAAATATTGGAAGTATTGCTAGATAAAAAATGAGAGTTAATTGAAATTAACAATGTATAAATTGTCAAAACTTTTAGTATATTGCGTGGGCAATTCAGTAATTCGGAGGTATTTAGTAAGAAGAGATGAGTCTTGTGTTTTACTATTTTTTTTAGTTTTTTTTAATGAGTTAACCTCGCAATTTTTTTATTTGGTGAATCTAAATTTTCAAATGAAAAATCTGTCTATTGTCTAGAAATAGCTAGTAAACGAGAAAGAGATGTATGCAATTGTAGAGATTCAAGGACAACAATTCAAAGTTGAAAAAGATCAAAAATTATATGTTAATCACTTTGAAGCTAAAGAAGGTGTTCCTATAATTTTTAATAAGGTATTGTTAGTAGATAATGATGGTTTTATTACAATAGGTAATCCTTTAATAAAAGGAGCCAAAGTGGAAGTCAGCATTTTACGATCATTAGTAAAAGGAGATAAAATATTAGTTTTTCACAAGAAAAGAAGGAAAGGATACCGTAAATTAAACGGACATCGTCAGCAGTTTTCCCAAATCTTAATTAGAAATATTTTGATTTAATTAGTAGAAAATTCTATAGATGGCACATAAAAAAGGAGTTGGTAGTTCGAAAAATGGGAGAGAATCGCATAGCAAACGATTAGGGGTTAAAGTCTTTGGTGGTGAGATTTGCAAAGCAGGGGATATATTAGTTCGGCAAAGAGGGACTAAACATCATCCTGGTAATAATGTAGGTATTGGCAAGGATCATACTTTGTATTCTCTTATTGAGGGTAGAGTAATTTTTAGGAAAAAGCAAGAGAATCGTTCTTATGTTTCAGTAGAAATAATTGCATAGAGAGGGAATGTATCTGTGAATTTTACAATATTCATCATTGTATCGTGCGGAGATAGATATACTATATCTAGAAAAAAGTTATACGGTGGGTGGTTGGGGCTGTTTCGATTTTTTCTATTTTACAATGGCCCTTGTTTTATTGTTTGTGCTGATAGTCCTTATAGGACTACTGAAAAGTATCCTGCAGATTTTTGTCGTTCACTTTCCCTTCATCTGTTGTACAAAGGGGGATTGTTGTAATACGGATAAGTAATCTTTTAGTCTGAAATTCTAAAATAGCTTGCTTTTTACACCAGCATTAAGGTTATTAAAATACCTTTTAGATCTATTGATGTATGCTTACACTCAAAACTATTACAGACAATACGCAAGCAGTAATAATCAAATTGGCAAAAAAACATTTCGATGCCAAAGATATTATCACGGAAGTAGTTAAAGTTGATGAAAAACGGAAGTCTATCCAGATTCTATTAGATAGAAACTTTTACAAACTAAAAAAGATGTCAAAATCCGTAGGACAATTAATAATAAAAAGAGGACAAGAGGAAGAAGTAAAATTAATTCGTAAGCAAGTAGTTCATTTGAAGGAAGACAACAAGAAGTTAGAATCTGAAATGAAAAAGGCAGAAAATAAAATAACAGAATTGCTTTATCAAATTCCAAATCTTCCATCCGATCAAGTACCTGTGGGAAAATACTCAAAAGATAATGTAATTGAAAAAAGAGAGGGACAAATTCCATTTTTATCTTCTAATGCTTTACCTCATTGGGAATTGGCGAAGAAATATGATTTAATTGATTTTGAATTAGGTGTCAAAATTACTGGTAGTGGATTTCCGGTCTATAAACAAAAAGGAGCTCAATTACAACGAGCTTTAATCAATTTTTTTTTAGATAATGCTCGCAAAGCCGATTATATAGAAATTCAGCCTCCTTATATGATAAATGCACGTTCTGCATATGGGACAGGACAATTACCTGACAAAGAGGGACAAATGTATCATTATGAAATGGATGAATTGTATTTAATTCCGACAGCTGAAGTCCCTCTAACGAATATTTATCGTAATATAATTCTGGATGAAAAAGATTTGCCTATTAAAAATACAGCTTATTCAGCATGTTTTCGCCGAGAAGCTGGCTCTTATGGGAAAGATGTACGTGGTTTGAATCGTTTGCATCAATTTGACAAAGTAGAAATTGTTCGTATTGATACACCAGATCATTCTTATGAATCATTACAAGAAATGGTGAGCTATGTGCAAACACTAATAGGAAAATTAGAATTGCCATGGAGACTTTTGCGTCTTTGCGGAGGAGATATGAGTTTTACTTCTGCCTTAACTTTTGATTTTGAAGTATATTCAGCAGCACAAAAGCGCTGGTTGGAAGTCAGTTCAGTTTCTAATTTTGAAAGCTACCAAGCTAACAGACTAAAATGTCGTTATCGTGGGAAAGATAAAAAAATACATTTGTGTCATACATTAAATGGTAGCGCTTTAGCATTGCCAAGGATTGTCGCTGCACTGATAGAAAATAATCAGACATCGGTAGGGATTAAAATCCCCAAAGCATTAACTCCTTATACACAATTTGACTTTATTCCCTAAAAGCTTCTTTATCCAATGCGGCTAATCCTTCTTAGTTTTTCTTCATTAAGTAATTTGATTTTACGGCCATCTACTGCAACAATCTTTTCATTAGCGAAAGCAGACAAAGTACGAATAGCATTAGAAGTAGTCATATTGGACATATTAGCGAGATCTTCTCTAGATAGATAGATATTAATGGATGAATCTGTATCTAAACCATAATTCTTTATGAGAGAGAGCAATGTTTCAGATAGACGTCCACGAAGATGCTTTTGAGTTAGATTAACTACGCGTTCATCTGCATTCCCTAAATCTATAGAAAGCTGTCGAATAAAAAAAACACAAAGATTGTGGTTATTTCTCATTATTTGTTGTACCACTTTCATGGGAATAAGACAAACGATAGAAGGTTCAAATGATGATGATGATGTCAAATAATTTTCTCCTGCAAAGTAAGCTCTATAAGCAAAATATTGAATAGGTTTTATTACTCGTAGAATTTGCTTGCGTCCATAAATACCATCTTTATAAATTTTCACTTTCCCTTTCAATAAACACATCAAATAAATAGGACTTGTTCCTTCGGAATAAATTAGTTGATTTCTTTTATAGTGCTGTACTATACTATTTTCTCGTAATAATTTATGTTCACAATCATTCAATAATCTCCAAATATCACTCAAATTAGAGGGGAAGTCAAATTTATTATTTGATTCTATTATCATTATTTCTCTAATTTTGCGAAAGCCTAATTTGATGCACAAAAATAGGAAAATTATATCCCAAAAAGAACTACCTTTGAGTAGCTCTTTGATTTGAGAACATGAAAAATAATGGAATCAGTTAGATATTCTTCTAAAAGAAAATCAATCACTTAAAATACAATTTAAATAGAAATTTGTACAGAAAAAATAAGTTACACTCGTTATTCAAGATGGGGGAGGGTATAAGGATAAAGTTTCGGAATTATTTAAAAAGATGTTTTTAGATATAAAGTATATGAATAATATTTTGATAAAGTCAATTGCTATTTCTATTCATGAAAATACATAGAGAAGGACGTAGTATTATTTTTACTGTTTTCTTTCTTTTAGTACTACTTAATGTTGGGTGTTATTTGCTTGTATTTCGTACTCTTATCTATTTGTTCAGTCTAATAGCCTCTGCTTGCTTTTTTTCCATTGTAGTTATTTTTTTTAGAAATCCAGATCGTATATTCATAGGAGATACTAAAAATATTGTTATATCTCCTGCAGATGGGAGGGTAGTGTTTATTGAAGAAGTTTTTGAGCAGGAGTATTTTCGAGAAAAAAAAATACAGATTTCTATATTTATGGGAATCAATAATGTGCACGTTAATTGGATCCCAATAGATGGGGAGGTGGTGTATTACGTACACCAAAATGGACGATTTTGGGCTGCCTACCTTCCTAAATCCAGTACAGAAAATGAACGTTCAACAGTAGTGATAAAAAGGAACAATGGAGAACATGTTCTTTTACGTCAAATTGCTGGTGTGATAGCAAGACGAATTATTACCTATGTTGAACCAAATCAAAAATGCCGAATTAATGAACAGTTGGGATTTATTAAATTTGGTTCTCGTATAGATCTATTTCTGCCTTTAAATGCAGAAATACTGGTAACTCTTGATCAAAAAGTACGAGGGAATTACACTATTGTTGCACGTCTAGAATAAAATATAAAGAGACTAATTGTATAGAAATGATCTGATTTGTCTTATAAAGACAAATGATTTAGCAATCTTTCCGCTTTTTTCTTTCCTATTAGAGAAATTATCTCCTCTTGGGATACGTCTTCTTTTATTTGCTTCGTGCTTTTATATTTACGTAATAGTTTTTCTTTAGTAACAACTCCTATTCCTTTTATACTGTCTAATTTTGAGATTAACTGATTTCGACTCCTTTGATTGCGGTGAAAATTTATCCCAAAACGATGAGCTTCATCTCTCAAATATTGAATGAGCTTTAATCCTTCGGAATTTTTATCTAGATAGAGAGGTAATGGATCATTTGGGAAATAGATTTCTTCTAAACGCTTAGCAATAGCGATAATTGGGATTTGTTCATAAAGACCTATTTCTTTCAAAGCATCTACTGATGCATGCAATTGTCCTTTCCCTCCATCAATAACAATTAGGTCAGGTAAAGGCTGATTCTCTTCAATCAATCTATTATAACGACGCAAAACAGTCTCATACATAGATCGAAAATCATTTGGTCCGTTTACTGTCTTTATATTAAAATGTCGATAATCTTTTTTAGAAGGGTTAGCCTTTTTAAATACGACACAAGAAGAAACAGGATAAACCCCTTGTATATTAGAATTATCAAAACATTCTATGTGCAAGGGCAATTTTTTCAAGTGCAATTCATTTTGAAGTATTTTAAGAATACGTATTGAACGTTGTTCAGAATTTAATTTATCAGCTTTGTTTAATTGGTCTAATTTGTATTGTTTAACATTCTTTTCAGACAAACAGAGTAATTTTTTTTTCTCTCCACGCTTTGGTATTGTAAAAATTAAATTGTCTATTTCTATTTCTGGATAAAAAGGAACAATAATTTCTTTTGCTTTGCTTTTAAATCGCAATCTTAACTCTGTAATTCCCATTGCTAAAATAGTTTCTTTAGATTCGTCCAATTTTTTTTTATATTCTATTGTATAACCGTTGACTATTGCACCATCGATAATATGCAAATAATTAATATACGCTGATTTTGCATTCTCATCAAAAGAGTAAACATCTACATTGTTCAAGCTTTGACTTACAACAATAGACTTCGAAGAATAATCTTTTAGCATTACATATTGTTTTCTTACGATTTCTGCTTTTTCAAACTGCATCTCTGCAGCTAAGTTTATCATTTTCTGATATAATAATCTGCTCACTTCTCTATATTTTCCCTTCAATATTTTTTCTGATAAACGAATATTTTCGTCATACTCTTTTTCCGTTTGCATCCCAATACAGGGGCCCAAACATTTTTTTATATGATATTGTAAACAAACATGAAATTTCTTTCTTTTTATGTTCACTTGCGACAAAACGTACTTACATGTCCGTATTGGATAAAGAGAACAAATAAGTTGTAATAAACATTTTACATTTGACACAGAGGTATAAGGTCCATAGTAACGAGAATTGTTCTTGACTTTTCTACGAGAAAGCTGAATGCGTGGGAAGGATTCATTTTTTATTGCTATCCAAGGGTAAGTTTTATCGTCTTTAAGTAAAATATTATATTTTGGCTGGTATTTTTTTATTAAATTGTTTTCTAACAAGAGAGCATCCTCTCCTGATTCCACTACTAAGTAGTCTATGTTTCTAACTTTTTGTACTAATATTTTAGTTTTAAGATTATCATGTGTTGTTTTCTTGAAATAAGAAGATACCCGTTTCTTCAGATTTTTAGCCTTTCCAATATAGATAATTATACCATTTTCATCTGAATACATATACACTCCGGAACATTCAGGCAAAGCAGAAATAATAAGGGATAAATCGTTTTTATATGTTTTTTTCAATGTATCATCTTTTTAAATTTTCTCTAAATATAAGCTAAGAATTAGATTAGGGAAACACTGATTTAAGCAATTCATCCAGCAAAAGGTTGCTAAATTAAAATTTTTTCTGTTTTTTAGATCTTTATTCTGAATTGATAATTTTTCTTCAAGGTTGCCCATGTTATGACAACTTGATTGGAGAAGTTTGATTCAAATTGAGATATTCTTGTATATCTTTCCGTTTTTGTCCTTTAACAGTTCTTGTAAGTGGGTGTTAATTGTCTTAGGAATATAGTTTCCTAACTTGGAATAGACATAGTCTTTCTGTTTGTTTACAAGAGGATGATGGTGATGCTATTTGTTTTTTTGTTATACTACGTCTCTCACGCTTATGTATCATCTTTGTCAGTTTCGTATACTATATACTATGTTCGTTCTACCGAACAATTCTTTGCAATCTTTAACAAAGAAATCATTTCATTTAAGATAACCCCTTTTTTAAGTGCACTTATACTAACTCCAAACACTAACAAGAGAATTGGAATATTTGTCTAAATGAAAATAGAAGATGAACAGAAGGATTAACAATTTTCTTTGATTTGACTAGTATTAGTGTATAATTTGAACGTGATTTTTTTTTGATCCTTTTACGAAAATATTGATTTGCTAGAAAGGTTATTCCTTTTCTACCAAATTTGCAACCTTTTGATCATTCTTCAACATACTATGAATAGCTGATAATAGCTTTTCATAGTTCTTTTGTTTTTTTAAGTTGCTTTTTTTATTAAGAGTGTTATTTAGTAGTATTTTAATAAGAGGACCAACGATAATTACACACATCAATCACTCCAATAAGTATCTTTATACAAGATTACTATTATTTATTATTGCAATTTTATATGGGTATCTTAATTGTTCAATTATTAGGATGATCTTTCGTATCTCTAGCAGAGTGAGATCTTTTTCTGTATGGGTATAATAATTCCCAAATATCTTGTGAATATCCTTAATTTCTCCGTTTATATGCTTTTGTTAATTCTCTTCCATCTTCTATTCATTATCCATCCTATAGTTTCTTAAGCTCAGTATTTTTGACCTAATTAAAAATAATTGGCAATTACGGAAAGGTGTCTCCAATTGTTTTTAATTAAAGAAGTAAATTATTTAGTATCTATTTATAAATTTACTTTGAAACAGACTTGTTATAGTAAGACTATTTCTAATTATTAGATAACATTGAGATTTTACAGATTTTAGGATTATTTTTACTTGTTGTTTACCTCATAAGTATTTTTGTTGTACAGTCTACATATATGTACACTGTACAAATAAGAATTTAGTAAGCTACATACAGTACACATACACAACACATATTTAATATGAACATCTGTAATAATTAGGTTCATCTATGATCTCATATCTCATTATATTTTGTAATATCTATCCTTAAATGTTTTGGTATTTTTTTCATGGATGTAAACACTGTATTATGTTTAACAAGCATTCCTTTTATTTAGCTAGATACGGCAGAATACTTCCTGATTGGTTATATGAACAATTAGAATTTAGGGAGTTTATTATTTTTTTATAGAGAAGGATCAATAGGCAATTTATTCTCGTTTTCATTTGTAGGAATTGCCGATTGTGATAGGGAAAACATATAATTAATAAAATTGTAATTTTTTTAGTTATTAGGATTCGTCATATTATATGTAATTATATGGTAATAATACACTTCTATATTTGCCTATAAATTCGTAATTGTTGTGCCAATAAAAATGATACAGCTAACTAGTTTCCATATGATTGTTAATTCGTAACTAGTTCAGCTAAGAGATGGTAAAAATACCATAGCGAAAAATGTTTACTCTACAAAGGTATGCGTTGGTAATTTCCCCATCTCTCTGTGTTTATTTTCTTCCATTTTTCATCGTTATCAAAGAACACATATACAGACAACAAGTATATTTTTTGCTTACCTTTTCTTATTTATTACATTCGCTAAAGCTCTCTTAGTAGAGAAGGCTAAGTTTTGTTATCGTTCTGAGCCATTAACATGGTTGTGTAGTTGCGTTATTTGTGGTTGGGGGGAGGGGTTGGAAGAGTTTTTTTAATATTTATATATCCAATGAGGGGAGCACGAAATAATACCATTTGTATCGAATGGAGAAAGAGGAGATACTTGCTGAACACATGATAGATGTAAACACAGATTCTTTCGAGCCAAGAGTTCTAAACTAATCGGAGAGAAAAGGACTCCCTCTCCTATATAGAAAGTATCAGCCACATTCAAAGGAATGTGCGTTGTCTTTATATAGAGAGCAGCTCACGACTACATGAGAAGACGAAAAATCAAGTCTCTCACAGAAAAAAGAACCAAAACACTATTATCAAAGTAATAATCCTCATCATCATCTTTCTTTGCTTGTATACTTCATAAATTTTAGCTTTCTCAATTTATATCTGTTCCCTTTTTATTCCTTTTATTCCCTTCTTTTTTAAAGTCTTAATTTTTCCTTTTTTTCTCTTTGAAAGCAAAGAATAGTTTCTGTCTTCTATATATCTTTTTGAGCTTTTTTTCTGTAAATAGCCTCCTTTCCTCTTCTTTTTTATCAGCCTTATTGCTAAAATCGATAAAAGAAATTTTATATAAATATGAAATATATCAATATTTGTTTTGGAATTCAGCTTTTTCTATTCGCTCTTTAGCATAATTTTTAGTTATATGTAATTCTTTCCTGGATGTAGAAGGAATTTCAAACATTGCGTCAATCATAATATTTTCTGTGATCGAACGTAATCCTCTTGCCCCTAATTTAAACTCTATAGATTTATCTACAATATAATTTAACGTCTCTTTGTCAAAACTCAATTTGACTCCATCCATTGCAAACAATTTAATGTACTGTTTAACAATTGAATTTTTTGGTTTTGTAAGAATATCTCGTAAAGCGATACAATCTAATGGTTCAAGATAGGTTAGTATAGGAAGTCTTCCAATAATTTCAGGAATAAGTCCAAAAGCTTTCAAATCCTGTGGAGCTATATATTTCAGTAGATTGTTTCTATCTATTTTTTTTGTATTTTCATTTGCCGTATAACCAACAACTTGCATGCTCAAACGTTGAGCTATTTTTCTTTCAATTCCATCAAAAGCACCTCCACAAATAAAAAGAATATTCTTTGTATTGACTTGTATCATATCCTGTTCAGGATGCTTTCGTCCTCCTTTGGGAGGTACATTTACTAAGGAACCTTCTAATAGTTTCAAGAGGCCTTGCTGAACACCCTCTCCGCTCACATCCCTCGTAATAGATGGATTATCGCCTTTACGAGCAATTTTATCTATTTCATCTATAAATACAATACCCTGTTCAGTGGCTTCCAAATTAAAATCAGCTACCTGTAGCAAGCGAGTCAAAAGACTTTCAATATCTTCACCAACATATCCAGCTTCGGTTAGAACCGTCGCGTCTACAATAGTAAACGGAACTTTTAATAAACGTGCAATCGTCTTAGCTAAAAGTGTTTTACCTGTCCCAGTAGCCCCTACCAAAAGGATATTGGACTTTTCTATTTCCACATCATCATCATCATCATCTGTACACCTTGGTTGTAATAATCGTTTGTAATGGTTATAAACAGCAACTGAAAGATAGCGTTTAGCAGTATCTTGACTAATTACATATTGATCTAACAAAGCTTTGATATCTTTTGGATGAGGAAGCTCATCTGCTTGAAGGGGATAGGCATTTTTTGATATTTTTTTTAAAGACGATTTGAGTACTTCATAAGCTTGCATTATGCAAACGTCGCAAATATAAACATCCTTTTTTTGGACAAATATATTTAATGGATTCCCACAAAAACTACAACGTTTTTCAGCTTTCTCTTCCATAATCACTTCTTCTTAGTCAATATCCCATCTATCATTCCGTAAGCCAATGCCTCCTCGGCGTTCATCCAAAAATCGCGGTCTCCATCTTTTAATACTTGCTCATAAGATTGTCCTGAATGTTCGGCAATGATAGTATATATTTCTTTTTTAATTTTTAATATTTCTCGAGCTGTAATTTCAATATCAGAAGCTTGCCCTTGAGCTCCACCTAATGGTTGATGAATCATTACTCGCGAATGACACAAAGCCGAACGTTTCCCCTTTGTTCCGGCAACCAACAAAACAGCCGCCATAGATGCTGCCATACCTGTGCAAATTGTAGTCACATCGCTAGAAATAAACTGCATTGTGTCATAAATGCCATATCCGGCATATACGGTTCCTCCCGGAGAATTAATATAAATAGAAATATCTTTACCTGGTTCCGCTGAATCGAGATATAACAATTGAGCTTGGACCACACTAGCAGAATAATCGTCTATTCGAGTTCCTAAAAAGATAATACGATCCATCATCAAACGGGAAAAAACATCCATTTGAGCTACATTCAATTGTCGTTCTTCTATAATTGTCGGCGAAATATAACTGTTAGAAACAGTTGAATACTTATCAAGTAGATTTGTATCTATACCTAAATGTTTAATAGCATAATTCTTAAAATCATTGTTCATTTTAATTCTCTTTAGTTATTCTTTAGGCAATTTTTCGAAATTCTTCTTTCATTACACTTATAGGCTTCAAACTGATTTTTTCTTTCAAAAAACCAATAATCTTAGTTTCTAATGCTTTATTATGCAATTGCTGAACCCATTTTTCTGTTTTCAATATTTCGTTTGCGTAGCTTTCTAATAAATCATTTGAAATTAAACGTAAATTGTACAAAGTAAATTGTACTCGTGCTAAGGTTTTTGCAGTCTGTCGCATATCTTCTGATGTTACTTTTATTCCATTATCCTCCACTATTTTATTCCAGATAAATTGTGTCTTGATAGCCTGCAAAACATTTGGAAAATCTTTTTCGTTAGCATTAGATTCCATAAATAATCGCTTTAGAAAATCTTCAGGGAATCGAACCTTTTTTATTTTTTCCAATAATATTTTTTTTATATCCAAGAGAAATCGGTAATTGCTTTCAGATTCTAATTGTAAAATTAGATTTCTCTTAATTACTTCTTTAAACATTTTTTCGGAAGTAACTACTCCTATTCCATACAGTTTGTCAAATAATTCCTGGTTGATTTCAGCTTTTCTGTAATAGCTTATTTCGGTAATGTCAAAAGAAAAATTTCCTTGATGATTGGGTATCTCTGTTTTTTTTACTTTCAAAAGATAGGATAATTCAGTTTCATTTTTTTTAAAAGCTCTATATGGATTAAAAATAATAACATCTCCTATCTTCTTGTTTATAAATTTATCTCTCTCCATCTCATCTTTTATAGAAAAAGGCAGCAATATTGCATCTTTAAGGTTAATCCCATTCTTCAATAGCGCATTCTCTGCGTCTAACTCTACAAGTCTCCCCTTTATTATACTATCATTTTCTACTACATCTACATTGGTGTCATGCTTACCATATTGCATCTTAAGAGTACTGATTTGATTTTCAATCATTTCGTTTGTTACAACTATAGTATAATACGGTAGTTCATCATTTTTTGTTAAACCAATATCTACTTCAGGTTGTAATCCTATATCAAATAGGAATTCATAATCTTTTTGATTATTCAAGTCTAGATTTTTTTTAATTAAAAGTGGTTCCCCCAAAATACGTAGTTTGTTCTCTTTTATATATTTTAATAATTCATTTGAAACCAATTTATTCAGCTCCTCTACCAAAACATTTTTCCCATACATTGATTGAATAATCGATTGTGGTACATTGCCTTTCCGAAACCCAGCAATAACTACATTTTTACAAAGATTACTTAATGATTTTCTCACTAAATGTTGATAGTCATCTTTAACCACACTGATTGTAATTCGAGCATTTACATCATCAGTTTTCTCTATCGTGATATTCATTATACCAAATTTTACTTTTCACCCGTAAAAATAATCATTTATTCTAATATTATGTAGTAACTTACTTCTCTTTTGTATAACTTGAAACCAAGTTTGTATCTATAAAACTCAGCATTATTAGCAACCGAACTGACAAAGAACCATGATTTCTTTAATCATGGTTCTTTTAATAACATTGCTTGTTTTTTCTTAATTCAATATTAACTGCCATTCTTTTATTGATTATGTATCTGATATTGATATGTATCTGAATTTTTAATATGTACAGCGGTTGTGTAGATACAAGTAATTGCTTGATGTTTTATCATGGCAAGTCCAATGTACATGTCTTTCATTTCTTTGAAAATCAGATTTGTGCTTTTTGCCACTTCCCAGAGAAGGGAAACGATATAGTTTTTTGCTTCCTGATCAGGCTTCGTAAAATTTACCGGGAATTTACCGGGAAGAGTATCATGTAATCGTAATAAATCCCTTACAAATATGCACTAATTCAAACGGTTGTAATTTTTTATTTATTACAGATATCATTTATTACAGATATCGTAACGGTTATTGATCAAGCATATTATCTATGTGTATAGATTACATAAATTTATTCTTTGTAGAATATCATACCACTGCTAAATCCTCAATTCAGTAAGCGGTAGATATCATAAAAATAATCTCAAATTGTATTGTTTTTATATTTGTTACTATTTTTATATTTTATTACTAGTTTTTCCATAAATATCATTCATTACCGTTTTATTAGTAGTAATAGATCAAAGTAATGATACTTAATCTATAGAACAGTCGAAAAACATGATCCTTAATTGACAATTGAATGATTTTTTCGAATGTTTGTTCAATTCACTTTCTCTTTTTTTTGTTCTTTCATCTTAAATAGGCCATGTTTCTTAGTTGACATGGTTGACATGAATGATTTATTGACAGTAATGAAAATTTAAGTAAGCTTATTAGTTCAGTACTTCTCATTCTGTCATTTGCGTTCACTTCTATTTTGTACAGGTTCAGTAATTTTTGTTTTTTTTATAATTGATCAATAATTCAGGTGTCATTCACACATTAACCAAAGATTTATACATATGCTACATGTTTTTGTAGATTTCAATTTTGTAGATTTCAGAAGGAAAGTTATATTTGAAAATATATGGCAAAATGCTTTTAGTAAAATAAAAAGAAATGCTCAAAAATAGTGTGAATATGTTTTGTATCTTGGGATATATTTTGCAATGGGAACAGGGCAGATAGTTTTTTTTGAAAAAAAATTTTGTTTTATTATTGATTTGTAGCAATGATGTTCTTTTTTTAAAGTCGAGGGAGTTTTAATTTTTTTCTACATTTTTGTATGATTTGTCGTTTTTATCTCACATTTTTGGTGGATATTTTTTTGTATGCTTCTCATTGTGATGGTTTTCTTTTTTATTGCAAATCATTGTTTATTAATTGTTTTGTACTTATTTTATTTCTTCTTGTTTTCTTGGATGAAACCTTAAAAAGTATGGCATAGGATTTGCTATGTTCCTCAGCTGTAAGACTTAAGGTTTAATAAATTAAAGAAATCAATTTTATGAGGAAAATTGCTATTTACGGAAAGGGAGGTATTGGAAAATCTACTACTACTCAGAATACAGTTGCTGGCTTGGTAGAAATGGGACGGAAAGTAATGGTTGTAGGTTGTGATCCTAAGGCTGATTCGACTCGATTGTTATTACATGGTTTGGCACAAAAGACTGTGTTGGACACTCTTCGCGATGAGGGAGAAGATGTAGAGCTAGAGGATGTAATGAAAAAGGGTTTTAAGGATACAAGTTGTGTTGAATCGGGAGGGCCAGAGCCGGGTGTTGGTTGTGCGGGACGTGGTATTATTACTTCTATAAATTTGTTAGAACAATTAGGGGCCTATGATGATGATAAACAACTTGATTATGTATTCTATGATGTGTTGGGTGATGTAGTGTGTGGGGGGTTTGCTATGCCTATTCGAGATGGAAAAGCGCAAGAGGTGTATATTGTTTGTTCGGGAGAAATGATGGCAATGTACGCTGCAAATAATATTTGTAAGTCCATTCACAAATTTGGGAAAGTGGGAGATGTTCGGTTAGGAGGATTGATATGTAATTCTCGTAAAGTAGATAACGAGGCCAATATGATAGGGGAATTCGCTAAAAAATTAGGGACCCAAATGATACATTTTGTGCCTCGTGACAATATGGTACAACACGCTGAAATCAATCGTAAAACGGTTATTGATTATGCCCCTGATCATTCACAGGCAGATGAATATCGTACTCTTGCCAGTAAGATAGATAATAACACTATGATGGTTATTCCGAATCCGCTTTCTATTCAAGAATTAGAGGATCTGCTTATCGGTTTTGGTATTATGAATTAAAATCGATACTTTAAGATTATTATTATCTCATATTTTTGAAGATATGATGAGGGATATACTGGAGGAGGTAAAATTTCATCCATAAGTTGCTGTTTGTTAGTTTTGTTAGTTAGTGCTTGTTGAGATTGATAAGAGGATAATTGAAGAACAGATTATGAAGATAAAATGGAATAGGTGTCTTTTTTATATTTTTATAGGGGGAAAGTCAAAAAAATAAATTAATTATATACAATTATGTTGTTGATAAGAGCTATTGTGCGACCGGAAAAATCTCCAGTCGTGATGAGAGATTTGTTTAATGCTGGATTTCCTGCAGTGACAAAGTTGTCTGTTTTTGGGCGAGGGAAGCAGCGTGGTCTTAAGGTAGGTAATGTTACTTATGATGAATTGCCAAAAGATTTGTTGATCATTGTGATTCATGAAAAAGACAAAGATTTTGTAGTAGAGACTATTATTAATGCTGCTCGTTCTGAGTCAAAAGGACAGGCAGGTGATGGAAAAATTTTCGTAACCCCAGTAGAAGAGACATATACTATATCAAGAGCTAAAAAAGATTGATTATGAAGTTAATATTAGCTGTTATACGGATAGCCAGAATGAGTGAAACGAAACAGGCATTGGCAGACGTTGGGTTACCATCATTTACGGCAATGCCTGTGTTGGGTCGTGGACGTGGACATGGCGATTTGGAAAAAATCAAAGAGGGAGTAGTAACTAATGAAGATATTGAATTTTTGCCTGAGATTCCCCGTTTAAAGTCGAAACGGATGATAACGTTAGTTGTGACCGATGAGAAGAAAGACTTGGCAGTTGAAACTATTCTCAAAATTAATCACACCGGGAAAAGTGGTGATGGGAGAATTTTTGTGGTGAATACGCTTGATTCTTTTACGATTCATACTGGGATTTCTGGAGATGCTTCTTTAGATTAAAGTAATGAATGTATGATATATATTAACAAAATTGGTATAAATAATGGTTGACGAAAAAGATAAAATAGGATCGATGGATTCTCTTGTTACTGAGCTGCAAGAATTCCGCAAAGAAATAATGACTAAATATCCGAAAAAGGTTGGTAAAAAAAGGGCAAAGTCTATTGTGGTTAGTAATCCAGACAATCCCCCTGAAATACAAGCAAATGTGCGAACGGTCCCAGGTATTATTACACAAAGGGGTTGTACCTATGCAGGGTGTAAAGGGGTAGTATTAGGTCCTACACGGGACATTATAAATATTACGCATGGGCCTATTGGATGTGGTTTTTATTCGTGGCTTACAAGACGTAATCAAACATTGCCTGTTGATGAGAATGATTCAAATTTTATTACGTATTGTTTTTCTACTGATATACAGGATTCAAATATTGTGTTTGGTGGAGAAGAGAAATTGAAGCAAGCCATACGTGAGGCATACGAATTATTTCATCCTCATACGATTGCTATATTTTCTACTTGTCCAGTTGGATTGATTGGTGACGATGTGCATCGCGTAGCGAGGCACATGATGGAAGAAATAGGAGGAGGTATTAATATTTTTGGGTTCTCATGCGAAGGTTATCGTGGTGTGTCTCAATCAGCCGGACATCATATTGCTAATAACGGATTGTTTAAAAATTTGATTGGTCGGAATGATGAAATAAGAGGTTCATTGGAATATCGTGTCAATCTTCTGGGTGAGTATAATATAGGAGGGGATGCTTTTGAATTAGAACGTATTTTTGAGAAATGTGGTATTAATTTGGTTGCTACTTTCAGTGGAAACTCAACTATTCAAAAGTTTGAAAATGCACATACTGCTGACCTTAATATGGTAATGTGCCATCGTTCTATTAACTATGTAGCTGAAATGATGGAGACGGCATTTGGTATCCCCTGGATTAAAGTACAGCCTATTGGAGCAAGTTCTACGGCAAAAATGTTGCGTAAGATAGCACAATATTTTGGTGAAAAAAAACTTGTTGATAGAGTGGAAGAAGTTATTGCTGAAGAAATGGTTGAGGTTGGAGAAGCTTGTAAAGAAGCTCGTAAGCATACTACTGGGAAATTGGCAATGCTTTTTGTGGGTGGTTCACGAGCACATCATTATCAAGATTTATTTGAAGAATTAGGTATGACTACTATTGCTGCGGGTTATGAATTTGGACATCGGGATGATTATGAAGGTCGTCGTGTGATTCCGAATATTCAGATTGATGCAGACAGTCGTAACATTGAGGAGATAACTGTTACTAAAGATGCCACTCGTTATAATCCTCGTAAAACAGAGGAGGAATTGAAGGAATTGGAAGCAAATGGTATGGAATTCAATGAATATCATGGCTTAATGAAGCAAATGGAGAGGGGGGCATTGGTAATAGACGATCTTAGCCATTATGAAATGGATAAATTGATTGAAAGATACCATCCTGATGTTTTTTGTGCAGGTATTAAAGAAAAATTTTGTGTACAAAAGATGGGTGTTCCTCTTAAGCAACTTCATAACTATGATTCGGGTGGGCCTTACGCTGGATTTAAGGGAGCAATTAATTTTTATCGTGATATTGAAATGATAGTTAGTGCTTCTATTTGGAAAGAATTGAAGGCACCTTGGGAAAGTGAAGTCCATATAGAAGCAACTTTTGTATATTGAACAGTTTAAATTAAGAGAAAAATATGTTATTACGTCATACAACAGCGAAAGAAATACAAAGGAAGGCATTGACTATTAATCCTGCTAAAACTTGTCAGCCAGTGGGAGCTATGTATGCAGCACTTGGTTTGCATAGGTGTTTGCCGCATAGTCATGGTTCGCAAGGATGTTGTTCTTATCATCGAAGTACGCTTACACGTCATTTCAAGGAGCCAGTAATGGCAGCTACCAGTTCTTTTTCGGAAGGCTCGTCTGTTTTTGGAGGGTCCTCTAATCTTGTAAGTGCTATTGATACTATATTTACCGTTTATGAACCGGATATTATTGCTGTTCATACTACTTGCTTGTCTGAAACGATAGGAGATGATATGACACAAATTATTTCTAAAGCGAAAGAGGAAGGGAAAATTCCGGAAGGGAAAATAGTCATTTACTGTAATACTCCTAGTTACGTTGGAACACACATTACAGGTTATTCCAATCAGATATCTGCTTTTGTTAAGTTCTTTTCTACAGCTACTCCTAAGAAAAAGAACGTAGTTAATCTTGTTGCAGGCTGGATGGAGCCGTCTGATATGAGAGAGATTAAGCGCATTGCTCGTGTAATGGAAGCCCGCATTATTTTGTTCCCAGATATGTCGGGTGTTTTGGATACTCCTTTAACAGGAAAATTTGAAATGTATCCGTCAGGTGGGACTACAATACAAGAGATTATAGCAACAGGTGATAGCAAATTTACTATTGGGCTGGGAGCATATTCTACAGAGGATGCTTGTGTAAAGTTAGAAAACAAATGTAGGGTTCGGTTTGAGGTTGTAGAGATACCTATTGGATTGAAGGCAACAGATCGTTTTGTTATTTCTCTTAGTCGTCATGCCAATGTTCCTGTACCTGATGTTTTGACAGAAGAACGAGGGCGTTTAGTTGATCTGATAGCTGATAATTCTAAGTATTTTTACAAAAAAAGGGTAGCTCTTTTTGGAGATCCCGATACGTTGATTCCGTTAACTGAATTTTTACTCACTTTGGATATGAAACCGGTTTATATTGTTACAGGAACTCCAGGTAAGCATTTTGATGAATCTATAAGAGAACTACTATCGGAAAGAGTCCCAGAAGCTAAATATAAAAGTGGTGAGCGTGCTGATATGTTTCAGCTCCATCAATGGATTAAACAAGAACCGGTAGATTTATTAATTGGGAATACTTATGGTAAGTATATCGCTCGAGATGAAAATATTCCATTTATTCGTTTGGGATTTCCAGTTACAGATCGACCAGGGAATAACTACTTCCCACATATAGGGTATGTAGGAGCTAGCAATTTAGTTACTAAGTTTTTGGAAAAAATGTTGGATTATCAGGATCGGACTTGTCCTGAATCAAAGGTAGAATTCCAAATGTAGGCGGTTAGGGATGTCTTTTTTTTTACAAGAACGTAAGGAGCAGATTTTTACCAAAGGGGTTGATTCTTTTGATTTGGTAGGGGGGAAGCCTAGTTTGGCAGGGTCTGTGAGTCAGCGAGCTTGTGTTTTTTGTGGTTCAAGAGTTGTTTTATATCCGATAGTGGATGCTTTGCATGTAGTACATGGACCTATTGGATGTGCTGCTTATACGTGGGATATACGTGGTTCTATGTCATCCGGATTAGAATTGTATCGTAGCAGTTTTTCTACTGATTTGAGGGAAAGACATGTGATATTTGGTGGGGAGAAACGACTTTTTCAAACACTTATGGGGTTGATTGAAAGATATTCTCCTGAAGCAGTATTTGTTTATTCTACTTGTATAGTAGGATTGATTGGAGATGATATTCGATCAATATGCAGTCAAGTGGAAAGGGTGAAAAATGTTCCTGTTATTCCTGTCATGTCGGAAGGATTTCAGGGGACTAAAAAAGATGGCTATAAAATTGCCTGTGATGCTTTGGCAACTTTGGTTGGGACAAATAATGGTAAGGAAGTATCGCCATATAGTATTAATATACTTGGGGATTTCAATTTGGCAGGTGAATTGTGGATATTGACCGATTATTACAGAAAAATAGGAGTTCAAGTATTAGCATCTTTGACAGGAGATGGACGGGTGAAAGATATTCAAAATGCTCATCGGGCTGCATTGAATGTAGTTCAATGTTCTGGTTCTATGATTCATTTGGCAAGGATAATGAAAGACAGATATAATATTCCTTTCATTAAGGTTTCTTATTTTGGTATTGAAGACATGTCTGATGCATTGTATGAAGTGGCCAAATTTTTTCGGTGTGAAAAATTAATGGAAAATGCCCGAAGCTTAGTAAAGAATGAATTAACAAAAATGTTCCCATTGCTTGAATCTTATCAGAGAGCTTTGTGTGGGACGAAAGCTGCTATTTATGTAGGAGGAGCATTTAAAGCTATTTCATTGGTAAAAGCTTTGCGATTAATAGGAGTAAAAACAGTTATTGCTGGTACACAAACAGGTAGTGTTGAAGATTATGAATTGTTGAAAACTATTTGTGATGATGGCTGTATACTCGTGGATGATTCTAATCCTATTGAATTATCTGAATTTGTAAAACAAACCGGAGCTAATCTTTTTATAGGAGGAGTAAAAGAGAGACCTATTGCTTATAAGTTGGGAATCGGTTTTTGTGATCACAACCATGAACGTAAATTGGCACTTGCGGGGTATGAGGGTATGCTCAATTTTGCTAAAGAAGTATATGAAACAATTAGTAGTCCTGTTTGGCAATTTGTAAATTCTTTTGAGTCTAAATGAGAAGGAATTTAGGAATTAAGATGGAAGCTGCGCTTTTGGAACAGGAACGCAGTAATTCTCTTTCTGTAGAAGAAGGAATGGGAACTTGTAATGCTTGTAAGCAATGTGCTCCATTGGGAGCATGTGTGGTTTTTAAGGGTATAGAAGGGGCTTTGCCCATGTTACATGGGTCACAAGGATGTGCCACTTATATCCGTCGTTATTTGATTAGTCATTTTCGTGAACCGGTAGACATTGCTTCTTCTAATTTTAGTGAAGAGACGACTATCTTTGGTGGAAACAGGAATTTTAATTCAGGTATAAATAATATTATCAGTCAATATCATCCACAAGTGATTACCATAGCAAGTACTTGTTTGAGTGAGACTATTGGCGAAGATATACATCGTCTTATTTTTGAATACAAAAGTATACATGAAGTAAATAAAGATCTACCTGAAATGATTTTTGCTTCTACACCAAGCTACCAAGGGACACATTATGAAGGTTTTCATGAAGCAGTTTGTGCAGTTGTAAAAGCATTAGCGAAAGGAGATAAAAAATTTGGTAGTCATATCAATTTATTTAGCAATTTTATTTCACCAGAAGATATTCGTCATCTTAAAGAGATAGTTAGTGATTTTAGTATAAATGCTATGGTTTTCCCCGATTATTCGGATACGCTAGATGGAGTATCATGGAGGACTTATCAACGTATTCCTGAGGGGGGGACCCGAGTTAGCGCTTTGAAAAAAAGCGCTTTGGCTTCCTTTTCTGTTGAGTTAGGATATATACTGAATGCAGTATGTAAGAATGGTAGGATAAAAACTAGATCTCTTTCTCAATCGGCAGGTGAATACCTTCAAACAAAGTTTAATGTAAATCTGTGCCGTACAGGGTTGCCCGTGGGTATTCGGGAAACGGATAAATTTTTTCAATTGTTATCATCTATTTCAGATAGATCTATTCCTTTAAAGTATGAAAGACAACGGGGGCGTTTAATCGATTTATACATAGATGGGCATAAATATGTGTCTGGAAAGAAAACTATTATTTATGGAGAGGAAGATTTAGTTGTTGCTTTAGCTTCTTTTGCTGCCGAAATTGGTATTAAGCTTTTGTTGTGTGCTACAGGGGGTGAAAGTGGAAAACTCGAAAGTACTCTACGGGATGTCCTTGGTGATATGTATTCCAATGAAACAATTGTTGGACAAGGTATGACTTTTGAACAAATGGAAGGTGTCGTTACTAAGTCCGGTATTCAGCCTGATTTAATGATTGGTAATAGTAAAGGTTATTACATTGCTCGCAAATTGAGGGTTCCATTGATTCGTGTGGGTTTTCCTATACATGATCGTATAGGTGCTGCTCACAATAAATTATTAGCATATGAAGGGACAACTTTGCTTTTTGAACAAATTGTAAATGCCTTGTTGGAGAGCAAACAACGTCGTTCATCCGTAGGATATAAATACATGTGAAATCTTAAAATATGGATGTGGTAAAATGAATAATCACCCTTGTTTTAATATTGATTCCAAAGATAAGTATGCACGAGTACATTTGCCTGTTGCTCCTACATGCAATGTTCAGTGTAATTATTGTGATCGTCGTTATGATTGTTGTAACGAAAGTCGACCTGGTGTAAGTAGTATGTTATTATCTCCTGATCAGGCATTATATTTCCTTAAAGCTTTGTCTGAAAAGATGCCTAATATTAGTGTAATTGGTATTGCTGGTCCGGGGGATCCTTTTGCTAGTCCTGAGATAACGATGCGGACGGTTCGGTTAGTAAAAAAAGAATTTCCTGAGAAAATTATGTGTCTCTCAACCAATGGACTGGATTTATTTCCATATATAGATGAATTAGTGGAAATCGGGTTGTCCCACCTTACAATAACAATTAATTCTGTCAAATCTGAAACTTTGGCAAAGTTGTACCGTTGGGTGCGATACAATAAACGAGTTTATAGAGGAGAAGCAGGTGGAGATATTTTATTAGAACAACAGTTAAGATGTCTTCAACGGACTAAAGAGAGATGTATTGTCGTTAAAATCAATACGGTGATTTGTCCAGGTATTAATGATAGTGAAGTAGAAGAAATTGCTCAAAAGGTTGCTGATTTAGGTGCTGATACAATGAATTGTATTCCATTGTATCCCGTTGAAAATACGGAGTTTGCTTTTTTACCAATTCCTTCGGAAGAAGCAATGGGAGAGATAAAATCAGTTGTTGCACAGCATATTCGTCCAATGAAACATTGTACTCGTTGTCGTGCCGATGCTGTTGGATTATTAGGAAGTGATAATACTGAAATGATAAATTTTATTGGGCAAATTTCTGCGTTTAGCCAAAGTATTAATCAAGCTAGAAAGCGTCATCGTGTAGCAGTTGCGAGTAATGAAGGATTGTTGGTGAATTTACATTTAGGAGAAGCCCGTAAAGTTTATATTTTTGAACAGTCTAAGAATGGGTATCATTTTGTAGAAATGCGTTCTACTCCTCCAGAAGGAGGAGGGATGGAAAGATGGAGAGAATTAGCAGATAAAACTCTTGTTGATTGTCAGGCTATTCTAGTTGCAGGAATAGGAGAGAATCCCATGAAAATGATGCGTGAAAAAGGTATTCGGGTTATTCAAATGAATGGGCTTATTGATGCAGGATTAGATGCAATATATCTTAATCTTCCTCTGAAGACGATTTGTCGTAGCCAATATGCAAAGTGTGGAGAAAGATGTAAAGGTAGTGGAAATGGTTGTGGATAAAGATAGATATAGGTAAAAAAAGTTTTCTGCATAATTAATTAATCTCACACATTAGAATTTAGTTGTTTTGAAGACTGATTTTTATCTATTAAGCCCTCTTATGAGGGCTTGTTATTGAAAAGGATATTTCTTTATAAAGAATAATATTTATATTAATACTAATTAATTGTTTTATGAAAAAGCCGAATTATACTATTCTAGTTTGTAACTCTTATCGTGTTACAGGAGATGCACAGGGTTTTTGTAATAAACAAGGTGCTGTTTCTTTATTGCAATACATTACTGAGGAATGTGCTGATCGCAATATAGATGCTGTCGTTACTACGACTGCTTGTTTGAGTGTTTGTAGTCAAGGGCCTGTTGTAGTTGTTCAGCCGAATAATTACTGGTATGGCGGAGTAACTAAAGATAAAGTGGATGAAATTCTTGATGCTTTGGAAGAAGGAAAATCCATTAAGGAATATCTCATTGCATGAGAGTGTAAAGAAAATAGAGTATAAGCAGTTTATCTAATTAGGAATAAACTGCTTTTAAAGGAGGTGGGAAAAATTTGATTATTAGAGATTCTATTTATATCTAAGATATATGCGATGTTATATATCATGGTTTTTTTATATCCTTAAAGTTTTTTGAAGAGAGGGAGGAGGGTGATGGAGAGTGTTAGGTATAAAAATGAGGAAGATCATTACCTGTTTTAAATAAGGTTTTTGTTATACCGCTATAACTTTGGAAGTAATAGACTGTTGTTGATAAGTATAATGATAAAAGAAGTAGAGGTTTGTCTTTTTTGTTATTTCTGGTGATGTAGTTAATATTCGATTAACAAAAATTAAGAAATCATGTTTTGAATGTGCTTTGTCGTTATTATTCACTAATAAACTCTCTCAACAGAAGAAATTAGTCTTTTGCTCTCATTATAGTACATATGGAGGATGTAAATGGTGAATATTATTTTATTCTGAACAGTTGCGAAAAACAAATCTTTGAAAATTTTATTTTGTATAGGAGGTGGAGTTAGATTGCCCGAGCTTGTAGCTATTTTAGCTTTAGAAGAGACATGATTCTGCCGAAACAAATTGGAATATACTCTTTCTATAGTTCTTAGATATTGAATGATAAGTTATTGGAACAATAACAATGTGTGAGTGTAATAATGCATTGGGTTTTCATGTTTCCAATTTTTTTAATAAAATGCTGGATATTAATAATTGTTATTTGCAATCTGATATTTTCAGACTAGTATTACTTACTAGACTGTTTCTCTTTTTCAGAAATAGAGATTACATTTTTGAAAAAATGGAAAGATTGAAATTGAAAATTAAGGGATAGTTTTCAAGTTTATAAACTTTACCAAATCATTTGTGATTTTGCTTCTTTAGTGTGGAAAGGGTTAGGTTTATGAATTTTGTATACAGGGTTATTGGTATTATTGCCAATTTTATTGCTTTGCTTGTGGAGAGTATCTCAAAAGGTAATTGATATTTTGGATTATATCCATCTCCTAGAGAGTCTATATCTATAATAGAAAGGATTTCAAAGTAAATTTCAAAAATCAATAGGGGGTTAATAATGCTTCGTTTTTTGCCGGTGATATAAAGGATATACTGACTCCTATGTATATGCACCTCAATAGTTGAGGTGGCTTTCCCCTATAAGGGTCATATAGAAGATGTAGTATTATTTTGGGCAGGATAGAGAAACTTCTCTAAAGTAGATGACGTGCTATTACATAAAAAACTAAATTATTTAGTTATAGTCGGTATTTTTTGTCATTTATTTATTTTTCATAATTTTTTGAAAGCGTTCTATAATCTTTAAAAATTCCGAAAAATATTTTTCTCCTATTTCTGGATTATTTTTCAAAAGGTAGTGTATGATATTTTGTAAAAAAATGACATTCTTTTTTATATCTTCCGTAACAGAAGTATATTGATGATCATTCAAACGATTGTACCATTTTAAATCTTTTAGCGAGATTTCTGCTAGTTTTATATATAATTCATTTGCTTTTTTTTTGTCTCCAATTTGATGATAGGCATTTGCCAAAGGGACAGTAGAAGAGTAATCATATGGTACATTGTAAGAAGGTATCACTTTTAGGCATTTGTCTAGTACATCCTTTGCTCGTTCGAATTTTTTTTTCTCTATCAACTCCATGGCTAATTGTCCAAATATTATACGAAAAGTTCTTATCATTTGTATAGTATTTTCGTCTAGATAGATGTCTGATTGTTCTAGATTTCCCCAGTGGTATTTATTTATCACGTTTTCGTACATTATGTCGATATCAATAGGTTGATATCGGGTAGCTTCGAATGGTACAATTCGGTAGGCTATACCATCGCAGCGGAAATATGGAAATAGCCGCAAATATTTATCTAAACCTACGGTTCTGGCATAATAAATAGGCCGTGACCAGTCTTTATTGTTTTTCAATATTTCTAATATCATCATTTCGTCTTTTGTTAAATATCTTTTTTCGTCAGTAGTTGGTTCTCCATTTGTATTTAGTTTATTTCCCAAATCTATAAGGAGATAGTGAGGTATCCATATCGCATTTTCAGGTTTTACTAATCCCGATGCTATTACTGCTGCTGAATCAACAGGAATAGTTATTTTGTAACTAGGGATGTTATCTATCTCGAAATTATAACTTAAAAGGTATTTGTCTTTTATGTTTTCTGATTTGATTCGGTTTAATATTTCTTCTACTTGCATTGGTTCTTTTCGTTCATTGAAAATATAAGCAATATCGTGTTTCCCTTGTGTATATTCATGTTTTTTCCACTCAATTGGGAGTGGCTTAGATTCGTATGCCTGTCGTTTCATTTGGTCAATATACCAGTCTGTTTGTAAATAACTTAAATTACATACACGGACATCATTGCGAAATCCTTCTACTTCTTGTACGTACCATAAAGGGAAAGTATCATTGTCTCCGTTAGTAAAAATGATAGCGTTTGGTTCACAAGTGGATAAATAGTTCATTGCGAAATCTCGAACAATAAATCTTCCGGAACGGTCGTGATCGTCCCATGTTTGAGATGCCATTTGTATCGGAATTAATAAACAAAGGATAGTTCCCGAGATTGCTGTTGCAGTATTCGGAATTTTGAAGTATTTCAATACTCTAATTATTCCAACAGTACCAATTCCTATCCAAATACAAAAGGCGTAAAATGAGCCAGCATATGCATAGTCTCTTTCACGTGGTTGAAAAGGGGTTTGATTGAGATAAATAACTATTGCTAAACCAGTCATAAAGAAGAGGAGAAAAGTAATCCAAAATTGTTCTATTCCTTTCTTTCCGGAATGAATCTGAAAAAAAATTCCTACTATACCTAGTAACAAGGGCAACATGTAGAATTTGTTGTGCCCTTTATTTTTAGCAATACTATCTGGCATATTATCTTGTGGACCTAATCGAAGTTGATCAAGAAAACCAATACCTGTAATCCAGTTTCCATTAGTAATTTCACCATATCCTTGAATATTGTTTTGTCTTCCAGAGAAGTTCCATAAAAAATAACGCCAATACATAAAATTAACTTGATAACGTAGGAAGAATTTCAAATTTTCTCCGAATGTAGGTTTAATCCTACATTCACTCCCTTGTGGAGAATTTACTCTAAAATGAATTCCTTTAAAGTTTGTCCATGTCTTATATCCTTGTATATGTTGTGGTAATGAACTGTACATGCGTGGAAATAATGTGTTTGATTCATAGACATAGTACTTTTTTCGTCCTGATTCAAAATATCTGTCTTTTTCAAATGGTTCTTTTTTAGAAATTTGCGACCAAATAGCTCCTTCATCTTTTGTAGCAGCTTCAAATACACCCCCTCTGTTTTCATATTTTACTTTGGATGCAAATGTTTGTCCATAGAATAAGGGGGTTTCTCCATATTGTTCGCGAGTCAAATAACTTTTCAATGTAAATATATTTTTTGGCGAATTTTGATTCATAGGTGTATTGGATATAGATCGAATAATAATGAGTGCATAGGAAGAATAACCAATAGTAATAACTCCTAGGCTAATCAATATGGTATTTAGTATAGTTACATCTATATTTTTGGACACAAATAGATAAAAAGATAGAGTGATTATAATAAAGATACCCAATCCTAAACCATTACCAAGGAATGGTATTCCTAATAGAGTAATAGATATAATGAAGGCAATTTTTGCTTTTTGAAAATTTTTAGAATCGTGCATGGTTTCCCAGATTGCCCACGATAAAATACTAAATATAAGAAGCAAATAAAAAAGAACACCGGAGTTGTAAGGCAATTGAAATACATTGACAAATAATAATTCGAACCATCCGCATATTTTCAAAAGTCCTTGAATCAACCCATAAAGAATAGAAATTATAATACTAAAAGAAATCGCTAAAGTAATAACGATTCCCTTCCATGTGGGATTAGGTTTTTTGTGGAAGTAATAAACTAATGTAATTGCTGGAATACAAAGTAAAATTAATAAGTGAATAGCAATAGATATTCCTATCAAATAGGCGATTAATATTAACCATCGACTAGAATGGGGTTCATCCGCTTTTTCTTTCCATTTCAAAATCAACCAAAAAATAATTGCAGTCATAAATGAAGAGAAGGCATATACCTCTCCTTCTACAGCTGAGAACCAAAATGTATCGGAAAAAGTATAAGCTAAAGCACCTGTTACGCCTGCTCCCAAAATAGTAATCAATTGAGAATAACTAATTTTTTTAGAAATATCTTTTAAAAAAAAAATCCCAACGAAACGTGTAATTGTCCAAAAGAGGAATAAAATAGTCAAAGCACTAAGTATGGCAGAAAGAGCATTTAGCACTAACGCTACTTGCGAAGGATTAGGAGCAAGATGAGAAACAAGATTACCTACTAACATAAAGATGGGTGCTCCGGGCGGATGTCCTACTTCCAATTTATATGCTGACGTAATAAATTCACTACAATCCCAAAAACTGGCTGTCGGTTCAATAGTCATTAAGTAGACAATTGCTGCAATTGTAAATATTATCCATCCTGAGATATTGTTTACGAGTTTATACTTTTTTATTTCCATTTTTGTTACACTTTGATTATTTATCAAATTCTATTGTTAGTGAACATACTTTTCCTTTCTGCAAAGACAAATATCGGAATAGTTTATAACACAAAAATATTAAAAAATTAGACTTTAATTTTCTTTTCTTTACCCTTATAAAAAATGAGAGACTGTTATGAAAAAACAGGCTCGCTTTCTTACGATTATGCTCATTTATATTAGGATAGTAAGTTTACTTTTTATTTTTCCTATTGTGACGAGATAGGACATGTTGGAGATGTTGCTAGCGAAAGAGGACTGAATCAATTGCGACTTGTGAAAATGGTATGAGCTATATATAAATATATCCATATGTCCGATATATATATATATATTACGTTTTAGGTTAGAAAAAGTTGATATTTTGTTGGCTTGGAAATTATTCGGATAAGATATGATTTTAGATTTCACAATGAGCTTTATAGTAGTTCATCTAATTTTTTTGTTGGGGGACATATTCTCATATTTTAAAAAT
The DNA here is from genome assembly GCF_000010645.1 of Candidatus Azobacteroides pseudotrichonymphae genomovar. CFP2. Classification (NCBI taxonomy): domain Bacteria; kingdom Pseudomonadati; phylum Bacteroidota; class Bacteroidia; order Bacteroidales; genus Azobacteroides (SeqCode); species Azobacteroides pseudotrichonymphae (SeqCode). Next base: position 797,278 of record NC_011565.1, read on the forward strand.
CATGTATGGTGAGTACTTACAAATGTTGTGTATAAATCCAGATGTTCAGAAAATATGGAGTTTATCAGGTGTGTATTTTTGCAGTTTATTATTGACAGAGTATGAATCAAAGATATGGGATTCATAGAATTAATATAAACCTTGTTTTCTATTGCACCCCTTATGCTAAACTCCATTGTCATTCTCGTTACCTAATTACTTGTTTTTGGCATGTTAATTGCACATTAGAGTTTTTTGTTAGCTACAAAAAGTATTGAGTAATTATTCGTTTGAGCTTAATAATAAAATTTGCCGTTGTATTAAGTAAATACAATAAGATGTCAACAAATGGTTATGTCGGTATTTTGAGATGCATTAGGTGTAATTAATATGTAACTTCAGTAAATGATCAATCCACACTATAGTGGATCAAAGTAATAGTACTTTTTTCTTTGAAAAAATATACATACAATTTCTTATGGAACGAAAGTAAAAAGTTACAATCCAACTGACTCTTTGTGTACCACATATATGGAGAGGAGTAGAAATAATTATATGTAATTGTCAAAAGACAATTCCTTTTTCGTAGAAAAAAACGATATGTATAGCACAAAGATTATAATTGTTTTTAATATTTTTTTTGAGGAAATATCTATTTCTAAAAAGAATACAAAAAAACAGTAGCATATGAATAATGAAATAATTCATTATGAAGGAAATTTTTAAAAAGTTTGATATGGCTTTGTGTAGAGGCGATATAAATCGTAAAACAGCTGAAATTATTATGAATTGGGAGAAAAATGATACACCTGAAATATGGCGTTTGCTATATTCTTGTATTGATGTGACGTCTTTAAATACAGGAGATTCGGATGAGAACATTTGGGCAATGGTGGAGAAAGTTAACGAATTTGATAATATTTATTCTGATATGAATAATGTATCTTCTATTTGTGTTTATCCGAATTTTGTTAAAACAGTAAAAGAAATGTTAAGAACAAATGTAAAAATTACCTCGGTAGCTGGAGGATTTCCTTCGTCTCAAACTTTTATGGAAATAAAAATAGCGGAAATTTCTTTAGCTATCGCAGATGGAGCAGATGAACTAGATGTTGTAATGAATTGCAGTAAATTTTTTGAAAGAAATTTTCAAGAAGTTTATGAAGAAATAGCTGAAATAAAAAATGTATGTGGAGATACTCGATTAAAGATTATTTTGGAAACTGGATTATTGAAAGAATTTTCTGATATTAGGAAAGCTGCTATTTTATCTATGTGTGCAGGAGCAGATTTTATTAAGACTTCTACAGGGAAAATTTATGCAGGGGCAAAACCTGAATCCGTTTATGTAATGTGTGAAGCTATCAAGGAATACTATGAACAATATCATAAAAAAGTAGGATTAAAAGTGTCAGGCGGTATTTGTACAACTCAAGAGGCAGTAAAATATTATACATTGGTGAAGGAAATATTGGGAATGGAATATTTGACACCTGAATATTTTAGAATAGGCTCTAGTAGTTTGTCGGATAATATTTTGCAGATTTTACAAGAAGTAGATTAATGCTATGAAGAAAAGAATAAACTCTTGAAATTCATTTTGGTTTTTCTGATAAAAAATAAAAAACTGGAATGAATGTATGAAAGCGGCTGTCAACAAGCTCTTTCATTCTTGTCAATGATAAGGGCCAAAACATTGTAAGGGGGTGTTGTAATATATTTCACCATATATATCTCCTCTATTTCTGTCCAGAATAATTAAAGTTGTTAAGCGATACAAAATAACTCAGCGCATGTAAGAGATACATGCGTATGACGTAAAAGTCTATTTGTTTTGGCAAACTGGGATCGATGATACCTACTGAAACTACAACCCCTGCTTATTTAATATGACATATTAGAAATGGTCTTATTCTTCTCCTTTTTATTATGTAGAAACAAAAATTATGTAGCATGTAGGTAACTGAACGCCATCTCTTCCATTCTTAGCTAGTTTTATTTCGATTAAACGAAATAGTAATGTGATTTTTTTTTAAAAAATATATTTGGCATGATTTGTATAGTTTATAAACTAAATAACCTAGTGATAGACCCACTAGTACTCCAACTAAAACATCTGAAATAAAATGTACACCTAGATAAATACGGGAGTATCCAATAAGGCAAGCGAATAATAAAATTGTCCATACGTAGATACGACTTCGAAAAATAAGTGCTGTGATTGTTGCAAATCCGAAAGCATTAGTGGTATGACCAGAAATAAAACCATAAGTCCCTGCCCCCAAATATCCAAAAACTGTATTTACACATTCTTTAAAATCAGGATGGTATGTAGGGCGTAAACGATGAAAAATTGGTTTAAAAAGGCTAGAGGAAATCCATTCGCACAAAAAGAATACCAATGCAACCGATAAGATTACTAGTAAGGCTTCCTTGTAATTTTTTTTATGTAAAAAGATCCATAAACAACTAATGTAGATACAAGCTTCTAGCCATGAATTGGAGCACAGCCAAAAGAAATAATCCCCAAGAGCATATCTTCCATTTAGGAGATGGAAAATATTCTTTTCCCATTGACTCTCTTGTTCAAGTAAGTGACAAAGTTTTTCAATCATTATCATTCAATAAAAGTTCCAGAATAGTTGTAGCAGCTAATGTTATCGGTGTACCTGGCCCAAAAATAGCAATTACGCCTGCCTTATATAAAAAATCGTAATCTTGTACAGGTATTACGCCTCCTGCAACTACAAAAATATCTTCTCTACCTAATTTTTTTAGTTCTTCAATCACTTGAGGTATCAAGGTTTTATGACCAGCAGCCAAAGAAGATATACCTAATACATGTACATCATTTTCTACAGCTTGACGGGCAGCCTCTTCGGGAGTTTGAAATAACGGTCCCATATCTACATCAAAACCACAGTCAGCATAACCAGTTGCTACTACTTTAGCTCCGCGATCGTGACCATCTTGACCCATTTTTGCAATCATAATACGTGGTTGACGACCTTCTTTTTTAGCAAATTTAGATACTAATTCTTGGGCTTTTAGGAAAGTAGAATTTTCTTTTGTTTCCGATGAATACACACCAGAAATGGTTCTAATTATTGCTTTATATCTTCCACAGACTTTTTCGCAGGCATATGATATTTCTCCTAAAGTTGCACAAACACTTGCTGCTTGAACAGATAGATCTAACAAATTCCCTTTTCCTGTTTCGGCACAAAGAGTAATTGCCTTCAGTGCCTCTTGTACAACATTATTATTGCGTTTAGTTTTCAATTCATTTAATCGTTTGATTTGTTGTAGGCGGACAACTGTATTGTCGATTTCCAAAATATCAATTGGGTCCTCTTTCCCCAAACGATACTTGTTGACACCAATTATTGTTTGACTACCAGAATCAATACGTGCTTGCGTTCGTGCAGCTGCTTCTTCAATCCTTATCTTAGGAATACCAGTTTCTATAGCTTTTGCCATACCCCCTAATTCTTGAATCTCTTGTATTAAAGTCCAAGCTTTATTTGTTAATTCCTGAGTCAAATATTCTACATAATAAGAACCTGCCCATGGATCTATTTCTTTAGTTATGTACGTTTCTTCTTGAATGTAAATTTGTGTATTACGTGCAATACGTGCTGAAAAATCACTAGGAAGAGCAATGGCTTCATCTAAAGCATTGGTATGCAAGGACTGTGTATGTCCCAATACCGCTGCCATTGCTTCTATACAAGTTCTTCCTACGTTATTGAAAGGATCCTGTTCAGTTAATGACCAACCGGAAGTTTGACTATGTGTTCGTAAGGCAAGAGATTTTGGGTTTTTAGCACCAAAACTCTTTACAATCTTTGCCCACAGCAAACGACCAGCACGCATTTTAGCAATTTCCATGAAATGATTCATTCCTATTGCCCAAAAGAATGACAAACGTGGAGCAAAAGCATCTACATCAATGCCAGCTTCAATTCCAGTTTTTAGATATTCCATGCCATCGGCAAGAGTATAAGCCAATTCAATATCAGCAGTAGCTCCTGCCTCTTGCATATGGTAACCAGAAATTGAAATAGAATTAAATTTCGGCATCTTTTGAGAAGTATATTCAAATATGTCGGCAATAATGCGCATGGAAAACTTGGGTGGATAAATGTAAGTATTTCGCACCATAAATTCCTTTAGTATATCATTCTGAATAGTTCCCGTTAATTCCTCCAATTTGGCTCCTTGTTCCAAACCTGCATTGATATAGAACGCCAATATCGGAAGAACAGCCCCATTCATAGTCATAGAGACAGACATATCTTTTAATGGGATCCCATCAAATAACATTTTCATATCTTCAAGTGAACAAATAGAGACACCAGCCTTTCCTACATCACCTATCACACGTGGATGGTCAGCATCATATCCTCGATGAGTTGCCAAGTCAAAAGCAACCGATAGTCCTTTTTGTCCAGAAGCAAGATTTCTTCTATAAAATGCGTTGGATTCTTCAGCAGTGGAAAATCCGGCATATTGGCGAATAGTCCAAGGACGCGTGGTATACATAGCAGAGTAGGGTCCCCTCAAAAAAGGTGGAATGCCAGAAGAGTACTCCAGATGTTCCATTTTCTCTAAATCGTCTTTAGTATAGATTGATTTTACTGGAATTTGCTCTGGTGTATTCCAATCGGTTTTAACTTTGTTTTTTATAACCAATTTATTAGTATCTCTTGCTATGAATTCAGTTGAATTGATGTCTATGTTTTTGAAATCGGGCTTCATATTTCTGAAATCAAATATTCAATAGTTTATTAAGTTGTTGCAGTGTTTCCAAAACATTACTTTTTTTATTGATAAAATTTGTAATACCTTGTGATTTCAATTTTTCTATAGAAGTGGGAATACCTGCAATAATTAGGATTTCTTTACCAGAGATTAATCTATGGGCTTCTGGAGCAAAAATATCATATTCATCATCGCTTGAACAAAGGACAATAATATCAGCATTTATTTTTTTAGCATTCTCTATACCTTGTGTTATAGTTTCAAATCCAAGATTGTCAATCACTTTGTAACCGGCACATGCTAAAAAATTGGAAGAAAATTGTGAACGAGCCAATCGCATAACCAAATTTCCAATGGTTAGCATAAATGCTTTTATTTCTCTTCCAGACCTTTCGGTAGATAAACGTAGTGCTTCGAATTCCTCACCTAAACGTTTCATATTTAGAACCTTAATTTCTTCATGTTTATGGGAATGAAAATTACAAATACTGACTCCATTTATGGTCTGAGTTTTATTGAAAGCTGTTTCCGAAAAATTAGGGAATTGATTTGTTCCCAACAATATTTCGCGGCGTTGTGCTACATCTTTAAGCCGTTTGTAAGCACTTATATTTACAGATTCTTGGATTTTACCTTTTTTTACTAACTCATAAAATCCTTTTTCTTCTGTTATAAGGAATAAATTCCATGATTCTTGAGCAATAGAATTTGTGAGCGATTCTATATAATAAGAACCTCCGGATGGGTCAATCACTTGATTGAAGTGACATTCTTCTTTTAACAACAATTGTTGATTACGTGCAATACGTTCTGAAAAATCATTAGGGACTTTGAAGCACTTATCGAATGGGACAACTAGTAGTGAATCCACTCCTGCAATACTAGCTGCCATTGCTTCAGTCTGTGTACGAAGTAAATTAACATAAGCATCATAAAGAGTTTGGTTAAATAATGAAGTTTGTGCAAAAATATTCATTTGTGCTCCACAAAAACATTGGCATTCTGTTTTGTAGGCTTTTACAATTTCAGCCCATAACCAACGAGCAGCACGGAATTTGGCAATTTCCATGAAATAATTTGTACTAATACCGAAATTGAATTTAGTTTTTTTAGCCACAATCATCGAATCAATCCCTGTTTCTACCAATTTATTTAATAATTCATTTCCCCAAGCTAAAGCATAACTTAATTCTTGGGTAATAAAGGAACCTGCATTGCTCAAAAGATGAGCATTAACAGCAATTACTTTGAAAAATGGCATTTCAGACGCAGCATTTATTGCTATACCCATTTGTTCAACCCATTCTTCTTTGATTATTCCTTTCGTCAATATATTTCCAATGAAATCAATATTAACAGAACCATGTATTTGGGCTAAATCAAAATTATTTTTTTTAAAATATTCAACTAAAATATTAATTAGTTTTACAGATTCCGTATTACAGGTAGTAAAGTTAAGTTCGATGCATTGCGGAAGAATATTGGATAAAAGAGTAGCAATATTTTTTTTATTGATTTTTTCTCCAGGAATATCAAATCCTAAAGAAGTAATTCCTTTGTTCAAAATATCCAGGGCTTTCTTATTCGCTTCAAAGAAATCTATTACTACAATGTCTTGGCGAATAAGCCACTCATTGTCATCTTTACGAGTTCCACGTACGTATGGGAACTCCCCTGGTAAGGATTTAATTGTTTTTAGGTCGGCAATGTCTTCCGCACGATAAAAAGGCATTACATTGAAACCTTCGTTTGTCTTCCAAATCAGTTTTTTTTCAAAATCAGCACCCTTTAGGTCGGAAACAATTTTTTTTTTCCATTCTTCAGTAGATGTGTGAGCAAATTCTGAAAAAAGCTTTTTAGATGGATTACTCATAACAGTTTGATTGATTTCGATAAAATATATTAGAAAAGACCATACAAAAAAGCCGAAGCTTTCATCATTCAGTGACAAAATCTACACGAAATTACAACTAAAATAAATATTAAATTTAATTGTTGACAACAAAATATCAACTTGTTTAATTGTCAAAACAAAAGTTTTTTCCATATCTCTTACATATTTACAAGTAGAAAAGGTTATCTTCGTAGGGAGTTTATGCAATCATGTTTCACATTGATATATAAGGGACTTATCATTGGGGTATTGGTGTCTGTTCCTGTGGGACCGGTAGGATTGTTGTGTATTCAGAGAACATTGTATAAAGGGAGGTGGTATGGTTTTTCTTCTGGATTAGGAGCTGCTTTTTCGGACTTTTTATATGCAATAATTGTATGTACCAGTATGGGAATTGTAGGTGGTTTTATAGAAAAAAACAGGCTATTGTTGCAAATTTTAGGGAGCATTTTGTTAATTGTTTTTAGTATATATGCTTTTTTAAATAGTCCTTTTAAGAGTTTAGAAAAAACAGAAATAGGAATAAGCTCATACTCGCAAAACATTTTAAGTGTATTTTTGCTATCTTTTTCTAATCCGTTTGTTGTATTTTTGTACATCAGCTTATTCAATAGTTTTGGGTTTTTAGCAGGAGAAAGTTTGTATGTTACGATCATGGGGGCGTTCTGTGTTTTTATGGGTAATCTACTATGGTGGTTTGTAATTACTTACTTGGTGTCAAAACTTCACGGAATTTTCAATATTCAGAGATTATACATTTTGAATAGGACCATAAGTATTGTTATAATGTCATTGGCTTTTGGAATAATTGCTTATTCATTCATTCATTGAATAAATGGCAACTTGTAATCCACTATACGGTGTGGTAGTTCAGTTTGGTTAGAATACATGCCTGTCACGCATGGGGTCGCGGGTTCAAGTCCCGTCCATACCGCAAAAACTTATAATTTTATAGGAAAGGCTTCTCAAAAAAATGGAAACAAATGCTTTAAAAGTTTTAAGGAATGTGGTCGTTATAGCGAAATGAGTAAAAGTATTGTAAAGAGGTTTGTTGTCTTGATGGAACAAAGGAAAATAGATAGCAATGAGATAAGTATTTGTTTTGCGAATTTGAAAATGAATGAGAAATGGAATTATCGAAAATTGACGAAACTTTATAAAAAGTATTCAAAATATTTTTATAGATGAAGGATAGATAAGGTAAGTTCAGACAGTCATTTGAAGAAATACCCTTTGTTATATCGATGGTAGATTTGAAAAATGTTACGAAAGAGAGTGTCAATTCTTTGAAAGAGGCTTTGTTAATTATCAAAGATTAAATCGAAATAGAGGGATTGAAATAAATAGATCTTGAATGTTTTTCTAAAAAGAAAGAATTAAAAGTGTCATTGACTTTTATAGGATTTTCAAACGAAAATTTTAAATAGTTGATAACTACTATTCGAATAGTTGATTATCAAGGAGGTCGATGGCGTTGGTTTTGTTTCTTGTTAAGAGAATTCCTCTTTTTGAATTAAAAAATTTAGTAAATCAAAAATTTAAATTTGAAATTCCTGGATTAATTGGTGTTTTAATTTTTTTTATAAAAAAGGAAGTTTTTAGCGAAAAAAGAGGATAATCTCAAGAGGTTTATTTTCGAATTTTTGGAGAAGTTATATTTTAAATATAAAACAGGTGATTTAATTTAAATTTGAAGGAATTGATGTATACTACTCTGATAGTAAATAGAAACTGGATTTTGTAATTCTGAAATAATTCTTCTCAGCAACAATTTCTTCGGAAGAATGTGATGAAGTGTCAAAGTTCAAAATTTCTGATTGAAAAACATTATTCCAATTCCAATTTTACCAATTTTATTGGGTTTTATGGTTGGGTTTATGGGTTGGTATCGGGGATTGGTTGGGGATGTGTACGTAAAAAGAGATCTAGAGCTCCTTGTTGAAGCCACATGAAGACCCCTTTACTTCTTACAAAATTGAGTTGCAAAGACTTGAATAGTTGTTCAATTGAAACCCTCAATAAGGGAGCGTAAGCGTATAAATAAAATTTTACACGACGATCATTTGGATTTTTCAAAAATATTCCTGACGATTCAGTCAATATGACCTTTGTGTATACACCACCTTTTAACCTGAAAGGTACACAAATTATCAAGGTAATATTAAATATTCAAGAATATCTAGATTGGCGTGCAAGATGAATTAATGAAATGGTCAGAATGACTAAGTCAAAGGGTTCTGTTTTTCTACAGAATATTTCCAAATGGTTAATTTATTATGTTATTCATTTAAATAAATTTATTCATTCAATCATAGTGTTAACACTAGTTTCATCAGGATTGATAAATGCACAAAGTAATGTAATTGATGAAGTTGTTTGGACGATAGGAAACGAGGTAATTCTTCGCTCTGATGTGGAGAATGTACGTTTGCAAATGCAAATAAATAATCAGTACATAGAGGGTGATCCTTATTGTGTTATTCCAGAACAATTGGCTATTCAAAAATTATATTTGCGTCAGGCGAAATTAGATAGTATTAATATACCTGAGTCACAAGTTTCCCAAATGACAGAATCATGGATTAATCATCTGATTGACCAAATAGGTTCTAAAGAAAAAGTGGAGGAGTATTGTGGAAAACCTATTAGTGTTTTACGTGAAGAAAAAAAGCAAGCTATAAGGGAACAAGGTATGATTCAAGCAATGCAAAATAAATTAGTCAGTGGTGTAAAAGTAACTCCTTCCGATATTCGTAATTTTTACAATCAGATTCCACAAGATAGTTTACCTTTCATACCAACTACTGTAGAGGTAGAAATTATAACACTAAAGCCACTTGTCACTTTGGAGGAAATAAATAATATTAAACAGAAATTAAAGGAATATATTGAATTAGTTACTTCTGGACAAAAAGAATTTTCAACTTTAGCACGTCTTTATTCTGAAGATATAAATTCAGCAATGAAGGGGGGAGAATTAAATTTTGTATGTAAAAGTAGTTTATCCCCTGAGTTTGCAGCAGTAGCCTTTGAACTAAGTAACCCTAAAAAAGTTTCTCGAATTGTAGAAACAGAATATGGTTATCATATTATTCAATTGATAGAAAAAAAAGGAGATCGTATTAATGTCCGTCATATCCTTTTAAAACCTCATGCTACTAAGGAAGAGCTGGCAAAAGTTTCTTATCGTCTTGATTCTATTCGAACAGATATAATAAGGGGGAAACTTACATTTGAGGAAGCAGTTACCTGTGTTTCACAAGACAAAAATACTCGTAATAATAAAGGTTTAATGGTGAATTATAATGGTCAAGTTGGAATAGAACATATGATTACTTCTCATTTTGAAATTAGAGAGCTACCGCCAGAAATTAGTAAAGCCATTCGTGGAATGCAAGTAGGTGATATATCCAAACCATTTACTATGATTAATTCTGAACAAAAAGAGGTCATTTCAATTGTTAAATTGAAATCAAGAATTGAATGTCATAAAGCTAGCTTTGCAAATGACTATCAAATTTTAAAAGAAATATTAGAGCGAAAAAAACAAAATCAGGTTCTTACCGAATGGTTAAATAGAAAAAAACAAGAAACATACATCCATATTAGTGACAATTGGAAAAATTGTAATTATCAAATTAAAGGTTGGCATGTTGAATAGTTTTCAAAAAAACCTCTTTTGTTTTTTATTCTATTCTACTTATTCTACATTTTAATTCTATACTAACTTTTAAATTTTTTCCCACTTACTACCAGAACAAATTCGCCTTTAGGTTTGTTTTTTGTAAAATGGAGAATTAAATCTTTCAATGTCCCTCGTATAGTTTCTTCATATAATTTGGATATTTCACGTGAAATAGAAGCTAATCGTTTTTCTCCTAAATATTCTGCCAACTGTTCCAATGTTTTTACTATACGAAAAGGAGATTCGTAAATTATTATTGTACGAATCTCTTCGGTTAATTCTTCAAATTTTGTTTGTCTACCTTTTTTACGAGGTAAAAAGCCTTCGAAACAAAAATGATCGATCGGTAATCCAGAGTTTATTAGTGCTGGTACAAAAGCTGTTGCTCCTGGTAAACATTCTATCCCTATTCTTTGTTGGATGCATTCTCTTATTAAGAGAAAACCTGGATCAGAAATTCCAGGCATACCAGCATCTGAAATTAAAGCAATATTTTCACCTATTTTTATTCTCCATGTAATTTGTTTAACTGTTTCATGTTCATTATACTTATGACAAGATTGCATTCGGGTTTTTATATCAAAATGATTTAATAAGAAACTTGTCGTACGAGTATTTTCAGCAAAAATCAAATTTACTTCCTTCAATATTCGTATTGCTCTGAAAGTCATGTCTTCCAAATTACCAATGGGTGTAGGAACTATATATAATTTATTTGTTTTTAGCATCTTTATTGACAATTTAATTCTCTCTAAATAAACAATTATTGGAGAATCCAACCATCCGAGGGGATATAACTACGAACGGCACAAATCAGTAGCTGGTTAGTAGAGAGGGGGTGTCTAAATTTTTATAGTATTGGGAATTATGTGGTGATAAAGTGATAACATTCATGTTCATGCTAAACGATTGGATATATTGAAAAAGGGATAAGCAAGTAGAGAAATTACTTATGTATAAAATACATAAGTGCAAAATAAAAATATGGACGATTCCACCATATACTTCTGTACACCAAGAATGTTAGAAACAATATTAAGTTTTAACTAGGATTAACCTTTTCCTGTCTATTTAAGTTTAACATTAGTGCATTCCACCATGAGACTTCTATCTATCTATCCAAATTCTTAGAAGTGTGTAACCTCATATTTTTTTAAGTGCTTCATAATGGACAAAACAACACTTTTTAGTAAAACCTGTTGGGACGGCTAGTGCCGTTTCCTCTATAAAAATATCTAGAATAGAAAACTTTTTTAAGATAAGATCTGCTTTCCTGCCTTATTCTCTATGTAGTTTGCTCACTTTGTACTTCTCATCTTCGAAACTTACATTACCCCCTTATGTTATTATTATAATGGGTAAATAGTCCTCTGTTAAGGGTTTAATATTTGTGTCATATCCAATCTCAATAATCAGTATTAGATTTTTCAATCTGCAAAGTTTTTGACGGTTGGTCACAAATTTCGCTAGGTCCAAAATATTGAATAGGTCCTGGATAAACATAATCCGTATTAATTGCCCATTGATCACGTTGAGATGCGAATGCACGAAAAGGCATTCCGTCCAATTTTACTAATGCTTTTTGAATAACAGGTTTTATTTTCCCATGACGACGTTCCATATTCATCATCATTGTAATAGGTATTCCCCCTATAATCCATTCTGAGACAGGGGCAGTGGTATTTCGAACCAATGACATATAACCAGTTTTTCCATTTCCAATCAATTCAGCTGCTGTATAACCTAACGAATAACAATAATCTGCATCATAGTTAGATGGTGCAGCACAACGTCCTTCATATCCAAAGAAGTGGGTTATTGTAGAAAATCTGCCTATATATTTCCCTTCCGAAGTCATTTTTTCTAAGCGCTTTTTCACCATTTCTGCTAGCAGTTTTTCCGTTTCAATCAAGGAAACTTGTACATTGCCATGAGGATCTCTATCAAGTGTTAATTGACGAGCTATGGTTTCTGGTAGACTTTCGTAAATCTTTGCATTTTCATGACTTAAGTTGTCAAGGATATGTTTTCGTTGTTTTGAATGCTTAATACATTTAAATTCCGTTTCGTTGTGGGCTAAATATTCGTTCAATTCACTAATTAGATTTTTCATTGTAGGGATAAACTCTACCAAACCTTCCGGAACTAATACTGTTCCGAAGTTATCTCCATTAGAAGCTCTTTGGGCTACAATATTAGCAATGTACTGAATAATATCATCGAGAGATTGATTTTTAGCTTCAATCTCTTCTGAAATAATACATATATTTGGTTGTACTTGTAAAGCACATTCCAATGCAATATGAGAAGCTGAACGACCCATTAGTTTAATAAAATGCCAATATTTTCGAGAAGAATTGCAATCGCGCTGAATATTCCCAATCATTTCCGAATAAACCTTACAAGCTGTATCGAAACCAAAAGAAGTTTCTATTATTCCATTTTTTAAATCTCCGTCAATAGTTTTTGGACAACCAATTACTTGAACATTTGCATTGATTCGCTTGTAATATTCGGCTAATATACAGGCATTTGTATTAGAATCATCTCCTCCAATAATTACTAATGCTGATACATTCAATTTTTTTAAAACTTTCAACCCTTTGTTGAATTGTTCTTCAGTATCTAGTTTTGTACGTCCAGAACCAATGATATCAAATCCACCAACATTACGATATTCATTTATAATATCTGCTGTGAGTTCTTTATATTTATGCTCAATCAATCCCACTGGACCCATCAAAAATCCATACAGACGACTATCGGGATTCATATTTTTAATACCATCAAATAACCCAGCGATTACATTATGTCCACCGGGAGCTTGTCCTCCCGATAAAATAACACCTACGTTAGTAGGTGGACGCTGCTTTTTTTCTGTTCCTTCTACAAACTGTATGATTGGTAAACCGTAAGTATTAGGGAAAAGCTTTTTGATTTCTTCTTGGTCGGAAACTGATTCAGTGGGGTTCCCTTCTTGAATTTCTATTACTCTTTTCATTATTTTTGGAACCTTAGGCTCGTAAGATGCTCGCACAATCTGTAAAATGCTTTTCTTCATATTATTTGTTTTAAACATTGTTCTACAAAATTCAGTATTTTCCCAAAATTAAAAGCATAACTTATTTGGTTTTTTTATAAAGATATTTAAAGATGTAAACATTTGTATTTTTATGTCTGAATTTTATATTTTGGTAGTCGGTGAACACTTTATCTAAAAAATGCACGTTAAGTCTTTGTGTTTGATTTTGAAGAATGGCTATCATCTCATTTTTGATGAGTACCCTTGTCTTAAAATTAATTATTTAATTATCAAATTAGGAAGAAACTAATTGAGTTTCTATAAACTCTGAAATGGAAAGTATTAGTGTCTGGCAAAAGGACTTATTCTGGACTTATGCAGTAGTTTTTCTGCAGGTAGGCAGTAACGTTATTTTGTTGCCTTTTATTTTGAGGACATTCCCTCAAGAAATAGTAGGTATTTGGGCTATTTTTTCAACAATTGTAGGATCGACGACAGAATTATTGGATTTTGGTTTTAACACTTCTTTTACTAGGAGTGTGTTTTATATTTTCAGTGGAGCAAAAACATTAAAAAAAAACAGGATACTATCTTGTAGGAAATACTTCAGAAATAGACTACAGTCTTTTGAAGGGACTAATTGATGCTATGCGTTGGGTTTATTTTCGTATGGCACTTATTCTTTCGTTCGTTTTAGCGACAATAGGAACTTATTATATTTTTATTATTTTAAAAAAAAACTATTCTGGAAATCAGCAAGATATATATCTTACACGGATTATTCTTATTGTTGTTACTTCATATTCTTTTTATACACTTTATTATGATGCCCTATTGTTAGGGAAAGGGCTGGTAAACGCAATAAACAAAATTGCCATTATTAGTTAGGTTGCTTATTTAATTGTTCCCATTATTGTTGATGACCTTGCAATTTAATCTTATTGCTATTTATGAGTGCAAAGGCTTTGTCTGTTCTCACAATGAAGATTTTATCTTATAGAGCAATCTACACGATAGATTTTAAACATCAGCTTACAAAAGTAGTTTCTCAATCGTACCAAGAAATATTAAAATTTGTTTATCCTAATGCTATAAAAATCGGACTAACTTCTCTCGGAGGCTTTTTGATTAGTCAATCTTCTACTCTTATTGGGACTCTTTATCTTCTTTTGAAAAAATGGCTTTATATGGAATAACTATGTAAATAATAGGGGTTAATTGTAGCTTTGGCAAATGTTTATTACTGGGTTTACCAACCCAAAATTGTCCAACATAGATTGCAGGGATATATAGATTCTATTAAATATCTTTATTTGAAGGGGATTTTTGCTTTCATTTTTAGTATTTATTGTTGGTGGTTTAATATTGTTATGTTTAGGGAATTGGATCTTCTTTTGGATTAGAAGTCAGACTCCCTTGTTTTCTAATTTTTTTGTAACAGTTGCTTTGTTCATTTGTTTTTTGGAAGTAAATTACACTAATGCGGTAGAAATTATTTTGACGAAGAATTAAGTTCCTTTTTTTAAGTTTCCTTGCTTTCCGGTATAGCTGCATTTGTCTTGTTATTTTTACTTTTTCAATACACTCCTATGGGTATTTGGGCTACATTATTCGCGCGAGGTATTATTCAAGGAACTTATCAAAACTGGAAGTGGCCTTTAGAAGTAATACGAGAATTAAAAGTAAGAAAACAAGATTTTTGCAAAATAATTTTTAGGTAATTGTTATTGTAAATCTGAGCTACAATGGTAAAATAATTTTGGAAAGATGTGTTTATTATCTTTCTAAATAAGCGATTGCGATACTGAATTTGTTTTGTATAGTGATTGTATATAAGACAGTGGCATGGGTTGGATAGAAAAACTATACATAGAAGCAATTGTAGATAATCAGTGTTTTTTGATTGAAATATTAAAGTGGAAGCAAATTATTTATGTAATTAATTCTTTTTGTTCTATAGGAATAGAACCCTATAGATATAGAAATTGGATCCGAAGTAGGAAATGATGGTCATGTGCGTCTTCATCATTTCTGTAAATGACATAACGAAATTTTCAGTCGAAAATATAGAGATTGAAATTAGGATAGCAAGCTTAATCTATTACTAGAACCTAACAGATGAAATTTTTATTCCCTTTAAACTGCATTTGGATACTTCCAAATACAGTTTTTTCTTCTATTGAGAAGAGTCAGCGTATTTTTGCTGGTTTTTTCCCCTTTTATAAGGATTATATATTCGTACAGTTTATTCATTGAAGATAAGGGGGGGGCTGGGAAGTTATGATAACTTTTCTGCTTCTTTGTTTTTAGATCTTATATTTGCTAGCGCTTTCAACTTCTTAATTTGATTTAGTTTAGTTTAGTTTAGTTTAGTTTGTTCAGGTAGAGCTAGGATTGTATTAATCTGGCTCTTTTTGTTTTTAACAGTGCTTTCGAACGAACCCATTTATAGTTTTTGTGCTTTCTTTTGTATGCTTGACTATTGTCTGTTTTTTGGAATTAATAAAGATTATTATTCCGATTATTTATTTTTTCTATTTACTGCAATATACACTATTATTTTGTCCGTTCCTCTTTAGATATTAAATATTCCCTTATTGTAAGGATACTCAAGCATTCTTCACACGCTTCTTCTGTTCTTTTTAATGTAAGGATTGATTTTTCTCAGCTGTTACAATCCTTCTCTTGGTAAAAGGTAATGTGTTCCAATCGGTGCAGAAGAAATTCCTCCAGATGGTTCCACTGTATATTCTTCGGGAGTAAGAGACAGGAAATCCTTAAGCCTATTCCCTGACCTGAGAGTAGTATTTGCTTCATCTCTTCAATACATTGCTTAAAGACTTCTTTCACCATTGATTCTAATTTTACTTTTGTAAGGCAATTCTCCTCGTTAGATGATTCAACCCCCACGTCACCAGCATAGTGAAAGGCTTCAAGAGCTTTAGAGTATATTGTATCTTCTTGCTGTATATTTACGGAATCTATCTATAATACATGGACAACCGGAACGTTCTCTGTTGCACGATTGGTCCCAGTGTCCATAGCATGCCCTTGTTTCTTTACATATATTCATCTAATTGGTTTACATGTATTAGCCAACTCCCTTATGGCATTTTCTACTCTAGCTAGGGCAAACCATAGCATCATCCCATTTTAGACGAGCAGTTTCGCTATACATTGTCTTAATATAGGTATTCCATAGCTTGTATTTATCCCATGATCCCTACTTCTACTTCCTTCTTCATCTCTTGTTGTAGGTCTTTATATATGCCTTCATGGGAGTTATTACATTTATCGATATTCCTATCTGAGTATTTAATGTGTATGTTAAAGCCACATCTCTCATTATACTCAGTGCTTATTTTTTTATTGGAAGATCCATCTTAGTTGAGCTTAATTGAGTTGATCTTATGTTCGATGTATACAACTTAAAGTCTCTTAACTTAAAGTCTCTTAAGTATTCGTACAACTCTTTGTACTCACTATATTTAAGATCACTCTCCGGTTTCCGGTGTGCTCTCAAGTTTATCCAATGCCTTTTTGAGCGATAGTATAATAGAAATCTAAGAAAGGCCCTATGATAGTAGTGTCTTTTGTCTCAAACGGGCTTTCTTTTCCTGAATTTTTACATTGTCCTTCCATTATTTATGTATTATTAAGACATTTAAGGCTCAAAAAACTCATCGGTGCTGACGTGTTTTTCTAATCCCGGTGAATCCATTAAAATCATTAAAATTACTGTCTATACTACTCATACCAGTTTAGGTCGAGTCTTTAACTTAATTTGGGTTTTTTACCATTGATGATTAGCCAGATCATTAGAATAATGAATACAACAATAATAGTCCATTTCCAAAGCATAGCAATTGAGTAGTTAATTCAGGATACAAACAATTTCTCTTCATATGTTCTTAACATACCCCTATCAAATACATGACACTCCGAACTGCGAGAATAAAAAAGCTCGTTAAGATAACGATCAAGGAGTAAGCAGCGAAGGCTGTCAAAAGCTTCTAGTTTGAAATTCTTCTTCTCTTCAATCATACTTCTACCTTTCTATTTTTTTTACAGTTATTTGTCGCTGTGATGTTCCCAGAGAGCCAAAATAGCAATTCTCTTTAACTTATCATCAAGTAATACATATACCTGTTCGGTGACGCTCATCAATTCCATAGGAAAAGATATTTTGATTATCACTTACAAGTTTCTTTATCTTTTCCCTCCCCTTATTGGAGCAAAAGTACTCTCTGCATAACTGTACTTATACCTACTACTCTTTTGTAGTAGGCCTCATTGAGGACGAGTTTAAGTTTTCAGGATTTAAGACGTACCCGTTGTTTCATATTAGGCATGATGAACTAGGGAATCTCACTTCTTAAGATTGTCAAAGTTACAACCACGGGGATCAACTCATATCAGGACATCCCAGTCTTCTTCTATTTCAACAAAATAATCGTCCATTTAACGAAAAAGAGATTTAGTTTTCTTTATTTTCCACTTTATAATCGTTTCTATGGGAATTAGAATACCTCCCTTTTTTCTCACTTATCTTCTCAATGATTAATCCTACTGCGAAGATACATGTTTCGATAAATATGATGAGCCATTTGAACAGAATATGAATAATTATGGAGATTATCCCAACTAAAACAAAAATTGGGAATTGATACGAGAATATTTTTTTCAAAAGATCATGCATTACCTTCGTTTATATATGGTTTTCTTCAATTATAGTTATATAGTTGACAATAAGAGAATCAGAAAAACTATCTTATAAGCCCCCTATTGTCACTCAATGAATAATAAGTTAAAGAGAGAAGGTACCGAATATAAAAATTTTAATACTAGCTGTCATCAAAATCTATTCTAAGTTCCCCTTTTCTGACTTTCCTTAGTACTTTTCTTCTTTGTATCTGATATCCACACAAGCGTTATCTGTACAATACCTGCAATGGATGCTATACAAAGAATAAACCAGAGTGCTGTATGTCTTTCACTAACAGCTATATCAATCAGAAAGCCAAAACATCCCAATAGCCCAAGCAATATAATCAGTCTTCTAATCAGTCTCTTCATGGCGGATTTTACACGTAATGTAAATAAAAGAGCCGACATAATTACCAATTGTTCCTCCAATTTAAATACTTTAAATACACCATTCTGTATTTCTCAAAGACCGACTGGATAACTCTTCCTTATATTTTTTCTCGAATTTATGATTCGATGTATAACTCTATGAAAGTAATATTTTGTAGTAAACTGTACACTTCACTACATATTGTAATTATTTACAGCCTTTCCCTAAGTGTGAGGACCACACTTAAGTCAAATTTTACTACCAATTGCTACTTTTATAGATACATCTATATATAGAAATAGATTTTCTTTTCTTTTTGGTATATCGAAAAATTAGTAGTTGTTAGATTGGTAGTTGTTGTCCTTCATCATGAGAAGGAAATTGATAGAAGATAAGGTTATGGAAAAGGTTGATACCAGTACTATAGACTAACTTTCTCTAACTTCCAAAGAGGATTTCACTTCCTATAAAAGAAACGCACTTGAGAAGTGTATTAAAATGCATTAAAACAATGCCGTTTATAATTGGGATACACACTTATTTTTTACCATTTATAGTAGTAAATCTTAAGGAAAATAGAAATAATACCACAATATTTGTATTAAATTTGTATTGCTACTTGCAGGATGAATTTCGTAGGATGGACAGTAGCCTTTGTAAATATTTACAAATAAAAAATTGTGAAGATAGTTAAGTGTGCACTATTAGGATTGATATGCCTTACGCTTACGTCAGGGAAATATGGAAATATACCAACAAATGGTCAAATCGGAATAGTAATAGTCAATTCAGAAGGGGAAACGATAGAACAGAGCGATATAGTCTATAGTATCGATAAGTATACTTATAGCACAGAAAATAATGGGGAGTTCGTTTTTCGTATTCCAGACATATATGTAACAAATAGTGAAAGTTATCAGGCAATAAAAAATTGGATAGAATGGGTAGAAGAAGAAAAAGGAATCGATGTATGTGAGAAGATCACAGAAGTTTCCAATAAAGAATATCCCGATATTGGTAGAGATGCCTGTTTCGTATTTAAGCAAGCTAATATATCCATAGATAAAAACGGGTTATATGAAAGCATAGAAAAGAATATTAGAATATTAACTGTTATATTATGAGGATAATCTAGTATTCACATGTATTTGCATTACACAAAACCAATTACGAAATATGAATATGAACAACAATAAGAACAAGATGAAAAAAGTCGTTGATTTGGGAGGAGAAAGAAGAAAGGCTTCCAACAGTTGATGATATGTTGGTGCAAACATATGGGAAGGAAATGGACACCAACAAGAGAGGCATTTTAATAGGAAAGCAGATGCTTACTATCAAAGTACTATTGTAGTAATGGGTGTGTGAGGACGTGTGGAGATAAAGTCGGGACTAAAAAACAGAACGTGTTAGTTGTAGGAGAAAAATAAAACAGAAAAAAGTTTCAGCACTGTTTAGAAACATTACTATCTCTTCTCTCAGTTTGTTCCATAAGGATTTCCATTTATTGGCTAGTTGTTGTTTCCTTACACAGACAGAACATTTCCTACAGGGGACACAAGTTTTATTTATTTGTTTTACTAATGACTTTTTTTGATCAACTAGTACCGTGTAATGTTTATATACCCTGCTTCGATTAGTCAATTTCGTTTTGCATATATCCACTTATCGATCTCACTGCGTTCTCGCTCATGACGTATAACTTTACCATTGTTTGTTCATTTCTTTCTTTACACGGAGTCAGCGTCCTCAAATCCGATCCTCCTCAAATCCAACCCATAGAATTGAATAATGTTAGTTACCATAATATGTAGAATCCGTAAATGATAATATTTCAGTAGAATCTACTGAAAGTTCCATTGGCATATTCACTGGGGTTTTACAATTTTTAGTGTTATACTTGAGACATATCATTATTGAGAATAATTATAAAGATCATCTTTAGCTATCTAATTAATGATATGTATATATACATATACATATATGTGTGCTGTACTTCTATTTTTTTGATTAAAAAAATATACTTTTGCAGTCGATGTGAAGCTAATGTTCTTATAGATTAGATTAGATTAGTTTAGTTTTTTATTACTATACTTCAAATATATGAAACTAAAGATTGCCGTTTTACCTGGTGATGGTATTGGAGGTGAAATTACAAAACAAGCTCTTGAAGTAGCTAAAACGGTTTGTAAAAAATTTAGGCATGAATTAAGCTATAAAGAAGCATTGATAGGTGCTACTGCCATTGAAGCTGTTGGAAATCCTTATCCGGATGCAACTCATGTTCTCTGTATGGAATCAGATGCAGTTCTTTTTGGTGCTATTGGACATCCTAAATATGACAATGATCCGACATCCAAAATACGTCCTGAACAAGGACTTTTAGCTATGCGTAAGCAGTTAGGATTGTATGCCAATATTCGTCCAGTAACAATTTTTTCTTCTTTGATACATAGATCTCCACTTCGTGCTAGTTTGGTAAAGGATACCGATTTTATGTGCATTCGAGAATTAACAGGAGGCATTTATTTTGGTCGCCCACAAGGAAGAAGTGAAGACAGCACAACAGCTTACGATACTTGTGTTTACACAAGTAAAGAGATCGAACGTATTGTTCATCTAGCTTATAGGTATGCCTTGCAGCGGAAAAAGAAATTAACTATTGTAGATAAAGCTAATGTTTTAGCGACTTCTCGTCTATGGAGACAGGTTGCACAACAAATAGAAAAAGAGTATCCAGAAGTTGAAACTGAATATATGTTTGTGGATAATGCCGCTATGCAAATTATACAAGTGCCAAAACGTTTTGATGTAATAGTTACAGAAAATATGTTTGGAGACATTCTTACTGATGAAGCTTCTGTCATTACTGGGTCATTGGGAATGTTGCCTTCTGCATCTATAGGGACACATACGTCCGTTTTTGAGCCTATTCATGGTTCTTATCCACAAGCAGCTGGAAAAGATATAGCTAATCCCTTAGCATCTATTCTTTCTGTTGCATTAATGTTTGAATATGCTTTTTCCCTTCATGAAGAAGGAAAATTAATCCGTGAAGCAGTGAATGCTTCAATAATTGCAGGAGTAGTAACAGAAGATATAGCAACAAGTATAAGAAGTTCATATAAAACGTCGGAAGTGGGACAATGGATTGTGGATTATATCTCTAAAAGATTAATTGCCTTATGAACTATTTGACAACTACTAATTATTGCTTTCCATGTCAAACTCATCTTTACCATGGGAAGGTGCGAGATGTATACACAGTTGGGAGTGATATGCTAGTGATTATAGCTACTGATCGTATCTCGGCTTTTGATGTTGTTCTCTCACGAGGAATCCCTTATAAGGGACAAGTTTTAAATCAAATTGCAGCAAAATTTTTAGATTCAACATCCGATATTCTTCCTAATTGGAAATTAGCAGAGCCAGACCCGATGGTTACAATAGGGCTGTTATGTGAACCCTTTAAAGTGGAAATGGTAATCCGAGGTTATCTGACTGGTAGTGCATGGAGGAAATATAAAGAAGGAGAAAGAACTTTATGTGCAGTTACTTTACCTGAAGGTATGAAGGAAAATGAAAAATTTCCCAATCCAATTATTACTCCGACTACCAAAGCGTACAAAGGGCATGATGAGAATATTTCTAAAGAAGAGATCATTGAGAGGTTTTTAGTTAGCAAAGAAGACTATGAACAACTGGAGTATTATACACGAGCTCTGTTTCAAAGAGGGACCGAAATTGCCTCTTCCAAAGGATTGATTTTAGTAGATACTAAATATGAATTCGGCAAAAAAGATGGAAGAATATATTTAATAGATGAGATTCATACACCTGACTCTTCTCGCTATTTTTATTCAGAAGATTATCAAGAACGATTTGAAAAAGGAGAGGGACAAAAACAACTTTCCAAAGAATTTGTTCGACAATGGTTGATGAAGCAAAATTTTCAAGGAAAAGAAGGACAAATTGTTCCAGAAATGACTCCTGAATATTGTCAAATTGTATCGGAAAGATATATAGAGTTGTATGAAACAATTGTAGGAGAGCAATTTATAAGAGCGAGTACTAGTAATATTTCTGCTCGCATTAAAAAAAATATAGAAACTTATTTAATGAACAAAGAACAAGTAAAATGGAACAATATGGTTTAATAGGTTATCCATTACGTCATTCTTTTTCTATGGGGTTTTTTAATGACAAATTCAAATCTGAAAATATTGATGCCAGATACATAAATTTCGAAATTTCTACTGTTAAAGAGTTTAGAAATATTATCAAAGAAAACCCAGACTTAAAAGGACTAAACGTAACTATCCCATATAAAGAACAGGTTATTCCCTATTTGAATCGATTACATGAAGATGCTAAACAAATTGGAGCAGTCAATGTAATAAAAATAGAAAGGGGGAGAAAGAAAATTTGCTTGATAGGATTTAATTCTGATATTGTCGGTTTTAAGGAGTCCATTCGCGCATTATTACAACCCCATCACAAATTAGCATTAGTCTTAGGGACAGGAGGGGCAGCTAAAGCAGTTTTTTATAGCTTAAAGCAGTTGGGACTTATACCTACATATGTGTCCCGTAGAAAAAAACTGAGAAATATATTAACCTATAAAGAATTAACTGCTGAAATAATAAGTTTTCATACAATTATTGTCAACTGTACACCTGTTGGGATGTATCCACTTATGGATGATTGTCCAAAAATTCCTTATGAATTTTTGGACGATAAACATTTATTATACGATTTGCTTTACAATCCTGATGAAACGCTATTTATGAAATTAGGTAAAGAACGAAATGCAACCGTTAAAAACGGTTTAGAAATGTTACTGTTACAGGCTGTTGCAAGTTGGGATTTTTGGCACGGAAATGAACAATAAATCGGCTGCTGAATTGATGTTATGCACTTCGGTCAATTGTCATACCATTGACTGAAATGAGGTGGGTGATTTTTGGAAGTGTTGCGCAATTTACCAAAAAATTATTTTTTTTAGTTAATAAATCTAAAATAGATTGGAACAATAATATTGGCTATAGGTCCTAAGTGTATATTTTAATATCAAATGATATTTGCAAGAGTGAGTGGAGTGGAGAAAATCGAGAGTATTTTTTCTCTTGAAAAACTAAGTATCCGGGGGTTTTTAGCGTGTCATCTTCAAAGATTCTTTTCTCAATATCTTCTATATTTTAGAATGATCTATTTGTAATTAGTATTTTAATACTTGCTATAATTTTTGAGAAAAGATATTTAATTTTACCGAATTATTTTGCCGATATGCGTTTAAATACACTTACAGCTATTTCTCCTATTGACGGTAGATATCGAAGTAAGACAGCGTCGCTTTCTGCTTTCTTCTCCGAATATGCATTGATCAGATACAGAGTATATGTAGAAGTTGAATATTTCATTTCTTTATGTGAAATCCCACTTCTTCAATTGAAGGGGGTAAACTTGTCTGCTTTGTATAACTCTTTAAGAGACATTTATCGTTTTTTTTCTATAAAAGATGCAGAAAGTATAAAGCAGATAGAACGAACTATCAACCATGATGTAAAGTCAGTTGAATATTTCCTTAAAAAAAGATTTGATGAACTAAGTTTGGGGGATTACAAAGAATTTGTTCATTTTGGATTGACTTCTCAGGATATCAATAATACAGCTGTTCCTTTGTCAATCAAACATGCATTGGAAAATGATTATGTCCCAATGTTGAAACAATTGCTTAATATGTTACAACAACATATAATAGAATGGGAAAATATATCGATGTTAGCGAGAACGCATGGACAGCCGGCATCTCCTACTCGTTTAGGTAAAGAAGTTCAAGTTTTTGTTAGCCGTTTAAAACAACAATTGAAATTATTACGAGATATTCCTATCTCGGCTAAATTTGGTGGAGCAACGGGTAATTACAATGCACATGTGATTGCTTACCCACAAATTGATTGGAAAAAATTTGGAGATGATTTTATATGTAAAAAAATCGGATTGGTCCGGGAAGAATATACTACGCAAGTATCGAACTACGACAATCTATCAGCTTTATTAGATGCTTTGAAACGTATTAATACTGTTTTATTGGATTTGTCCAGAGATTTTTGGTTATATATTTCAATGGAATATTTCAAACAAAAAATAGTAAAAGACGAAATAGGTTCTTCTGCAATGCCTCACAAGGTGAATCCGATTGATTTTGAAAATGCTGAAGGGAATTTAGGTATTGCTAATACTCTTTTGGAACATTTATCAGCTAAACTGCCAATTTCCCGTTTACAGCGAGATTTGACTGATTCTACTGTTTTGAGAAACATAGGAGTACCGTTTGCTCATATTTCTATTGCTTTCCAAAGCTTGCAAAAGGGATTAAATAAACTTGTCCTCAACAGGGATGCTATAAAAAAAGATTTAGAAAATGCTTGGGCTGTAGTAGCTGAAGGTATTCAAACTATTTTGAGAAGAGAAGGATATTCAGAACCTTATGAAATGTTAAAATCATTAACCCGTACTAATGAACAAATCACAGAGAAGTCAATTCAGGTTTTCATAGATACTCTCAATATAGATGAGTCCATCAAAAAAGAATTACGATCGATTACACCTCATAGTTATACAGGCATATAAACTTATGGAGGTTATATGTATAGGAATGTGAATGCAAAGTATTGTAAGAAAGGAAGGCAAAACAATAGAATGATAGAGATGCCATACGATTTAAGTTGCATGCTTAAGAAAAATGATACTCGAGATCATTTGGGAAAAGAAAAATATGGTAATAAGTGGAATTATAATAACCAAGGTAAAAGTGATTGCAATCTTAATT
Organism: Candidatus Azobacteroides pseudotrichonymphae genomovar. CFP2; assembly: GCF_000010645.1. Lineage (NCBI taxonomy): Bacteria > Pseudomonadati > Bacteroidota > Bacteroidia > Bacteroidales > Azobacteroides (SeqCode) > Azobacteroides pseudotrichonymphae (SeqCode). Next base: position 822,531 of record NC_011565.1, read on the forward strand.
CAAAATATAATTTTCAAAAAAAAATAAAATACTATAAAGTAGAACCTAATTCAAACGGTCCAATTCGCTTAAACAGGTATTTAGCTAACTCAGGACTTTGTTCTCGTCGTAAAGCAGATAAATATATTCAAACTGGTTTAGTAAAAAAAAATGGAATACCTGTTACTGAATTTGGAACAAGAGTAAATCGTACAGATAATATAACATTTTGTAATTCTCTTGTTCGTTCCGAACATAAAGTTTACCTTTTGCTGAATAAACCTAAAAATTGTGTGACAACTACTAATGATCCGCAAGGAAGACTTACAGTTATGGATTTGATCAAAACAGCATGCAAAGAACAAATTTTTCCCGTAGGAAGGCTAGATCGAAACACAACAGGTGTTTTATTACTGACTAATGATGGTAAATTATCAGCAAAATTGACTCATCCCAGACATATGAAAAAAAAAATCTATCATGTATGGCTAAATAGAGGAATAGACGCAGCTGATATAAAAAAACTATCTAAAGGTATTCAATTAGAAGATGGTGGGATTTGGGCCGATGATATTAGTTATGTAAATGACAAAGATAAGACCCAAATAAATATTGAAATTCACTCGGGACGCAATCATATTATTCGTCGTATGTTTGAAAGTTTAGGTTACCATGTGGTGAAATTAGATCGTGTTTATTTTGCTGGACTTACAAAAAAAAAACTAAAAAAAGGTCAATGGTGTTTTCTTAATGATAGAGAAGTTTCCATGCTTTACATGGAAAAATTCAGTTAATATTTAGAAAATGAAAATGAAAAGGGCGAGAATAGTAGACTTATTGAGTACACCTGATTTTAACAGAAAGGTATGTGTAAAGGGGTGGGTACGAACTCGTCGAGGAAATAAAAATATCTCTTTCATAGAGTTGAACGATGGCTCTACTGTTCATGGTATTCAAATTGTAGTAAACGTTGTAAAGTTAGGAGAGGACTCTCTGAAATCTATTACTACGGGAGCCTGTATTGCTATAAATGGTTTGTTAGTGAAATCGAAAGGGGAAGGTCAAAAAGTTGAAATTCAAGCTGATGAAATTGAAATTTACGGAATAGCAGACCCTAGTGTTTATCCTTTGCAGAAAAAATGGCATTCACTGGAATTTTTAAGGGAGATCGCATATTTACGTCCTCGTACAAACACTTTTGGATGTATTTTGCGGATTCGTCATCATTTGGCATACGCTATTCATAAATATTTTAATAAACAAGGTTTTTTCTATTTCCATACACCAATAATAACGAGTTCTGATGCAGAGGGAGCAGGTTCTATGTTTCAAATAACCGATCTGGATATTGCTAACTGTCCGAAAACAAAAGATGGGGAAGTGGATTATACACGAGATTTTTTTGGATGTTCGACCAATTTAACTGTTTCTGGACAATTAGAGGGGGAATTGGGAGCTTTAGCATTAGGTGGAATTTATACTTTTGGTCCTATCTTTCGAGCCGAAAAATCTAATACTCCTCGTCATTTAGCGGAATTTTGGATGATTGAACCAGAGATAGCCTTTTATGATATCAATGACAATATGGATTTAGCAGAAGATTTTTTGAAATATATTATTTCATATGCAATGAAATATTGCAAGGATGATATAGAATTTTTAAACAATACATACAATAATGAATTAATTGAGCATTTGAATTTTGTACTTAGTAATAGATTTGTTAGACTGGCTTATTCCGAAGGAATAAGAATCCTTGAGCAAAGTAATGAGGAATTTGAATTTCCTATCTATTGGGGTATTGATTTACAATCAGAACATGAACGCTATTTAGTAGAAAAATATTTTAAGTGTCCAGTAATTATGACTAATTATCCAAAGGATATTAAATCGTTTTATATGAAACAGAACGATGATGGAAGAACCGTACGAGGGATGGATGTTTTATTTCCAAGAATTGGAGAAATTATTGGTGGTTCAGAACGAGAATCAGATCATCAAAAATTACTGAAACGTATAAAGGAACTAAATATGTCTATGGATAATTTATGGTGGTATTTGGATACACGCCGTTTTGGGACAGCTCCTCATTCCGGATTTGGCTTAGGTTTTGAAAGATTAGTTTTGTTTGTCACAGGCATGCAAAATATTCGTGACGTAATACCTTTCCCACGCACACCTAAAAATGCAGAATTTTAGTCAACTTGAAATTTTATCATCAAGGATAAGTGTTGGTCTCGAGTAGTAGTTTACTATGTGTTGTTAAGTGGGAACTTACAAATTGTTTTTTCTTAAAGTAAAGCGTGATTTAGTAAGCAGTTCATAAGCTTGTTGATAAACATTTTGCTTGGGATTTGCGAGTACATTTAGTGCGAAAAGTATAACTATTCTTTCCAAGAATATAGCGTTCGGCTTTAAAAAGGAATGATTGAACTGTTCTCTTTTTGTAGAACTCTGAAATTTGTATATTTCTAATCATAATAATAAAAAACGAGTTTTTATATGGTACGAATAAATGAACACTATATTGAAATCAGCAACAGTTATTTATTTGCTGAAATAGCAGAGAGGGTGAATGAATACAAGCAAAATAATAAGAATAGGGAAGTTATTAGTTTGGGGATAGGAGATGTAACTCAAGCAATAGCTCCAGCTGTAGTTGAAGCTATTCATAAGGCGACCAATGAAATGGCATGTACAAAAACTTTACGAGGATATGCTCCCTACGAAGGATATGATTTCCTTATTCAAGCTATTCTGAAAAACGACTTTACGGATAAAGGTATTTCTATTGAAGCTGATGAAATATTTGTTAATGACGGAGCAAAGAGCGATACAGGGAATATTGGAGACATTTTGGGACAAGACAATCATATTGCAATTACCGATCCGGCTTATCCAGTGTATGTGGATACTAATAGGATGGCAGGTAGAACAATAGAATTACTCCCATGTACACCTGAGAATTATTTTGTTCCTAATTTCCCCAGAAAAACAGCAGATGTAATTTATCTATGTTATCCAAATAATCCTACAGGAATAGCTTTGAATGCAGCCCAATTAAAAAATTGGGTAGATTATGCTTTGACAAATAAGTCTTTGATCCTTTTTGATGCTGCATACGAGGCTTATATTTCTCAGCAAGATGTTCCACATAGTATTTATGAAATATCTGATGCAAAGAAAGTAGCTATAGAGTTTCGTAGCTTTTCCAAAACGGCTGGGTTTACAGGGCTGCGTGCGGGCTATACTATCGTTCCAAAAGAATTAATTATTCAAACATCTAAAGGAAAAATGCTTTCTCTGAATGCTATGTGGAGGCGTAGACAATCTACTAAATTCAATGGTACAGCTTATATTGTTCAACGTGGGGCAGAAGCTGTTTATTCTATAGAGGGTCAAAAACAAATTCGTAAAGCAATAGATTATTATAGGGGAAATGCTTTAACTATTAAAGAAGGCTTGGAATCATTGGGTGTAACTACTTATGGTGGAATAAATGCTCCTTATATCTGGGTAAAAACGCCAAATAATCTGACTTCGTGGGAGTTTTTTGATTTATTACTTAATAAGATACAAGTAATAGGAACACCAGGAGATGGATTCGGACAAGCAGGCAAAGGTTTTTTTCGTTTCACTGCTTTTGGTAATAAAGAAGATACTTTAGAGGCAGTATTGCGCATGAAAAAATTATTGGAGTTTCACTGAATTGACTATTTTTCTTAGTCAAACGTTTAAAGACCAATATTAAAATGGAAATAAAAACAAAAAATTCCTCCTTGAGTTTATTAGGGATTTTCTATGATTGCATAATCGTATTCTCAAAATTCACATAGATATTTATTTTTATAGATGTTTTTATTGATAGAAGTCTTCTTAACCTTTGTTGAAAACTGAACAGTAAGTAATAAGGGAGTGATTCCTAGTTGAAAGGATTTTTGTAAAAAAAAACAATAATGTAGAGAAAAATTTACGTATCAGAAGTTGTTCGTTAACTGAAAACTTATTTAAAGACTTTATCCTATCTACAGTCGCGTAACGGATTTTTTATAAAGATAAAAAAAATAAAAAATTCTATAAGGTAGAAGAAATTGAAAAATACAGAATGGCAATTGAATCAAAATTCAATTGAAAATTGCCTATACAACCTAAATAGTTCACAAGTGGAATGGAAAAAATCGTTATTCTTGATTTTGGATCGCAGACTACCCAATTAATAGGTCGCCGATTACGAGAATTAAATGTCTATTGTGAAATAATACCATATAACAAATTCTATCCCAAAGATAATCTTGTAATTGGAGTGATTTTATCAGGGAGTCCTTTTTCTGTAAAGGATATGAAAGCATTCAAAACTGATTTATCTTTTATTAGAGGGAAATATCCGTTATTGGGTATTTGTTATGGAGCACAATATTTAGTGCATGTTTCTGGCGGGAAAGTAGACAAAGGAGATACTCGCGAATATGGTCGTGCCATGTTGACATCAATAAAGAAGGTAGATCCCTTGATGAAGAATATTGCGGATTACTCACAAGTTTGGATGTCACATGGAGATACGATAACATATATGCCAAAGCATTTTACAGTTATTGCAAGTACAGAAAATGTACAGTGTGCTGCTTATCATATTGAAGGAGAGAAAACATGGGGAGTTCAATTTCATCCTGAAGTTTCTCATACTGAAATAGGAATGAGAATCTTGGATAATTTCCTCACTATTTGCAATGCAAAAAGAGACTGGACATCAACAAATTTTATTAATTCTACTATACATCAGTTACAAGCACATTTGGGTAACGACAAAGTAATTTTAGCTCTTTCGGGAGGGGTAGATTCATCAGTAAGTGCAGTTTTAATAAACAAAGCTATTGGAAACAATCTTACTTGCATTTTTATAGACAATGGACTTTTGAGAAAAAATGAATTTGATAAAGTTTTAAAAGGTTACGAACATTTAGGATTAAATATAGTAGGAATTGACGCTAAAGACTATTTTTACAGAGAACTTGCTGGTGTAAAAGGGCCAGAAAAAAAACGGAAAATTATAGGGAAGGGATTTATATATATTTTCGAACAGGAGGCAAAAAAACTAAAAGATATTCAATGGTTAGCTCAAGGTACAATTTATCCTGACATTATAGAATCGCTTTCTATTACGGGAACAACTATTAAGTCTCATCATAATGTGGGAGGACTACCTGAAAAAATGAATCTTAAATTAGTTGAACCACTTCGCCTTTTATTTAAGGATGAGGTACGCTATGTCGGTCGTGAATTGGGAATGGAAGAACATTTGATAATGCGACATCCTTTCCCTGGTCCAGGGTTAGGGATTCGTATTTTAGGAGAAATTACACCAGAGAAAGTACGAATCTTACAAGAAGCTGATAATATTTTTGTTTCTAGACTTTATGAGTGGAATCTATATAGTTATGTTTGGCAAGCAGGAGTCGTATTACTACCCATAAAGTCAGTTGGAGTAATGGGAGATGAAAGGACCTATGAAAATGCTGTTGTTCTGAGAGCAGTTACTTCAACGGATGCAATGACTGCTGATTGGGCACGTTTACCTTATGATTTTTTGGCAAAAATATCCAATGAAATAATTAATAAAGTAAAAGGAGTAAATCGAGTAGTTTATGATATCAGCTCCAAACCACCTTCAACTATTGAATGGGAGTAGTTTATTTCTGGAATTTTTTTTTGCATTTCTGAAATGGCTAAAACTTTTTTACTACAGAGAATTAAAACATGAAGTAATTTTTATGATTGGCTCCGATTGCATCTCACATGGATGCTGTAAAATAATCGAATGATAAATTGAAAGGATTAAATATTTTTGTTCTTAGTATTGGAACTTGTTGAATTAAATTCAATCTAGTATGCTTGAGAAGCTCAAATAGCATTGTTTAGCGTGTAAAATTAATTTTATTTTAACTGAATTATGATAAATAAAAAAAGGGAATTCGTACAATTGTTAAGTTCTCTGTAAAGAGTCGTATGCCTCTGAGTTTGAAATCAGACATATCGACAATCATGACAAATCCCTAACTATACAATAAATATAAAAAACCACAATGTATCGTCTATTGCTGCTCTTAGTCCAAATATAAGATATTACGGCGCCTCGTTTTACTTCGTTTGCCTTGAACATAGTTCATATCCAGAGTAATATGCTTTACAAAAGTTGAGACGATTGTAAAATTGCTAAACTTTTCTGCACTGTATCATACGAATGTTAAGATTAACCACGCCCACAACAAATTTTAAAAATCACTGAATTATCTCAATCGCATAAAAACAGTAGTAAGATTACAAAGTATAAGTTTAATAAAAAAATAGAAATGTGAGCTCAGATTCCATGAAGATCATAAAAGTAATGCTATTAATTCGATCAATTATATTAAATCAATACTTTTTTTTTAGACTTAAAAACTGGTAAGGATTTAGAATTAATAAAAAACTTCTGTTCTGAACAAAAAACAATTATTGGGATGATATACAATCCTTGGTAACGAATTAGTATGGAATTGGTAGTTACAATATTGTACTTTACAACTGCGTATAATAAACTCGGGGACAATAAGGAGTGGAAGCAATGACAAGTATAGGAAGTAAAACCATTGAATAATATAGATTATACGTACTTAAACTAGGTTTAAAGGAACATAGATTATAAAATAAATTACAAAATATAAGATTTAGAATGAGCAGAATAAATTGCAATGAATTTGTATAAAAATTTGATTAAAGGCAATAATTTTATTTATGACATAACATGCAAGATGAGACAATAATAAGAGAAACTGTTCCCAAAGAATATTTAACTGATTTTAAAAGAGTGATAACTTTGTGATCAAAGTTGGTCAATGTAAAAATCAACAGAACCAAATTTAATGTATTAGGAGTGAATGTACAAATCTCAAAGAATTGAGATATAAAAGAGATGTTTAAAATGAAATTCCAACCGAGAACGAGTTTTCTTGCATACAAGACTGGGTATTAAAAATGCAAAACACACAAAATAAAACTAAATTTTAAAATGTGCTGAAAGGACTTCTAATAGGGATTTTGTTTAGAAGAAGTGATCAAGGATGTAAAGAAGTCATAAAATGCTTATTAGTTGAAGAAGGATATACTGTAGAATAGTTTTAATTCTATATTAAGCAATTCCTTGTCGAAATATGAGTATACTAACACCAAACAATACTATACAAAACATGCAAAGCAACACCTATCGAAGACAATGTCATCAGGAGTTGTATCTAAAATTTTGTAAAAGGTCAACGATATCGGAATTTTTGAAACAGATTTCTGGAATTATTTGATAATAATGCTTGTAAGCAAAAACAAAGGTAAAAAAAAAGAAAATTGAGTGATTTTTTTTTAAAACAATTTTCTGATACGGTGGAAACAAAATTTGAGGTATCTGTCCCATTTTTGACGACCTTTTTAAAACTTCTCAACTGCAATTGATGATAAAATTGAAACTTCAGTGCTAAAAAGGAGGTGGTATGCAAAGGGGCATTAACGTTAGTAATTATTCAAACCTATTCAGATTTTTGAGAAAAACAAAGATGTAAAAAAATCCTTAGTCCTTCCGTAGCCGTGGCAGACAAATATATCCTGATCAGTCAATATTGGAATGGAAGTAGAAAAGAATGATGACGAAACAGAGAAATTGGATTAATGTCCGAAAGTAAAAAAAATACATATGCCGTGTTCTTCTATATTCGGTAGACCACACGGTTATAGCGTTTATTGATCCTATGTGTCCGGACATTCTCATCCATATACATCAGTGAGGTCATTTTATATCTACAAGAGATGTGTCAGACTTGACTTTCTTGTTATATCCTTTTTCGCGTCTGAATTCTATATTACGATGTAAGCTACTCAATCTATGTTTATCTCTATGTCTTTTTTCACGTAATAGAATCAGCCCAAAAAGAATTGGACTGTAAATCACTGTACAGCTCTTTTCACATATAAACTGGAATACTAGAAAGAAAGGACCCATAATCCCCAAAGGAGCAAGCAAGCAATAGGATCATTATTACTCCCGTATATCACCTAGAACAGATGGGTAATTATCCCTTCTATGTAGGAGACGAGAACAGCTAGCAGAAAGTGATGAAAACTGGATAGTATTCAAACTGCTTTGAGAAGCATATGTTTAATTTCTTTAGAGATGAACTGGAGAAATTTGACGGAAAGCTGTATTAAAGAATAGAGAACACGGTTATCTGATTTCGGTTGTTCTAATCATGAAAGGGGAATATAGAAAAGGTGGAAGATAAATTTAAGCGGTTACTATGAACGCTGGCATTATGTATACTACGTGTTTTAGATGTTTTTTTTGTATTTTTCCTCCACTTGGCAGAAAAAATCTTCGTTATAAAACGTTTTGTTTACGGGCCTTATTTTGTATCAAATACAATCCTATTCTAGTACAGCGTACAGGCACACATAATGGGAGAACTAACATCGATCAATTTTTTCTTTTTAGGGGCCCCGCCCCCCTGCCGAAATAGGGGTAATTTTTAGTTACTTAGGGTTCTATATTTCCGATTTTTTTTTGATTCTGATTATTTAAGAGATTATTACAGTACACTTATTATTTATTATTGATTATAACTTATCACTTGTAAAAAAAGTAATTTCAAATTAACTAGTCGCTAATAAGCTGCGTTGTTATAGTTGAAGAGTAAAAGGAACAATCATAAGACAAATCCTTTTAGTATATTTATACGTATACGTCAATCCTATTTATATGGGAGGTCTACAGTTAGAGTAGGAATAGAAAAAATCCAATTGTTTTAACAACATTGAAAGACAAATATATAGATTCCATTCCATTAAACAATTTTATGTACTGGTGACGGATAGATATGATTTTTTCCATACGTATTATATTATGAGTAATGTACAATTTTGCTCTACGATATGGGATTACGAAGCATTAATAGAAATTTTTTGATGAAGAAAATAATATTGTTATTTATCCTGTTTTTCCATTTTGTTTGCTTATCAGCAGCACAAGGGATGGATGAAACCCCGCTTGTCATTTATAGGTTAAATAACAATGATCGTAAATATATTATTGCAGAAATAAAGATTAAGGGAGTAGAAAATTGTGGTTATGAGGATTATGTATTGACAAACATGTGTGGACTTTCAATAGGGGATAAGGTAAGTATACCGGGAGACGAAATTACTTTTGCACTTAAAACATTTTTGAAACAGAAATTGTATTCGTATGGAGAGATTTTAACAACTAAGCAAACGGCAGATAGTGTGTGGCTTGAAATTGTTTTGCACCCTAATCCGATTGTGTCTGGCATTAATTTTATGGGGGTTGAGAAGAGTGAGCAAGAGGAATTAGAGGATAAGATAGGGATAGTACGTGGTTTACAATTGACACCCGATTTAATCGGTTGTATTGAGAAGCGAGTAAAAGATTTTTTTATTAAAAAAGGTTTTAGTAATACCGAAGTGAAAATTCAACAAAAGAATGACATTGCTGACGCAGGTAAGAAAATAATAAATATTATGGTGAATAGAAACCTTAAGGTCAAAGTTAGATATATCCATATTGTTGGGAACAATGTACTTTCAGATTATGCTTTGAAGGTAATAATGAAAAATACTAATGAAAGGTTTTCTTTAAGGGAAAGACTCAGATTGAGCTTACGAAAATTGTTTAGTACTAAGAAATTTATTAAAGAGAGGTATGATAAAGATGTCGAAGATATAATTCTTAGATATAATGAAAAAGGGTATAGAGATGCTCGTATTGTTAGTGATAGTATAGTTCTTCTTAAAGAAGATCAGATAGACATCTATTTGACAATAAATGAAGGCAGTAAATATTATTTTCGCAATATTAATTGGGTAGGAAATACGTTGTATTCTTCTGAAAATTTGAGTCATATCTTAAATATAAGATTGGGCGATGTTTATGATCTGAAAAAACTCAATTCACGGCTTTTAACTGATAGAGATGCTGTATCTAATTTATATCATAATAATGGATACATTTTTTCTTCTATGAATCCCATAGAGGTATGTGTTGAAAATGATTCGGTTGATGTAGAAGTTTGCGTTTTAGAAGGTATTCAAGCAACTATTAATCGTGTTTCTATTAATGGAAATGTTGGAGTTTATGAAGATATTATTCGTAGGGAATTAGCTACTAAGCCCGGGCAATTGTTTAGTAAAGAAGCAATAATGTATTCGACACAGAAAATTGCTCAAATGGGGTATTTTGAGCAGGAATTAATTGATGTTCAACCTATTTTTGATTCTGAAACTGGTATGGTAGATATTAATTATAATCTAACATCCAAAGTAAATGACCAAATTGAATTTTCGACGGGATGGGGAGGAAACAATGGAATTATAGGTCGTTTGAATTTGAAGTTTTCTAATTTTTCTGTTAAGAATTTGATACATCCAAAGGAATACAATGGAATTATTCCGCAAGGAGATGGACAAATACTGGCTTTAGATGTTCAGACTGGAATCCATTCTAAACTGTATAAAATTTCGTTTTTAGAACCATGGATGGGTGCTAAACGTCCGAATAGGTTTTTGTTTAATATTGGTTACGAAAAAACAAAAAGGCAAAATGCATCTTTAAGTATATGTAATCTTTCCGCAAGTTATAGTAAACTGTTGAGTTGGTTAGACAATTATTCTACTTTTACATCAGACCTTTCTTACCAATGCTATTGGCCGGAAAATTGGCAGGATTTTCCTTATGGAAATATTCAAAGGGCGCATAATCTGACTTTTGGATTTACTTTGAGTCGTAATTCTACAGATAACCTGGCATATCCACGCTATGGATCCATTTTTTCTTTGTCTCTTAATGCAACTCCTCCTTATTCGTTGTGGGACATTGTTGGTAGCAAATCACCCGAAGTACATGATAAATGGATAGAATATTATAAATGGAAATTCAAGGGGAGTATATTTATTCCGTTATTCAATAGAGAAAAGGTAAGGTACAAACCTGTTTTGATGAGTGGTGTGGAATATGGTTTTGTAGGAAGTTATAATAAAAATAGTACGCTTTTTGGAACCTTTTGTATAGGTAGCAATACGATTACTAAAGATTATGATTTTAACGAAAAAATTGGGTTACGAGGATATCTTCCTCCTGATGAGAAAGAACATGGAGCTAATGCCTATACAAAGTTAACCTTGGAATTGCGTTATCCATTTGTGCTTGAGCAGGCATTCACTGTTTATAGTTTAATATTTATGGAAGCAGGAGGTATTATGGAGGATGAGAAATATTCTTTTGGTTTGAAGCGGTCAACTGGTGTAGGCATCCGTATCCTTTTACCAATGATTGGACTAATGGGACTTGATTGGGCCTATGGTTTTGATGAGCCGTTTGGTATTGATGAAAATAAATCAAGCGGCTTTCATATTCATTTTATTTTTGGAAAAGAATTTTAGAAAAATGTTTTTTTTATTTGTAAGTGAGAAAGTTTTTTACAAACCTATGTGAACACTTTGAGATAATTGTTTTTTGAAAAAAAGATGTGATGTGAATAGAATCAATGATTTAAATAAAACATTTTGATTTGGGTTCAAATTGATTTGGGTTCAAAATAGAAACAATAGTTTTTGAAACCATCAAAAAAATGAAAAGGATGTCATTCTATATTAGAATAATCATGCTGTTACAGACATGTTTCTTCCGATGGAATTTATGTATCTTTGTATGCAGGAATTGGAATAGGTGTGGTATATACAATATATATCTTATATGTTTCGGAGTAAACGTAGGTATTAGTTCTTAAATCAATCTGTCTGAAATAAATGGAAGAGTATGAAGGAATAGGAACCTTATTTCAGAAGGTAAAAACAAGAAACCAATAAATTTTCATGGGTAAGTATTTTTAACTGAGAAAAAATGCTAAAAAGTCATACTCGGGATAAAGTTTTATACTAGGTTAACTGTGTTTTGTAGTCAAAATTTTAACCTGAGTTTTTTAGTATAATTCTAATTGATATTTATTCGGTAGACAAATGTCTTAACCCTAATTTGAAGAAGGATATTAAAAAAAAATTTTTCAGTCCAATTATAGAAGACATAAAAGTTTCATCAAGAGGAAAGTTATGAGAACAATCTGTAAATCGAATGTATTCAAATGGTTTTTTATTCTTTTGGATAATAGAATAAAGTGGAAAAGGATTGTTGTGACATCTATCCTTTTGTTGTTTATTATCATAGGAGTATCTGCACAGGAAAAGGTTGCTTATCTCAATTATTCTGAAATAATTAAAATCATGCCTGAATATATTCAAATGCAGGATTCTATAAAGAAAATCCAAACTGAATTACAAAATGAAATGAACATTCTAAAGGAGGAGTACGAAAAAAAGTATAAGGCTTTTATCAGCGATGCAGATAGTCTTGTGGAGAGCATTAAAATGAGAAGAATGCAGGAAATCAAAAATATTGAAGAAAGAGCAGTGGCTTTTCAAGAACAATCTCAAAAGCAATTGCAACAAATGTATGAAAAACTATTTGCCCCCATTCAGTGGAAGGTGAAGGAAGCCATAAGAGTAGTTGGTGAAGAGAACGATTTTGTCTATATATTTGAAGGGACAGAACTTTTATATACCAGTTCTTCTGCTATCAATGTTACTCCTTTTGTAAAACGAAAGTTAGGATTAAAATAAATTCACATTTGTTGATTTCGGAATTTTTAAATGAAAGTGAAAGGATCCATTGGAATATTTGATTCTGGGTATGGTGGTTTTACTATTTTAGAAAAGATACGTTATCGTTTGCCTAGATATGATTTTTTGTATTTAGGCGATAATGCACGTGCTCCTTATGGTACTCGTTCGTTTGAGATTGTCTATGAGTTTACGTTGCAATCCGTAAGAAAACTTTTTGAAAAAGGGTGTCATTTGGTTATCTTGGCTTGTAATACGTCGTCAGCAAAAGCATTGCGGACTATTCAACAGAATGATTTGCCCAGTATTGCTCCTCAAAAAAGACTACTAGGGGTAATTCGTCCCACAGTAGAAGCAGTAGGACGATTGACTCAAACTCGTCATATTGGTGTATTAGGAACACAAGGGACAATTCTTTCTGGTTCTTATTCTATAGAAATGAAAAGATTATTTCCGGATATTGTTGTAACAGGAGAAGCTTGTCCTATGTGGGTCTCTTTGGTAGAAAATGGTGAATACGACCGGCCTGGTGCGGATTATTTTGTCAAACAACATATAAATTCTATCTTAAATAAAGATCCGCTGATTGATACACTTGTTTTGGGATGTACTCATTACCCGTTGTTAGAGACTAAAATCAAGCAATATTTGCCGAAATCAGTTTCCATTTTATCACAGGGAAAATATGTTGCTGAAGGGTTGGCGGATTATCTTCGTCGTCATCCAGAAATTGACATGTGTTGTTCTAAGAATAGTGTGGAATGTTTTTATACTACGGAATCGGAAAATAAATTTGCAAGTATGGCGAATATTTTTTTCAAAAAGAAAAAGATTGATATTCATCGAATCTCTTTAGGATAGGAAAAGATAAAAACCGTTGTCCTTTGAATTCGATTCAAAGAAAATTTATTAGAAATACAAATAAAAAAAATTACCTTTGCACTATATGGTGGTCGTAGCTCAGTTGGTTAGAGTGTCAGATTGTGGTTCTGATGGTCGTGGGTTCGAGTCCCATCTTCCACCCGGAAGTTCTTTCATAATATATGTACAACACATATGTATATTACGAGAATAAGCCTAGAATAGGCGTGTTACAATCCTTGCTTTTCTCCGCAATTATTATCCACCGTCTTTACGGGTAGAAAGGCTTGTTGTTACGAGAGTTGCTAATATTTAGCAACAATGAAAAATAGTCTTTGGGATATTCAAATAGGGATTTGCCTCTTATCGGAAGCCTTTTTTGTTTTTCCTTTTTTGCCAAAAATTTTAATTTTTTTTGCATTCTTTTCTGTGCAAGAGAAGAATAAAATCGTGAACAATTTTTTTTGTTCTTCTAAAATCTTTTTCAAAAAGGAAGTTTATGCAATATTTTACATATTGAATCTTTTACAAAAAAATACCCACGCACTCTTTTTCACGCATTTCCTTTTGTATACTTAGTTCCAAATTTGCTTCTATTGGAACAATAGTCAGTTCTTTCTTCAAGCTTTATTCTATTTTATCCAGATAGAGTTAACCAGATAGAGTTAAATCTCTGGAGCAGATTATGTAGATGTGTTACATATATATTAATTATGATGAATTTGTGTTCATGATTATAAGTAGCCAATCTATAAGCCGGATTCTGTTCCTGAATCATAGATTCATTCAGGCAACTGTCATTTATCTAGATTTAATGTATCCATTAAATTCAAGCAGTCTACCCCCCGACATCGGACGAGTAATCCTATTATTCGTCGGTATACATGACCTTGCAACCCCTAAGTAGTACAGCTTTTTACATTTCTGTAAAGACTGGTAAGCTCTTACCTCACCTTCTCACCCTTACCTTAAAAAATTTTAAAAGGCGGTTGTTTTCTTCTACTTGACTCTGTTTTTACAAACAGCTATCCGTTAGATAGTAAGGTACTCTACGTTGTCCGGACTTTCCTCTTTTAATACAAAAAGCGACAGTTTAATTGGCTACTTATATTTATATAAGTGAGACAAGCAAAAAGTTACTACAAATAATAATATATACAAATATATAAAAGTCTGTTGTAAAATATTTGTATTATTTAATAATGAGTAAAAACAAAAATAATAAAAAAAACAATAGTAAATTACAATTAATTGGTATATACAAAAGTATAAGCATTGATATAAAATATTAATTTCTAGTATTTTATATGTCAATAGTTGAACTATTAATAGGAACATTTTTGTTTAATTTGTATTTGCAAATACAAATTAAACAAAAATATCTAGGTTTATAGTCAAATCCTATTGAAAATCAATAGATTATTGCATATCTATTAAAATAATATTACAAGTTTATTTACAAATGATTTTGTGTAATTATTTTTATTCTGATATTGTTTTTCTATTTATATTATAGAAATGGATTGGATACATTTGTATTTTTAATACAGTGTACTATTATTATGAACGATGAAATAGGAAATAGAATTAAAATACTAATGGGAAAAGAAAACATTAGTCCTCAATCATTTGCTAATGAAATAGGAATTACTCCTGGAGGATTAAATCATATTTTAACAGGAAGGAATAAACCACGATATGACATCTTATTAAAAATTGTTGAAAAATACAAGGCTATTAGTTTAGAATGGCTAATATTAGGTAATCTTCCTATGTATAAAAGGGAAAAAGCAACTTTTGCCCCTATAAAAGAGCTAGCTCCGCCTAATACAGATTTTAGTAAACTACCTGAAATAAATGAATCGAAAAATATCAAAGAAAGGACAATAGTAAATAAATCAGAGAAATTCCCCTCTGTAGGAGAGTTTTCAATGTTCGAATCTATTGAAGAAATAAGAGTTTATTTCAAAAATAAAACCTATTTAGTACTAAAGCCAGAAAAATAAACTTTATCCTTATTGTCTTCATTTTGAATTGATTTTGCTAACAGTAAGGATTATATTTGTTATATTGGAATTCATGAGGGAATCTGTGAATAGATACATATCGGATTGGAGAATACAAGAAAATATACTCTTAAACGATAATTTTTTTTTATTAAAATTAATTTCAGGGAGACTTTTGCCAGAAATTTTACCTGGTCAATTTGCTCAAATCAGAGTGAAAGATACGGAAAATGTATTTTTACGCAGGCCTATTTCAATTCATTATATAGATAAGAAAAACAATGAACTTTGGTTATTGATTCAAATCGTAGGGAAAGGGACCAGTAGACTATCTGAGATGCAGCCAAATGGACATTTAAATTTAATTTATCCATTAGGAAATGGATTTACTATTCCTTCCAATTTGATCAAAAGTAAAGAGGTACTTTTGATTGGTGGGGGAGTGGGTATTGCCCCTTTGTTGTATTTGGGTTCCTATTTGAAAGAACGAGGTTTTAAACTCACCTTCTTGTTGGGGGCGAAAACAGAAAACGGCCTACCTCAGTTATCTGAATTTCGAAAGGTTGGAATGGTATACATTACTACTGAAAATGGAGAGTTGGGAGAAAAAGGGGTTGTAACCGATCATTCCTTATTGTCTAGAGCATACGCTGATTTTATCTATTCTTGTGGTCCTAAACCAATGATGATGGCTGTAGCTCGATACGCTAAACAACACGATATATTTTGTGAAGTTTCTCTTGAAAATCATATGGCTTGTGGAATCGGAGTTTGCCTTTGTTGCATCGAAAAGACACAAAAAGGAAATACTTGTGTATGTCAAGAGGGTCCGGTATTTAATATAAATCAATTGAAATGGCAGATTTAAATATCAATATAGGTAAGTTAAAATTCAAAAATCCAGTATTGGCAGCATCCGGAACATTTGGTTATGGAATAGAATACTCAGACTTTGTGGATTTGTCGAAAATTGGTGGAATATTTACAAAAGGAATAACTCTTTACCATAGAGAAGGTAATGATTATCCAAGAATGGCTGAAACATCTTCTGGGATGTTAAATGCCGTAGGTTTGCAAAATAGAGGAGTAACCTATTTTATTAAAAATATTTATCCGAAAGTTAAGAATATAGAGACTAATATAATGGTTAATATCAGTGGTTCAACTATTGAAGATTGTGTTTCTTGTGCAGAAAAAATTAATGAATTAGACAAAATTCCTGCTATTGAATTAAATATCTCTTGTCCTAATATGAAACAAGGAGGAATGGCTTTTGGAACTAATTGTTCCAATGCTTCGGAGATTGTTAATGCCGTTAGAAAAGTATATCACAAAATATTGATTGTTAAACTATCTCCCAATGTAACCGATATCACCGAAATTGCAAAAGCTGTCGAGATAGCAGGAGCCGATGCTGTTTCTTTAATCAATACTTTAATAGGAATGGCAATTGATATTAAAATTAAGAAACCAATCTTGTCTACGGTTACAGGAGGGTTATCTGGTCCTTGTATTAAACCGATTGCTTTACGCATGGTTTATCAAACTTATAAGATTGTGAAGATTCCTATTATTGGTTTAGGGGGAATATCCAATTCAGACGACGCTATTGAATTTATTTTAGCGGGCGCCAGTGCTATCCAGGTAGGCACTTACAATTTTATTGATCCTACGATTTCTACAAAAATAGTGGATGGAATCAATGCATACTTAGACAAATATCATCTTCTATCAATAAAGGAATTGGTAGGAGAATTGCTTTAATTAGGAAATTAAAGGCATGTATACAATTTTCCCCTAAAAGAAAAGTTTATTCGATACCAAACCATATTGGAATTGAAGGACCAATATGGAAGATCATCTTTTCTCATTGGATAATTGGTTTCAGTTGAAAAAAGATTTTAAAGCATTTTTGTAACTAGTGTTGTTTAGCTTTAGATGAGATATCCCTCAAGAAAAAAAAGAAATAGGAAGATCTGTGTAGATTGCAACGATACACTTGTTTATGTCGAAGACGTACTGGTTAAAATAGAAATGGGAAAAACTCTATCAAACATGGCTTGACAATGATAGAAGGATAGAAAAATAAAGCCAAAATTGGATGATACTTTTTGAAAATATAATAGGAAGAGGTTATTTCATAACCAATAAACATGTTGACAGAATAAAATGAGACCTACTTTGAGATTTGTATTGGAATAAATTGCAAAAAGTAGAAATGTAATCATATTAATGTGGTATGAATTGATCTGAAAGTACTGGCATGTTCAGGTATAAAACAAAAAAGCAAACTTCTTGAGATAACTTCTAAGCCTATTCTTAGAAAAAATAGGCGGAATATAATCAGATAATCAACCAACCAAATAAATAAACATTTAAGAGAATAAGAGTGACATTTTGACCGAAATAATGGGAGATTTGAGTAGGTATAAAATCTTTTTAGATAGAGGTGATGAGACTCAATTTCTCTGATAAAATTTATACCTTTCGCTTCCATATAATTCTACCTAATTATGTTTGTTTTACTTCATTATTTTTAATAATCACCTATGTATACAATATGTTTATGAACATGAATGATACGGCGACACACCATCTGTTGAAAACAGATGTAAAAGGAGCTAGGTTATGTAATATTAGTAGATGAATCACATGTTAAAAAAAGGTATCAAGATATTTTTTTTGGAGAAAGTGTTCGTAAAATTCGTTCAAAACAAGTTTCAATTGTTTTACTCTCACAAGAAATGGGAAGAGTATCGTCAGTGTAATTTTGACTTTTTGACCATGTGTGAGAATAGTATTTTTGTTAGGTATAACAATATAGAATCTATGAAAAATAGAATCTATGAAAACAATGGGAAAATTTTTAGGTGTGTATGGAGAAGAGACTAAAGCTATTGTACGAAGCATATAAAAAGGGAAATCACACTCAAATATTAAGAAATTTGAAAAAGCAAAATTATTCACAATAAAACAATATTGAGAAACGGATAGACGTAAGTTTATTAGAGATTTTACAAAATCTCATTTTCTCCGTTATTAAGTTTAATTGTTTCTTATTCATTTATTTTTGCATGTAGTTTTTCATAAAATCAGAAATTATGTTTGAAAATTTAACCGATAAGTTGGAACGATCTTTAAAATTGTTGAAGGGCGAAGGGAAAATTACTGAAATCAATGTTGCTGAAACACTCAAAGATATTCGCAAATCGTTATTGGACGCAGATGTCAATTATAAAATAGCCAAATCATTTACCAATACTGTCAAGGAAAAAGCACTAGGACAAAATGTACTTGGATCAATAAAACCTGGTGAATTGATGGTTAAAATTGTTCATGATGAATTATCCAATTTGATGGGAAGTAATGCTTCCGAATTAAATTTATCCAATAAACTGTCAATTATTTTAATTTCCGGTTTACAGGGTTCTGGTAAAACAACTTTTTGTAGCAAATTAGCCAAAATGTTGAAGGATAAAAAGAATAAAAATCCTCTTTTAGTTGCTGACGATATTTATCGTCCAGCTGCAATTGACCAATTAAAGATTTTAGGTAAACAAATTGATGTGACTGTTTATTCAGAGCTTAACAATAAAAGCTCTATACAAATTGCTCAAAGTGCTATTAAACAAGCAAAACAAGATAAGAATGATGTGGTCATCATAGATACAGCGGGACGCTTGGCTGTAGACCAACGGATGATGGAAGAGATTGCATCTATTAAAAAAGCTATCAATCCTGATGAAATCTTGTTTGTGGTGGATTCTATGACTGGACAGGATGCTGTAAATACAGCAAAAGAGTTTAATAATCGCTTGGATTTTAGTGGAATTGTTCTTACTAAATTGGATGGAGATACGAGGGGAGGAGCAGCTTTATCCATCCGTGCAGTTGTTAATAAACCCATCAAATTTGTAAGTAGAGGAGAAAAAATGGAATCAATTGATATTTTTCATCCCAAACGTATGGCTGACCGAATCTTGGGCATGGGAGATATTGTTTCTCTTGTAGAGAAAGCTCAAGAACAATATAATGAAGGACTTGCCAGACGTTTGAAGAAAAGGATAGCTAAAAATCAGTTCGACTTTGATGATTTTCTTATCCAAATACAGCAAATTAAAAAAATGGGTAATTTAAGAGATTTGATTTCTATGCTTCCGGGCATGGGTAAAATGGTAAAAGAGATAGATGTTGATGACAATGCTTTCAAAAAGATTGAAGAAATTATTTATTCCATGACACCTACCGAAAGGGCTAATCCGTCTATCTTAAATAGTAGTCGAAAGTCACGTATAGCAAAAGGCAGTGGGAAAAAAATATCGGAAGTAAATCAGCTACTCAAGCAATTCGAGCAAATTCGGAAAATGATGAAAACAATGACTATTCAAAAATCATTGAATAAAACGTTCCGTCGCAAATAAAAATAACGTAATGAATATTTCATTTAATTGGTTAAAAGAGTATCTTTCGTTTGACCTGTCTCCTAATCAGTTAGCCGACATTTTGACTTCTATTGGTCTGGAAACAAATAATATAAAAGAAGTAGAAATCATCAAGGGTGGATTAAAAGGATTGATTATCGGACAAGTACTTACATGTGAAAATCATCCTAATTCCGACCATTTATATATTACAACTGTTGATTTAGGCATGGATAGACCTCAACAAATTGTATGTGGAGCATCTAATGTAGCTATTGGCCAGAAGGTGATAGTAGCACCTGTGGGTACAACTTTATATTCTGGAGGCAAAATTTTCACAATCAAAAAATCAAAAATTAGAGGGATTGAATCTAATGGAATGATTTGTGCCGAGGATGAAATAGGTATTGGAGAAGCTCATAATGGTATTGTTGTGCTTCCAGAGACTATTAAAATTGGTATTCCAGCAAGCGAATATTATCAATTGAAGAATGATTATGTTTTAGAAATAAATATTACCCCTAATCGTATAGATGCAGCTTCTCATTATGGAGTTGCCCGTGATTTGGCTGCTTATTTATCCTTTCATCATTCCCCATCTGTTGCTCATCGCTTTAATGTTGATTCTTTCAAAATAGAAGATAAATCACCAATAATTACTGTTAAAGTTGAAGATATTTTGGCATGTCCCCGTTATACGGGAGTGACTATTAAAAATGTGCAAGTAAAAGAAAGTCCTAATTGGTTAAAAAGACGTTTGAAGGCTATTGGAGTACGCTCTATCAATAATGTAGTAGATATTACCAATTATATTTTGCACGAAACAGGTCAACCTATTCATGCTTTTGATTTGAAAGCGATAAAGGGCAATAAAATTTTTGTTAAAACATTGCCAAAAGGAACGACTTTTGTGACATTAGATGGTATAGAAAGACGACTTTCTAGTGAAGACTTGATGATTTGTAATGAAGAAATAGGTATGTGTATTGGTGGAGTACTTGGAGGATTGGATTCCGGTGTGACGATGTCTACAAAAAATATATTTCTTGAATCGGCCTCTTTCAATCCAACTTACATTCGCAGAACTGCTCGCTTTCATGGGTTGAATACAGATGCTTCGTTTCGTTTTGAGCGTGGTACCGATTCTAACAATACTTTATATGCATTGAAGCGGGCTGCACTGTTAATTAAAGATATTGCAGGTGGAATTATCGTAGGAGAAATACAAGATATTTATCCAAATAAGGTTACAAATAAAATAGTAGAACTAGATATTCGCAAGGCCAATAGTCTAATAGGGAAAAACATATCTGAAAAAGATATAGAAACCATTTTTGATGGTCTTGAGATAGTCATTTTAAATAAAAAAAACTATGTATGGTCATTAAGTATTCCTAGCTATCGTGTGGACGTTACGCGTGATGTAGATGTTATTGAGGAGATTCTTCGTATCTATGGATACAACAATGTAGAAATGAAAGAAGAAATAAAATCTACGCTTTCCTTCCAAACTTCTACCGATAGAAAATACGAATTACAGAATATTATATCAGAGCAACTTGCAGGTAGTGGCTTCAATGAAATTTTAAATAATTCACTTACTTCCAGTACTTACTATGAAAGTTTAACTTTTTTTTCAAAAAAAAAATGCATACCACTGTATAATCCGTTGAGTTCCGATTTGGATATAATGCGTCAAACATTGTTGTTTGGAGGGTTAGAATCTATTGAATACAATTGCAATCATAAAAATTCAGATTTGAAATTCTACGAATTTGGCAATGTTTATTTCCATTTCCCAGTAAATGGGAACGATTGTTTGACTTCTACTAAAGAAGAATTTCATTTAGCTTTATGGATCATAGGTAATTCTATAGTTGGTAATTGGGTATGCACGACGGAGAAATCTTCTATTTACGAATTGAAATCATACACAGAAAATATTCTGTTTCGTTTGGGGATTCCCTCAAGAAAAATTGTTTACATTTTGTGTGACAATGATATTTTTTCGTCCGGTTTATTTATTAAAACATTATTAGGTAAGCAATTAGGAATTTTAGGAATTTTGCAAAAAAGCATTTGTAAAAAGTTTTCTATCAATACAGAAGTTTATTTTGCTGAGTTGAACTGGGATTTGTTGATAGGGGAGATTGAGGATATACGTATAAAGCAGACTGATATACCTAAATTTCCATTTGTGAAAAGAGATTTGTCATTATTACTCGATACAAATGTTCTTTTTGCAGAGATTGAAAAAATCGCTTATCAAATAGATAAGAAAATTCTAAAAGAAATAAGGTTATTTGATGTATATGAAGGGGGGAATCTACCTGAAGGAAAAAAGTCATATGCTGTAAGTTTTATTTTGCAAGATCAGAAAAAAACATTAGATGACAAACAAATAGAAAATTTAATGAACTGTATCCAAAAAAAATTGGAAGAAAAACTTAATGCACAATTAAGGTGGTTCTAAAAATAATATAGGAAGAGCATTGAATAATGAAGTAAAACTAATATGATAAGGCAACAGAATTAGAATGTTTAGGTAAACATGTGGCACGTGTATTCCCTAAATTTGGGACAAGTGTGTTATAATTTGCCGTAAAAAAAAGTGGAACTGATTCAAATATTAATCTTCGTTTGCGTGTTTTGATGTAACAGGCGAAAGAGTGGAATATGCCTAAAAGAAAATGTAGAAAGAGCAATTAAGATAAGAATGATAGTAGTTTGTTAGGGATAAGCGTGAACTTGTAATTCCTTTTTAGTCAAAAATGTATATGCAAAATTACATATAAGAAAGGAAATACTATACCAATTTACAGTGAGTTCCATTTTGTTCAACTATTCAAAAATATTTATGTGCAAAATGTTTTTTTATAATATGAAGTACCCTCGAATATATCGTCATTCTGTTTTTACCAAATTTTTTCCTGTCATCTCTTGAGGTTTTTTTAGACCCAAAATATGAAGAATAGAAGGAGCTACATCAGCTAATTTGCCTGATTCCACTATTGCATTTTTATTTTCGGATATAAAAATAAATGGTACTGGGTTTAGTGAATGAGCAGTGTTGGGAGTCCCATCGTTATTTAAAGCATAATCGGCATTTCCATGATCAGCAATTACAATGGAATTGTACCCATTAGATTTAGCAGTTTCAATAGTGTCTTTCAAGCATTCATCTACAACTATTACAGTTTTTTCAATAGCTTTATAAATACCTGTATGCCCAACCATATCACCATTGGCATAGTTGACCACAATAAAATCAAATTGTTGAGATTGAATAGATTCTATCAATCTATCCTTAATTTCGTAAGCTGACATTTCTGGCTTTAAATCGTAAGTAGCCACCTTAGGAGAATCTACCAGAATACGTTTTTCATTTTTATACGGCACTTCTCTACCTCCATTGAAAAAGAAAGTAACATGTGCGTATTTTTCTGTTTCTGCAATACGAAGTTGTTTTAATCCAGAATTAGAAAGAAATTCACCTAAAGTATTATTTAAATTTTCCTTATCAAAAAGAATATGGATATTCTTAAAAGTAGGATCATAAGGAGTCATTGTAAAGTATTGAAGATCAGGGATAGTTGTCATCCCTTGCTCAGGCATATCCTGCTGACTAAAGACAACGGTTAGTTCTTTGGCTCGATCATTCCGGTAATTAAAGAAAAGAACTACATCCCCTTTTTCTATCATAGCAACAGGCTTCCCTTTTTTTATACAAACAAGAGGTTTCATAAATTCGTCCGTTATACCTTCTAAATAGAATTGTTCTATAGATTTTATTAAATTTTCGGTAGGAGTTCCTATTCCCCTCACTAATAAATTATATGCTTCCCTTATTCTTTCCCAACGTTTATCTCTGTCCATAGCATAATAACGTCCTATAACAGACGCAATCTGTCCGGAAGTCTGCCGTAAATGAGCCTCTAATTTTTTAATAAATCCAATTCCACTTTTGGGATCTGTATCTCTTCCGTCTAAAAAGCAATGCACAAAAACTTTATATAAATCATAAAACTTGCTGATATCTATCAATTTGAATAAATGTCTCAAGCTACTATGAACTCCACCATTAGAAACTAGACCCATTAAGTGGACTTGCTTATTATTTTCTTTTGCATACGAATATGCTTTCTGGATGGAAAGATTTTCTAATATGGAATTATTCTGTATTGCAGTATTAATTCTTACCAAATCTTGATGAACTATACGTCCGGCACCGATATTTAGATGACCTACTTCCGAATTTCCCATTTGTCCAGAAGGTAAACCTACATCTTCGCCAGATGCTTGAAGTTGAGAATTAGGGTAATTTTCCAGCAAGTAATCCCAATAGGGAGTTGTTGTGCTGTATATCACATCCTTTTGAGTATGATCACCACATCCCCAACCATCAAGGATAACTAATAGCACTTTCTTTTTTGCCATTTGGATTTTTATTTATTCTAATAAAAAATTTTCTAATGCAGATTTAATGAAAAGTTCAATATTCTTACTTCAGATTATACTGTCCTATTTTTCTCTCTTCATTTTTGCTAATCCACAAATTGGTCTACTACATAAAATAGTAGAATAATTTCTTGTGAAATTAAATCAAAAATAAAAGACAGAAAATGGTAATTTATTGGTTACTAAAATATATAAATTAATTCTGTTTTATTTTTTCTAAATTAAAAGCTCTATGCATTGAGGATGCTGCCTTGCGTCCATCTCCCATTGCTAAAATTACAGTCGCACCACCCCTTATTATATCACCGCCAGCGTAAACATCGGATAAGTCAGTTTGCAAGGTGTCTTGGCGCACAGTAATTGTTCCCAATCTGCTTACATTCAGTCCTTTAAAGGAATTAGGAATAAGTGGATTTGGAGAAACACCAATAGCTACAATAACTACATCAACATCCAAAATTTTAGTTGAATTAGGAATTGCTGATGGTTTTCTTCTACCAGAAATATCTGGCTCTCCCAATATCATTCGTTGGAGCACTATTTGTTTTACTCGTCCCTTCTCGTTTCCGATATATTCAGTTGGATTGTAAAGGTTCATAAAAATAACTCCTTCTTCTTTGGCGTGTTTTACCTCTTCTATACGTGCTGGCATTTCCTCTTCCGAACGACGATAAATAATTATAGCTTTTTCTGCACCTAAGCGCCTAGCTGTTCTTACGGAATCTATCGCTGTATTTCCTCCACCAATAACTGCCACATTTTTACCTAAAAAAATGGGAGTATCGGCTTCTTTCCGATTAGCGCCCATTAAATTAACACGAGTCAAATATTCGTTAGAAGATAAAATTCCTGAAAGATTTTCTCCTGAGATATTCATAAAATTAGGTAATCCGGCACCTCCGGCGACAAAAATTCCTTTATAATCCTCATCATGCAAATCTTGATATGAAATTGTCTTACCAACAATTATATTTTTGATAAATCGAACACCCATTTTTTTTAGCACATTGATCTCTAAATCTACGATCCGATTGGGTAAACGAAATTCAGGTATACCATATTTTAACACACCACCTATTTCGTGCAAAGCTTCAAAGACGGTTATTTCATATCCTAATTTAGCCATATCTCCTGCAAAGGATAATCCCGCAGGACCTGAACCAACTACAGCGATTTTAATTCCATTATTCTTAGAAATTTCAGGAACAGATAATGAACTGTTTTCTCGTTCAAAATCGGAGGCAAATCGTTCCAAATAGCCAATAGCTACTGGCTCCCCTTTAGTTTTTAGATAAACACATTTACTTTCACATTGTTTCTCCTGAGGACAAACCCTACCACAAACTGCTGGCAGAGCAGAAGTTTGTTTTAATACCTTAGCAGCTTCTAATATATTGTTTCGCTCAATGTTTTTAATGAATTTTGGAATATTGATTTCTACAGGACAACCTGTTATACATTGTGGATCAAGGCAATCTAAACAACGTTTAGATTCCAACAATGCTTGTTCTAATGACAATCCTATATTTACCTCATCGTAATTATGGATTCTGTAGTTTGTATTCAGTTCTCTCATTTTAACGCGTTGAATACTAATGCGTTCTTTATTTTTCATACTCTTTTGTAAGCTTTCTCTCCAAGATTCCTTCCGTTGAGATCTTAAATATTCCTTATCAATCATAAATTATAATTTTTGGGCCTTGTATAATTTAATTGTAAGCGTTTAAACGCATTATCATTTCATCAAAATTAACCTTGTGAGCATCAAATTCAGGACCATCCACACATACAAATTTAGTTTCTCCTCCTACTGAAACTCGACACGCACCACACATTCCTGTTCCATCTACCATAATAGTATTCAAGGAAGCAACCGTAGGAATATCATACCTCTTTGTCAAAAGAGAAACAAACTTCATCATAATAGCGGGTCCAATTGTTATACATAAATCTATTTTTTCTTTCCTGATAATCGCTTCCACACCATTGGTTACAAGTCCTTTTGTTCCATATGAACCGTCATCTGTTATTATGATCACTTCATCCGAAAACTGCCTAATTTCTTTTTCCAAAATAATTAATTCTTTAGTTCGTGCAGCCAAAACAGTAGTTATTTTATTTCCTGCCTTTTTCATTGCTTCTACAATTGGTAGCATGGGAGCGGCTCCAACTCCTCCACAAGCACAAACAATCGACCCAAAATTGTCAATGTGAGTTGCTTTACCTAATGGACCCACCAGATCGGTAATTTTATCTCCTTTATTCAGAGCACAGATTTTTTTAGATGATTTCCCTACCTTCTGAATAACTATAGTAATTGTACCCTTTTGAACATTTGCACTTGCGACAGTCAATGGAATACGTTCTCCATTTTTACCTATTTTCACAATTACAAAATGTCCTGCTTTCCTCGTTTTAGCAATTAAAGGAGCTTCCACTTCCAACTTAACTACGTTTTCGGAGAGAATTTCTTTTTTGACAATTCTATTCATCTAGCGCAAATTAAATAATAAAAATCTTGCAAAAGTAAGTAAAAAATAGAGATTTAACTATAAATCTAGTATTGCTGTGTAATTTTATCTCAAATATTTTTTGATTAAATTCGATTGAAAGAGCTTATTTTTATATATACAGAGATGAAGCAGTTTTTTTCTTTGTATTGAAAGATTTGAAATCGATGTCGAGCTGATGTTAAGTTAACATATATTAGGAAACATAATTTGGACCGTTTTATAGAATTATAGAAAAAAGGAATTGAGGCGATAGATTTTCTTGTATTTTCTTGCGTTGCGATGGACAACACAAACATTCTTATTGAAAGAGTTGCCAATATTCATTTAAAAGAACGAATAGGGTTTCTTCCCGGAATCTAGAAAAGCTTCTGGGTTGAATTCTCCCATAGTACAAGGGTATAAGTAGCGAATGGAGATATAATTGTACTCGACCTCGCTTGTGTGAGAGAATAGAACTACACATATGAGAAGTTTAATAGTAGTGTTAGGTCCTACTGCCGTAGGCAAAACAAAGGTGGCTATCTTTTTAGCAAAATATTTTCAATCACCTATTATTTCTGTAGACTCCCGGCAGCTTTACAAAGAATTGCCTATTGGAACAGCAGCTCCTTCTATTGTAGAATTAAATCAAGTAAAACATTATTTTGTAGCCAGCCTTTCTGTTACCGATTATTATAATGCAAGCAAATTCGAAAAAGAAGCAATAGCTCTCATTTCCAATCTTCATCAGAAATATCAAACAATCATTGCCTGTGGAGGTTCTATGCTATATCTTGATGCTCTTTGCCGAGGTATAGATGAAATTCCAACAATAGATCCCAAGTTACGTATGAATATTCTTTCTGTCTACAGGAAAGAAGGAATAGATTCAATTCTCCGACAATTAAGGACTCATGACCCCACTTTTTATAATTTGGTAGATTTGAAAAATCATAAAAGAGTAATTCATGCTTTAGAAATTTGTTTGATGACAGGAAAACCTTATTCTCAACTTCGATGTGGAAATGTTAAAAAACGCTCATTCAATATCATCAAAATCGGGTTAAATAGAGAGCGTCAAGAATTATATAATAGAATTAGTATCCGTGTAGATAAAATGATAGAAAACGGACTTCTCGAAGAAGCCCGTAGAGTTTATCCTTATCATCATTTTAATTCTTTAAATACAGTTGGATATAAAGAACTTTTTCAATTTTTTGATGGAAAATACACTTTGGATTTTGCCATCGAAAAAATTAAACGAAATACAAGAATTTATTCTCGCAAACAAATAGCATGGTTTAAGAAAGACAAAGAAATCAATTGGTTTTATCCAAACAACATTGATGAATTTGAAACTAGCTGTTTACTTGATACCATTTCGCATAAATCCATTTTACTTACTTAATTCCTTTTATCTTTAAAGAATTTTTTCATTAAAAAACCAGATTCTTCTGCTAGTATTTTACTAGTAACTTTTGTTTTGGGATGTAAAATGAAAGGAGTTATCTTGTGGTACCCTCGCTTTTCATCTTTTATCCCATAAACAATACGTTTTATTTGAGCCCACGCTAAAGCTCCTGCACACATCGGACAGGGTTCGACCGTGACATAAAGCACACAGTTTGTTAAATACTTTCCTCCTAAAGCTATTGATGCAGCGGTAATTGCCTGCATTTCTGCATGTGCTGTTGTATCATTAAGCGTTTCTGTAAGGTTGTGAGAACGAGCAATAATTCGTTTATCTGACACAATCACTGCCCCAATGGGGACTTCTGCTTTTTCGAAAGCTTTTTGGGCTTCCAACAAAGCCTGTTTCATATAATATTCATCCTCTTGTAACATTGTTATCTATTCCAGTTTAGTTAATTAACTAAAATCTGTTGTTGAACAATTATTAATGGAACGGAGTTTTTTGTTTAAAATAGAGCCTTCACCTCCAAGATAATTCAAAAAAACAGATAAATAGCACTTTGGATTTGTTTTTTTATTAAGGCAAAAAAAGTTTTACTTTTACAGATTCTCTAATTAATTTTTTTTGAAATGGATGAAAAAGACAACTCTTTAATAAAAATAAATATAATTTTAAAAGCGTTAAAAAATAAAAAAGGCAAAAAAATCACTGTTCTAGATTTAACTAAACTTGAAAATTCTATTTGTGAATATCTCATTATAGCTCAAGGGAATATACCAAATCAAGTGTTAGCATTATGCGATTCTGTATGGAATTTAGTTTATAGCTGCTTACAAGAGAGGCCATTGGGTGCTGTAGGAATGAAAGAGGCAAAGTGGATAGTGACAGACTACGGGACAATAATGTTGCATTTATTTATCCCTGAGTTTAGGGTATATTACGATTTAGAAAATCTATGGGCTAATGCCAATATAATAGAAATCCCCGATATGTTATGAGCAAGAAAAAGAATAATAATATATTTTCAGATAATAAAAAGCCTATTAGATTTGGAATAAATTGGGTGTTTGTTTTAATGTTGGCCGTATTTATTTACATCTTTTTCTCCAATCGTAATGCATCCAATAACAAAGATGTTAATTGGAGTGAATTTCAACAACTTACTCAACAGAATTCTTTTAGTAAGATGATAGTCAATTTGCATGATAACAAAGTAACGGCTAAAATCAAAAAAGAAAAGATTGCTAGTATTTTAGGTACGGATGCTTTTCCTCGTTCATATTTATTTTGTAGCACAGAGGGTACTGTTTCTACAACAGTCCCCTCTACGGAATTTGCTAATTTTTACAAAGAGACAGCTTCACGATATACTATTGATGCTACAGTAGAATATAACGAAGGGCACAATTTATTATGGTATTTGCTTGGAAATCTTCTACCGGTTCTTTTTTTTGCATGTATTTGGGTATTCATTATGAAGAGAATGTCTGGAGGAGGAGGGGGAATATTTAATGTAGTTAAGAACAAAGCACAAGTCTATGATAAAAGTTCCCCCAATTCTAAAAAAATTACATTCAGAGATGTGGCAGGATTGTCAGAAGCTAAACAGGAAGTAGAGGAAATTGTAGATTTTTTAAAAAATTCTAATAAATATACTGGTTTGGGAGCAAAAATTCCGAAAGGAGTTTTGTTAGTTGGTCCTCCTGGAACAGGAAAAACACTTTTAGCAAAAGCTGTGGCAGGGGAAGCTGATGTCCCGTTTTTTTCTATATCAGGTTCTGATTTTGTAGAAATGTTTGTAGGAGTAGGTGCTTCGCGCGTTCGAGATTTATTTCATCAGGCTAAAGAGAAGTATCCTTGTATCATTTTCATTGATGAAATAGATGCTGTCGGGAGAGCTCGCGGGAAAAATCCAATTATGGGTACTAATGATGAACGAGAAAATACATTGAACCAATTATTGACTGAAATGGATGGATTTGGTTCAAATAGTGGTGTGATTGTCTTAGCAGCAACAAATCGTGTGGATATTTTGGATAAAGCATTATTACGTGCTGGTCGTTTTGATAGACAAATCAATGTAGAATTACCAGAATTAAATGATCGCAAAGAAATATTTGCAGTTCATTTACAAGATATTAAAACGGATAGTTCAGTAAATATGGATTTTTTGGCTCGTCAATCGCCCGGATTTTCGGGAGCAGATATTGCTAATGTTTGCAATGAAGCTGCCCTAATTGCTGCTCGCAATGGAAAAGAATCAGTCCAAAAAGAGGATTTTACAAATGCTATAGACCGTATCATTGGAGGGTTAGAAAAAAGATCAAAGGTAACAACTGTTGAAGAACGTAAAACAATTGCTTTACATGAGGCAGGCCATGCTTCCTTGAGTTGGATGTTAGAATACGCTAATCCTTTAGTAAAGGTGACTATTGTTCCACGAGGCAAGGCTTTGGGAGCAGCTTGGTATATGCCAGAAGAACGACAAATCACTACTTATCAACAATTACAAGATGAATTATGTGCTACTTTAGGTGGAAGAGCTGCTGAAGAATTGTTTTTGAAGAAGATCTCGACTGGTGCTGCCAATGATTTGGAACGAATAACGAAACAAGCATACGCTATGGTTGTTTACTATGGGATGAGTGAACTTTTGCCAAATTTGAATTACTATGATGCCACAGGTCAAGATTGGGGATTTCATAAACCTTATAGTGATGACACTGCCCGTATGATAGATAAAGAGGTACAACGAATAGTAGAAGAGCAGTACAAGAGAGCAAAAACAATTCTTACGGAATATAGCAAGCAACATCAACAATTAACAGATATTTTATTGGAACGAGAAGTAATTTATGCTGATGATTTGGAGCAAGTATTTGGGAAACGAAAATGGTTGTCTCGATCACAAGAAATATTAGAAAAACAAAATGCTCTAGATCAAAAAAATTGTAGTTGATACAAAGAGGTGAAATTTATAAATACTAAAATGGGCTAATACTTTTTTTTGGAAAAAACAAGAAGTATCTAATGAAAAATTTTTTTATAAGAGTTATTTCTAGTATTGTTTACGTTTTTTTTATAATACTGGGTATTTGGTATTCTTACACTTTTTTTATTGTATTTTCCATAATGATTTTTCTTTGCTTACATGAATTTTACGGATTGATTAATGCAAAGCAAAAAATTGACATTCACTATTTGCATTGTCTAGGAGGCGTATTATTGTTTATTGTTACTTATTTTTATACCTCTGGGGTCTTCCCTTATTCTCATATATTCCTACTTTATTTGCTCTATATTGTGTTTGTATTTGTTTCAGAATTATACAAAAAACATCAAGATTCTATTATACACGCAACATTCATTTTATTTGGGCAATGTTATGTAGCCCTTCCTATATCATTACTAAATACTGTAGCTTTCATCAACAATTTTTACTATAGAGAGTTATTGTTAGCTTTATTTATATTCATTTGGATAAATGATGCTTCTGCCTACATTATAGGAACTAATTTTGGGAAACACCAATTATCCAAGCATATCTCTCCTAAAAAGTCATGGGAAGGATTTGTGGGAGGGCTCATTTTTACTCTCCTTGCCTCTTCCTTGTTTTTTACTTATTACTTTTCAAAAACTTCTCTCTATCAAAAAATTCCTCTCTATCATTGGATAGGGATGGGTATAGTCATAGTTGTGTTTAGTACATGGGGTGATCTAATAGAATCCCTCTTGAAACGTACTTGGAAAATAAAAGATTCGGGACTTGCTATACCTGGACATGGAGGATTCCTTGATCGTTTTGATAGTTTATTTTTTGCCGTTTATGCTTTACTTTTTTATATAAAATGGTGTACTGTATTCGAAAACGGTCACATAATTGTTTTGAAAAAATTATTTTTACCTTTGTTTTGAAACAAATTCTATGTAATGGCTAAGCAGTTAAACGAAAAAAATAGTGTATTCATTTTTGATACTACTTTGCGAGATGGAGAGCAAGTTCCTGGTTGTCAATTGAATACAATTGAAAAAATTCAGGTTGCACAATCTTTAGAGAGCCTTGGAGTAGATATCATTGAAGCAGGATTTCCAATTTCCAGTCCTGGAGATTTTAATTCAGTAATAGAAATTTCAAAATCTGTAACATGGACTATAATATGTGCGTTGACTCGTGCAATAGAAAAGGATATTGACATAGCTGCCGAATCGCTCCAATATGCAAAAAGAAAGAGAATTCATACCGGAATAGGCACATCTCCTTATCACATTAAATATAAGTTCAATTCGACGCAAGACGAAATTTTAGAAAGAGCAGTGGCATCTGTAAAATATGCTAAAAAATACGTTGAAGATATTGAATTCTATTGTGAAGATGCAGGAAGGACAGACAATGTTTATTTAGCAAGGATAGTTGAAGCTGTTATTAAGGCTGGTGCAAAAGTAGTAAATATTCCAGATACTACAGGATATTGTCTTCCTGAAGAATATGGGGCAAAAATCAAATTTCTGATGGATAATGTAAAAGGTATCCAAAATGTTATTCTTTCCACTCATTGCCATAATGATTTGGGGATGGCAACAGCT
Organism: Candidatus Azobacteroides pseudotrichonymphae genomovar. CFP2; assembly: GCF_000010645.1. Classification (NCBI taxonomy): domain Bacteria; kingdom Pseudomonadati; phylum Bacteroidota; class Bacteroidia; order Bacteroidales; genus Azobacteroides (SeqCode); species Azobacteroides pseudotrichonymphae (SeqCode). Next base: position 855,451 of record NC_011565.1, read on the forward strand.
AATACTATATCAGGAATTATAAATGGGGCCCGTCAAGTGGAGGTAACCATAAATGGTATAGGAGAGCGGGCTGGTAATACTTCTTTGGAAGAAGTAGTAATGATTATTAAGAGCCATAAAGAGTTGAATATAGGAACTAATATTAATACAAAGCATATTTATCCTATCAGTCGCATGATTTCTAGCTTGATGAATATGCCTGTTCAACCTAACAAAGCTATTGTTGGGAGGAATGCTTTTGCCCATTCTTCAGGTATTCATCAAGATGGTATATTAAAAAATCGTGAAAACTACGAAATCATAGATCCGAAAGATATAGGAATTGATAATAATATTATTGCTTTGACCGCCAGGAGTGGGCGTGCTGCATTAAAGTATCGATTGAATATTTTGGGAATTGAATTGTCTCAAAAAAAATTGGATGACATTTATGAAGAATTTCTCAAATTAGCTGATTATAAAAAAAATATTAATGACGATGATATATTGATGCTTGCTGGCAAAGATCGAACTGAATCGAATCGGATAAGATTAGAATATTTGCAAGTTACATCCGGGGTGGGTATTTTACCGGTGGCTTCTATTTGCCTGAATATTGCAGGTGAAAAATTTGAAGCTGCTGCTTCAGGGAATGGACCTGTAGATGCAGCTATTAGAGCGGTAAAGCAGATTATTCACAGGCAAATGGTTATTCAAGAGTTTTTGATCCAAGCTATAAATAAAGGCAGTAACGATGTGGGGAAAGTCCATATGCAAGTAAAATACAATGATGTTAATTACTATGGTTTTGCAGCCAATACTGATATTGTTGCTGCTTCAGTAGAAGCGTTTATAGATGCGATAAATAAATTTGTAGAATAATTAAAATATTATTTTATGGGACAGACTTTGTTTGAGAAAATTTGGAATAGGCATATCGTAACTACTGTAGAAGATGGCCCTACACAATTATATATAGATAGAATGTATTGTCATGAGGTAACTAGTCCGCAAGCGTTTGAAGGATTGAGAAAGAGAGGATTGAAAGTTTTTCGTCCACAACGAATTACTTGTATACCTGACCATAACGTCCCAACTCAAAATCAAAATCTACCTATTCAAGATCCTGTTTCAAGGAAACAAGTAGATATTTTAGATAAAAATGCTAAAGAATTTGGAGTTAATTATTATCCAATAGGACATGTTTCTAATGGTATTATACATGTAGTTGGTCCTGAAACAGGGTTGTCTTTACCTGGGATGACTATAGTATGTGGAGATTCCCATACTTCTACACATGGTGCACTGGGGGCAATAGCTTTTGGTATTGGGACAAGTGAAGTGGAAATGGTTTTAGCTACACAATGTATTCTTCAAATTCGTCCCAAAACCATGCGAATTACAGTAAGAGGACGATTAAAACCAAGTGTTAGTGCTAAGGATATATCATTATATATTATTTCCCAAATGAACACTGGAGGTGCAACTGGATATTTTATAGAATATGCGGGAGAAGCAATTGAAAGTCTTTCAATGGAAAGTCGCCTGACACTTTGTAATCTTTCTATCGAAATGGGAGCAAGAGGAGGAATAATTGCTCCAGATGAGACAACATTTGAATATATCAAAAATTGTGAATTTGCTCCAAAAGGGAAAGATTGGAGCAAATTTTTAGCTTATTGGCAAACATTGAAAAGTGATGTGAATGCCTCCTTCAATAAGGAAGTTATTTTTGATGCAGCTAACATTGAACCTATGATAACTTATGGAACGAATCCTGGAATGAGTATGAATATCAATGATGTTATTCCCACAATAGAAAATATTGAAGAAACAAGCCAAATTTCTTTCTTAAAAGCGTTGAAGTATATGGGGTTTAAACCAGGGGAAAAAATTGTAGGAAAACCTATCGATTATATATTTTTGGGAAGTTGTACCAATGGAAGAATAGAAGATTTCAGAATCTTTGCTAACTTCGTGAGAGGGAAGAGAAAGGCAGACAGTATTATTGCATGGCTTGTTCCTGGTTCGCAAAAAGTAGATAGACAGATTAGAGAAGAAAGATTAGATAAAATTTTGAAAGATGCTGGATTTGAAATTCGTCAGCCAGGGTGTTCTGCTTGTTTATCTATGAATGAGGATAAAATTCCAGCAGGCAAGTATGTCGTATCTACTTCTAATCGTAACTTTGAAGGTAGACAAGGACCCGGGGCAAGAACGATTTTATCTGGAGTATTGATCGCTGCTGCTTCAGCTATAACAGGGGAAATAACGGACCCGAGAACAATTTGTTAAAAATACATAATGGATAATGCTAGCATAATGCTATTGTAATATATGGAAAAATTTGTAACATTAACAAGTACAGTAGTGCCTTTGCCAATACAAAATATTGATACTGACCAAATTATTCCGGCACGTTTCTTAAAAGCTATTTCTAAGGAAGGATTTGGTAATAACCTCTTTCGTGATTGGCGTTACGACAAGAACAATAATGCAATATCATCTTTTGTATTAAATAATCCTATTTATAATGAAAGTAAAATATTGGTAACGGGTAAGAATTTTGGTAGTGGTTCTAGTAGAGAACATGCAGCATGGGCAATTGCGGATTATGGATTTAAGGTAGTAATATCTAGTTTTTTTGCAGATATTTTTAAGAATAATGCAATGAATAATTTTGTTCTTCCATTAGTAGTTTCTGAAACTTTTCTTTCTCAAATATTTGAAAGTGTTAATAAAAATCCAAAAACAACGTTAACTATTGATCTTGAAAATCAAATAATTAATAATAATTCCACTAGACAATTGGAAAAATTTATAATTAATGCTTATAAAAAAGAATGCTTCTTAAATGGTTTTGATGACATTGATTTTTTATTAGATAAAAAATATAAAATAGAAGAATACGAACGTAATTGTGAATATTGAAATATTAGATACAACTTTGCGCGACGGCGAACAAACTTCTGGTGTTTCCTTTGCCAGTAGTGAAAAACTGCATATTGCTCGTATTTTGTTGGTAGATTTGAATATTGATCGCATAGAAATTGCTTCGGCAAAAGTGTCGGAAGGAGAATATGAAACTGTAAAGCGAATTGTTCGTTGGGCTATTGCGAATAACTATATAGATCGTATAGAAGTATTGGGTTTTGTAGATAATACAATTTCATTGAACTGGGTAAAAAGTACTGGGTGTAAAGTAATGAATTTACTTTGCAAAGGTTCTCTTAAACATTGTACTAAACAACTTAGGAAAACACCTGAACAACATCTTGTTGACATCAAAGAAGTATTGAGAAATGCAAAAAAAATGGATATTATTATTAATATTTATTTGGAAGATTGGTCAAATGGAATGACCGACAATCCTGACTATGTTTTCTTTTTGATGGATAATTTGAAGGATACAAATATTCAACATTTCATGCTTCCTGATACACTGGGAATTCTCAATCCATTTAACACTAATATATTTTGTAAAAGAATTCGTGAAAGGTATCCTAACATTCAGTTGGATTTTCATGCACATAACGATTATGATTTAGCAGTAGGAAACGTTTTTGCTGCGGTCAATGCTGGTATTACAGGAATTCATACGACTATTAATGGTTTGGGCGAGAGGGCTGGCAATGCTCCATTGGCAAGTGTTATTGCTACTCTTCATGATCAGTTAAAAATAAAGACGAATATTGTGGAGGAACATTTAAATTGGGCAAGTCGTACAATAGAATCTTATTCGGGTGTTCGTATTCCTAATAATAAGCCAGTAATTGGAGATAATGTTTTTACTCAATGTGCCGGAATCCATGCCGACGGTGATAGCAAAAGTAATCTTTATTGCAACGATTTGCTACCAGAACGTTTTGGACGACTAAGAGAATATGCCCTTGGTAAAACTTCCGGGAGATCCAATATAAAAAAAAATTTAGAAGAAGCAGGTATTGAATTAGATGAAGAATCTATGAAAAAATTAACTGAACGGATTGTGAGACTAGGTGATAAGAAGGAGATTGTTACTCAAGATGATTTGCCTTATATCGTTTCTGATATTCTACATTCTGGCAATGCCGAAAAAATACGAATTATCAATTATTCGTTGTCTTTAGCACATGGTTTGAGGCCAGTTGCAACTGTAAGAATCGAGATTAATGGGCAGGAATATGAACAAACAGCTGTAGGTGATGGACAGTACCATGCTTTTTCTAGAGCACTTTGGAAAATTTACACTCAATTGAATAAATCAACTCCCATATTGAAAGATTACAATGTATCTATTCCTCCGGGGGGACGCACTGATGCTTTAGTACAGACAACTATTGCATGGAGTTTTAATAGTAAAGATTTTAAAACACGTGGTTTAGACGTAGATCAAACAAAAGCCGCTATCAAGGCAACCGTTCGAATGCTGAACAGAATAGAAAATATGTAAAATCGGTAGAGGACTAATTCAACTCAACTTAATTGGGGGCCTGAAGAAATCAAGTATTCACCTTCAGGCAGATATTGTTCAAAATTTTTGATATATTTAGCCGCAAGCGATTTTGCTTTTTCTTCCCATTCTCCACGATTGGTATATGTATCACGAGGGTCGAGAATACCTTTGGATACCCCACTCAGTGATTTTGGAACATATAAATTAAGAATAGGAATATATATCTTTTCTGCTTTCTCAATAGATTCATCTATAATGGCATCTATAATAGCACGTGTATCTTGAATAGAAATACGCTTATTTGTTCCGTTCCAGCCAGTATTAACTAAATACGCGGTAGCATTATGTTCTTTCATTTTTTTGGCCAAAACGTTTGCATATTGAGTAGGGTGTAAGGTAAGGAAGGCCTCACCAAAAGCGGGAGAAAAAGAAGGAATTGGTTCAGTAATACCACGTTCCGTTCCAGCCAATTTAGATGTATAACCACAAAGAAAATGGTACTGACTAGATTTTTCATCCAATACTGAAACCGGAGGGAGTACACCAAAGGCATCAGCAGATAAATAGATAATCTTTTTTGCATGTCCAGCACGCGAAGGAAGTACTATCTTATTAATGTGGTGAATTGGATACGAAACACGTGTATTTTCTGTTTTAGATGCTACTTTAGAATAGTCAAGAGTACCGTCAGCTTTCACAGTTACATTTTCCAGCAAAGCATCACGACGAATAGCATTCCAAATATCTGGTTCATTTTTTTGACTTAAATCTATCACTTTTGCATAACAACCACCTTCATAATTGAATATGCCATTATCATCCCATCCGTGTTCATCATCTCCAATCAAATAACGCTTTGGATCTGCACTAAGAGTAGTCTTACCTGTTCCAGATAATCCAAAAAAAACAGCAACATCGCCTTTTTCACCTACATTTGCCGAACAATGCATAGATGCAATTCCTTTCAGAGGCAAATAATAATTTTGCATAGAAAACATACCCTTTTTCATTTCTCCACCATACCACGTACCACCAATAATTTGTTCCTTTTCTGTCAAATTAAACAAAATATATATTTCAGAATTCAAACCTTGTTCTTTCCATTTTGGATTGGTTGTCTTAGAGCCATTGAAAACTACAAAATCAGGATCTCCATAGTGATCTAATTCATAATTCGAAGGACGAATAAACATGTTGGTTACAAAATGTGCTTGCCAAGCTACCTCAACAATAAAACGTACCTTCATACGGGTATCATTGTTTGTTCCACAAAAAGCATCTATTATATATAGTTTTTTCGCTGTATTAAGCTGTTTAATAGTTAAATCTTTCAAATTATCCCAAATAGTTCGCGAAATTGGTTTATTGATATTGCCGTCCCACCAGATTGTATTTTCAGTTATCTGGTCCTTTACAATATAACGATCCTTTGGAGAACGTCCGGTAAATTTGCCTGTATCTACTGATACAGCACCTGTATTAGTCACTATGCCTTTTTCAAATCCCTTGTTTTCAGAGTTTATTTCTGCTTTATAAAGGTCTTCATAAGAAGGGTTATAAACAACAATAATATTATTGCTGATACCATATTTACTTAAGTCTACTTTGGCCATTTAGAAAATGATTTAGTTTTTTATTTGGGTTAGATTAATTTTTTATCTTTTCCCATCCACAATCACGCAGCATAATACGAAGATAAGTTTTTTTTTGATAAAATCAAGCGAATTATAACCAAATAAGGAATTGATTACAAACAATTTATTGATACAATACAAGATGTGATATAAATTAAAAAGACCGTAAATTGAAATTTATTTTTCATTTAAAAATTTCCTTAATTTATTTAAAGCTAATGCCCTATGACTAATAGTATTTTTTATTTTTTCTCCTAATTCGGCAAATGTTTGGGTATATCCTTGTGGAATAAATATGGAGTCATAATCAAATCCAGCCGTTCCTCTTTCTTCCTTCGTAATTGTTCCTTCCACAATTCCTTCAAAAAAATATTTTTCCTTCCGAAAAATCAATGCAACTACTGTTCTAAATCGAGCGGAATAATCATTTTTCCCTTCTAATTCCTTCAATACTTTATACACATTGGCTTTTAAATCTTTTGCCTTTCCAGCATAACGAGCGGAATAAACACCCGGCGCATAATTCAGAGCATATACTTCCAATCCAGTATCGTCGGAAAAGCAATCCAATCCATATTTTTGATAAATATATTGTGCTTTTAACAAAGCATTCCCTTCTAAAGAAGACTCAGTTTCCAAAATGTCTTCAAAACAAGCAACATCTTGTAAAGAAAAAAGTTTAAAACCATCACCTAAAATATCCTTAATTTCTTGTAATTTGTGCAAATTTCCTGTGGCAACAATCAGCTTTTTAGTCATCTTAGTCATCATTGCTGTAATGATTCCATCATATATTCACAATAAAGGTAAATAAATAATACAACCCATTTGCATACAAATACGAAAAATAAAAGATTTTTTTTAAATACGAATTAAACTTTTCCTGCTTTTCTTAGTCTAAGAGGAATTTATATATGAAAAATTTTTAGAAGTGTTTTCCTTCTCCTTTTATTTTTTTGTCCGGGGTTCAGAGCAATATTATTTTATCGGCTATTCTCTGGGACAAAACTGATGACAGTCCTATTATTGAATACAATGTCTTCTTCTTATAAAATGAGAGAAAATGCTATTGTGGAAAATTTGCTAAAAAATACCGGGTGTATAAGCGAGCAAGGATGGAGAAATTACTGTTAATGGGAAAAAGTGTTTTGGGAGACAATCCAAAATTAGTTTCCAAAAATTTACCGGTAAAAATGATGGAAAAATTACAAGTTATAGAGCAAAAATCTGGTAAGGCAAGCCTAACTGTGATATTAATGATGGAAAAGAAGAAACCATAATCAATTTAAGTATAAGTCCAGGAGCAAAAAAAGCACAATATGACACCTTCTATTTGGCATAGAAGGTTGTGAAGAGTGAAGAGGGTGGGGGAAAGAACTCTGGAACCTCGTTGTCAAATAGATTCTTTTTGTCAATCAAAAAAAAAAAAGAAACCTTTATATCATTGTTTAATTGTTTATTGGAATAAACAATTAAACAAAAACAAAGAATAAAATAAAATCATTTTTGGAAGAATGGGAATTCTACAATAACTAAACAACCTTTCAGTCTCAGTCGCCAATTATCGAGATCCAGGTCACTGCAACCATGAGCTAACAATATATATGCAAAGACAGAGAGTTCTGACACAAGGAACACGTCACACATACTTTATGTGTAGTTTATTTACAAATTTGCCATTTTTCCACATAATACCCTCTCTGTTCCAGAGGGATATTGAAAATAAAAATAGGGATATTAAAAAAATGAAATCCTATTTTTAATTTCCATATACCTATATATGAATGTAAGTGAAACCATTTAAGTGCATTTTTTTTTTGTCGTAAATATTTCTTCCGTCAAGAAGAATTGAATGCCCCATTGTTTTTTTTAATAATTCCCACGAAGGTGAATAAAATTCCTTCCATTCCGTTAACAAAAGCAGAACATCTGCATTCTTGGCAGCATCGTACATATTCGTGTAATAGTACAGTTTATTACCAAAATGTCTTCTTGTTTCTTCCAATGCTACAGGATCGTATACTTGTATTATTGCCCCTGCTTTGAGTAGTGCGTCAATCAGTGTCAAAGCAGGAGATTCACAGATATCGTCTGTATTTGGCTTGAAAGACAAACCCCAAAGAGCAACAATTTTCCCTTTCAAGTTATTTTCAAAAATACGTAAAAGTTTGTCAAAGAGTATTGTTTTTTGATTGTTATTGACAGCTTCTACAGCTTGTAGAAGCTGCATTGCATAACCATTTGTATAACCTATCTGAATCAGAGCTTTTATATCTTTTGGGAAACAACTTCCTCCGTATCCACAACCCGAATACAAAAATTTAGTACCAATTCGAGAATCAAAACCGATACCAATACGGACCATATTTATATCGACACCAATCAGACTGCAAAGGTTAGCAATATCGTTCATAAACGAAATACGTGTGGCCAACATCGCATTAGCCACATATTTAATCATCTCCGCAGAAGGAATGTCAGTATAAATTATTCGATATGGTTTATATAATTCATCTATTAGTTTCTGTACTTTTTCATTTTCTACTCCTACTATTACTCTGTCAGGGTTCATAAAATCTTTTATAGCCGTTCCCTCTTTCAGAAATTCAGGGTTAGATACTATTTCAATAGAAATGCCTACTCTTCTTTTGTCTAATTCTTCTTGTATGATACTCTTGATTTTTTGAGAAGTACCTACTGGAACTGTACTTTTGATAACTACTAAAATATCGTGTTTTATATTTCTCCCTATGTTACGGGAAGCTTCTAATACTTGACACAAATTAGCAGTTCCATCATTATTTGAAGGAGTTCCTACAGCAATAAAAATTGCCTTCACCCTTTTTAGACAATTTGCTAAATCAATTTCAAAATGTAAACGACCTACTTTATGGTTTTTTCGGACCAATCTTTCTAAATCAGGTTCGTAAAAAGAAACAATATTTTCCCGAAGTCTTTGTATTTTATTTTCGTCAATGTCTATAACAGTAACATTGTTTCCCATTTCAGCAAAACAAGACCCTGTTACTAATCCTACGCGTCCAGCGCCTATGATCACAATATTCATTTCGTAAAAATAACACATTTTACAAATCAAGACATAAAAATATTTATGTAAATATGATATAACGTATTAAAAAATTACATTACATTTGTAGCTGTAATTTCCGTGAGGGAAATTGATATAATTTTTAAGTTGTTTTAATCGCTACAAAATGAAAAAATTAGTATTGTTTGCAGCTTTTTTTTCTGTTATTTGTTTTGGTTCTTGTAACAAAAACAAAGGATCACAAGAAGGTCAAGAAGGAAGCCCTACAGAAGGAACAGAACAAGTAGGAAAAAATCCGACTTCTGATGAGAGTGATGACAGTCAAAAATCATCACCTTCTGAGGAAGAACCAAAGGCAAATGAAGAAAAATCTCCGGAAGGAGGCAAGTAATTTGCTCGAACCTAGGAAACTGTAGGAGGAAAATAAAACAAATTTCCTCCTAATTTTTTATCCCGAACCTCCAATTGGCTTTGTTGTGTCAATCGATAAAAAAGTTAAAAATAATTTACCTCAGCAATTTATCAATGTTAGTAGATTGGTGCATTTTGAAAATAGTCTAGTAAAATATTTCCCCTATATTGTACACGAGCAAAAAGTACAATTTTTTGCTTTACGTGATTTGTATACAAATTGGAATAGAAAAGCCAATCTTATTTCAAGAAAAGATATAGGAAATTTATACGAGAGACATGTACTACATTCCCTAGGTATTGCACAAATAATATCCTTTTGCGATTATTCCACAATATTGGATGTGGGGACAGGGGGTGGTTTTCCAGGAGTACCGTTGGCTATTTTGTTCCCAAATGTTCGGTTTCTTCTTTTGGATAGCACAGCGAAAAAAATAAAAATACTAGAAAATATCATCAGCAAACTTAATTTAAGAAATGTAAAATGCAAATGTATGCGAGCAGAATATGAGCGAGGACAATTTGATTTTATTATCAGTCGTGCAGCAATGCCCTTATTAGAATTGGTGAATATTACACAGAAAAATATCAGTATAAAGCAACAAAATACTTTACCTAACGGATTCCTTTGTTTAAAGGGCGGGAATTTACATGACGAGCTGGAACCATTTAAAAAAAGAGTGATAGAATACAAATTGAGCAACTATTTTCAAGAAGAATTTTTCAAGAAAAAAAAAGTAATCTATTTGCCCGTATAAAAATTTTATTTTAATTGTTTCTTTTCCCAGTAAAATAATTTTCATATTTCTTCGTTATTTCCGTATCACCTTTATTGAATTTCCATTCTCTATCTGAATAATACTAGATGGCTTTGCTGATTGAATTATATTCCTTTTATAATTCACCACATAATCCACAGACTCAATAATTTCATTACTTATTTCTGAAAAGGTAGTAGGAGTAGCTTGACCGCTAATATTGGCAGAGGTCGATACCAAAGGATTTTTCAATTGAAAACATAATTGCTTAGAAAAAAAATCTTTCGTTATACGAATACCTAAAGTACCATCGGAAGCAATCAAGTTAGGAGCTACATTTTTCGCTCCTGAGTAAATAATTGTTAATGGTTTCTTATGAAAAATATCTATCAAATCGGGAGTAATTTCAGGAAGATTTTCCACATAATTATGCAATTCATCGAAAGAATCTAGTAATATTAACATAGTCCTAGTATTAGGACGCTTTTTAATAAAAAAGATCCGCTCCACTGCCTCTTCGTTGGAGGCATCACACCCAAGTCCCCAGATAGTATCAGTAGGATAGAGAACAATTCCTCCGTTCCTCAAAATTTCACACGTTTTTGCTATTTCTTTTTGAATCAAAACTAAAATGCAAATTTGTTTTTTATTTATTGCCCATAGCTTTTAAACTCATATCAAGACTCTTTGCAGAATGAGTTAATGCTCCAATAGAAATATAATCTATACCCACTTCAGCATAATCACGAATAGTGTCATAAGTAATCTTTCCCGAAGATTCAAGCTTATATCTACCATTTACTCGTTCAACAGCTCTACGGGCATTTACTACATCGAAATTATCTAACATAATACGATCTATATTTCCTGTTTCTAACACCTCATCTAATTCGTCAAAGGTACGTACCTCTATCTCAATTGGAAGCTGCAATTTCTTCTTCTTGAGATATTTTTTTGTTTGGATAATGGCATTCCGTATACCTCCTGCAAAATCCACATGGTTATCCTTTATTAATATCATATCAAAAAGACCCATACGATGATTATCTCCACCACCAATCCGAACGGCTTCTTTTTCAAGCACACGTACACATGGCGTTGTTTTACGAGTATCTAATAGACGAGTATTTGTACCTTCTAATTTTTTAACATACTTACGAGTAATAGTAGAAATTCCACTCATGCGTTGCATAACATTCAATACCAATCGCTCGGTCTGAAGTAAAGACCGGATCTTTCCTTCTACTGTAAAAACCACATCTCCTTGCTTTACTTCTCTCCCATCTGAAACGTAAACACTTACATTCAAATTTGAATCAAATGTATAAAATATTTGCTTAGCAATTTCCACCCCAGCCAAAATACCTTCTTCCTTTATTATCAACTTCATTTCCCCTTTTGATAAAGGAGGAACAGTTGCAAAAGTTGTATGGTCACATTCTCCGATATCTTCCTTAAATGCTAACTGAATAAGTTCATTTATCAACTCTTGTTTCACGTTTTTTATTGAAAAATTTTCCTAATTTTTTTTACATAGTCTAATTTCTCCCAGGTAAACAATTCTACTTTTAGTTCTTTTTTTAGGTCTTTGGACTTTGCTACATTCGCATACCGAGGGGTAAACACTTTTTTTACTATTTTTGGTAGACGTCCCATATGTCCATAGGCCGCCGTTTCTTTATAAATTGGATTGCGAAGTTTCAAACGATTTTCAATTGCTTTGGGACGTAAGTCAAATATTTCCAATACTCTTTCTGCTATTTGACTATCTGTCAATTTGACCTTACTTTTACCATAAGTATTGACAAAGATATTTATGGGTTTAGTAACGCCTATTGCGTAGGATACTTGTACTAATACTTCTTCAGATACACCTGCTGCTACTAGATTTTTAGCAATATGGCGAGCAGCATAAGCTGCAGAACGGTCTACTTTAGAAGGGTCTTTACCCGAAAAAGCACCACCACCATGAGCACCTCTTCCTCCGTAAGTATCTACAATGATTTTTCTACCTGTTAATCCTGCATCACCATGGGGACCACCAATAACAAATTTCCCTGTCGGATTGATATAATATTTGATTTTGTCATCAAACAAAGCTTGTATATTTTCAGAATAATTAGCCTTAATTCGAGGAATTAAAATGTTTCTAACATCCTTCATAATTTTTGATTGCATAACTTCCGCTGTATCAAACTCATCGTGTTGTGTAGATATAACAATAGTATCTATACTTTTAGGGATATCGTTATCGTGATAACGAATAGTTACTTGTGACTTAGCATCAGGACGAAGATAAGGCATTAGCTCAGGCTCGTACTTTCGGATATTAGTTAATTCTTTCATTAATTGGTGAGACAAATCTAAAGATAAAGGTATGTAATTGGCTGTTTCATTCGTAGCGTAACCAAACATCATCCCTTGGTCGCCTGCCCCTTGATCAAGGGGACTCTCTCTCTCTATGCCTCGACTTATATCATTTGATTGCTCATGAATAAGACTAATTATACCAGAGGATTTAGACTCAAAATGATATTCACTTTTTGTATAGCCTATACCTTCTATCACTTCTCTAACTATTTCGGGGATATCTAAATATACTTTAGACTTTACCTCCCCTGCCAATATTATCTGTCCACTAGTTACTAATGTTTCACACGCCACCTTAGAATTAGTATCATACGCAATGAAATAATCTAATATAGCATCAGATATCTGGTCTGCTACTTTGTCTGGATGACCTTCAGATACCGATTCGGATGTAAATAAATAACTCATTTGTGAACATACAGATTCCTTTCCCTCTCAACTAAAAATCGTACAAAGATATAGTATTCCAATTAAAAAATCCTCTCCGGAAGAATACTATTTAGTAGTGTTCTCTCTATAACACAAAAATTATTAAACTTTATTCATGAGTTATAATTCAAACTGATACTGATACTGAAACTAAAATAAGATTTAATCTTCTGCAAAATTCTTTTGCAATACATCTCTGTAAGCACTAAATATCTTAGATTTTGATATCATCCCTATATAATGCTTTTCCTTGTCTATAACTGGAAGATTCCATGCTTTACTATCTTCAAACAAATACATAATTTCATCCATAGACATATCATTTCTGATTTTCGTTAAAGACGAAATCATAAATTTCTCAACATTGAATCGTTCGTATAATTCTGGACGAAACATGATATTACGAATATTGTCCCATAATACAACACCCTGCAAAATACCATTACTATCAATAACAGGATAAACACTTCGATTGGATTGTGCAATGACTTTAACCATATCCCCTAATGTCATTTCTGGATAAATAGTCTGAAAATCAGTTTCTATAAGTGTGTTCACGCATAAAAAATTTAATACAGCATGATCTTTATCATGAGTAAGAAGCTTACCTTCGTTTGCTAAACGAATGGAATGGATACTGTATTTTTCAAAAAGCAAGATGGTGAAATAAGCACTGCTAGAAACGATCATCAATGGCAAGAAAAGGCCAAATCCACCTGTTAATTCAGCAATTAAGAAAATAGCCGTTAATGGAGCATGTAATATTGCTGACATCATACCAGCCATTCCTATCAATGAAAAATTATTTTCTGGTAAAAAATTATTCCCTCCTAGCAGATTTAATAAATGAGAAAAAATAAATCCAATAGTACAACCTAAAAATAGTGATGGGGCAAAAATCCCTCCACATCCACCTCCTCCAGTTGTAGCTCCTGTAGCAAAAACTTTTGTAAAAATGACAAGCATAAAAAAAAGAACAGACACTCCAGAAATATTCATACCTGAAACAAACGTATTATTGAGTATTTGATCGTATTGGTTATTGATAAGATCGTCAATAATATCATAACCTTCTCCATAAAGAGGAGGGAATAAAAAAACAAGAATATTCAGTATAACAGCACCCAGAGCAAAGCGTTGCCAATAATTTTTTAAACGATTAAAAATACTTTCTATCCAAATCAACACTCGTACAAAATAGACGGTAATCAATCCACAGGTTACACCTAACAACAAAACATATGGAATATTTTTTATATCATGTGCTACTGTTTGATTGTATTTAAACATAGCTTCGGAACCTGTAAAAATATAAGAAATACTGGCTGCTGTTACAGAAGAAATTAAAAGTGGAAGAACCGAGACAGTGGTTAAATCTAGCATCAACACTTCAATTGTAAAGAGTAATCCTGCAATAGGTGCCTTGAAAACCCCAGCAATAGCTCCTGCTGCCCCACAACTTATTAACAACATAAGTGTTTTTTGGTCCATTTTGAACAATCGTCCCAAATTGGAGCCAATAGCTGAACCTGTTATAACACTTGGAGCTTCTGCTCCAACAGATCCTCCAAATCCTATTGTAACAGAACTTGCTATCAATGAAGTCCATAAATTGTGCATTTTGAGACGACTTTTTCGTTGAGAAATAGCATAGAGAATTTTAGTAATTCCATGCCCTATATCATTTTTAGCAATAAATTTCACAAACAATCCAGAGAATAAAATTCCTATTGCAGGACAAACAAGGTATGAGTATTCGTTATAAGTGGTATATATTTCATTTTTTAGAAAATATTGTATAAGACAAATGATCTTTTTTAATAAAACACCTGCAAATGCAGTCAAAATACCAGTTATAAAACTGAGTATAAGAATAAAATGTGGCTCTTTAATATGCTTTTCTCTCCAATGCCAATGGAGAACATAAGCAAATATATTTTTTACGCTCATTAATCTTTTAATGTTTATTAGAAATCCATTTACGGGCATTGACAAATGCCTCTATCCAAGGGCTTACTTCGTCTTTATTACGATTTTGAGGATAATATGCCCATTGCCATGGAAATACTGCTCGCTCAAGATGAGGCATTAAAGCTAAGTGGCGACCATCTTCCGAGCAAATACCAGCCACAGCATAGTCTGATCCATTTGGATTTCCTGGATAAGTATTGTAAACATATTTAGCAACAATGTGATATTCATGTTCTTTCATCGGCAACTGGAATTTTCCCTCACCATGAGCTATCCAAATACCCAACTTACTATTTGACAATGTACGAAACATTATTGAATGATTTTGAGGTATTTCTACCGATACAAATCCAGATTCAAATTTGTGTGAATTGTTATGAAGCATTAAATGTCGTTTTTTATTCTTTGAATAAATTAAACTAAGTTCGACCATTAACTGACATCCATTGCAAACCCCTAGACTTAATGTATTATCTCGAGCATAAAATTTTCTTAAAGCTGTTGCTGATTTTTCGTTATAACGAAAAGCTCCCGCCCAACCTTTCGCCGAACCCAATACATCCGAATTAGAAAATCCACCACAAAAAACAATCATGTTGATTTCTTCTAATGTTTCACGTCCAGTAGCTAAATCCGTCATATGTACATCTTTTACATCAAAACCTGCTAAATATAAGGCATAAGCCATCTCTCGTTCACCATTAGTTCCTTTCTCACGGATAATAGCAGCTTTAATACCTGATTGTATTTTTCTATCAGCAGAAATATTATAACTACTCAATTTCCCATCGAATGATTTCGGAAATACATTTATTAATATTTGATGTTTATAGTTTGCAAAACGTTCTTTCGCTCTAATTTTCCCGGATTGTTTCCTATCTAATAAATAAGAAGGGTAATACCATATATCACGTAAATAGTTTATATCAAGACGATATTGCATTTTTAAGTCAGATAATAAAATACAGCGTTCTTTCATTGGAGAACCAATATTAACTCTTCGTATTTTTTGTTCATTCAAATATTTTTCAACAACTTCCGTATCTTTCACTTGTATAATAATACCTACATTTTCACTAAAAATTTTTTTGATTATATCAACATCTCCTTTTCCCAAAGATGATAAACAAATCTTCATACCTCCTGTTTCATTGGCAAAGCACATTTCCAATAAAGTAGTTATCATACCTCCTGCCGAAATATCATGTCCTGATAAAATTAATCTCTCTTTTATCAATCCTTGAACAATATTAAAAGCCTTTTTGAAATATTGTGTATCATTCACTGTTGGAATATCCTGACCCACTGTATCCAAAGATTGAGCAAAGGCAGACCCCCCCAATTTAAAATTATCCGAAGAAAAATCGATATAATAAATTGTCGTATTAACATCATTAACCAACACAGGGGAAACAATTTTTCTGATATTTGAAACCTCTGCCGCTGCTGAAATAATAACTGTTCCAGGTGCATATACTTTACTATCTTTATATTTTTGAGTCATGGATAAGGAATCTTTTCCGGTTGGGATATTAATTCCTAAATCACAAGCAAATTGGGAACAGGCTTCCACAGCTTTATACAAACGGGCATCTTCACCTTTATTTTTACATGCCCACATCCAATTAGCACTTAAGGAAACACTTTTTAGTCCATTTTTCAAAGGAGCAAATAAAATATTGGTTAAGGATTCTGCTATAGCCATTACTGAACCAACAGCGGAATCGACCAAGGCTATTTGTGGTGCGTGACCGATAGCTGTTGCAATTCCAACTTGTCCATAGTAATCTAAAGCTACTACTCCTAAATCGCTTAATGGTAATTGTATTTCTCCAACACACTGTTGACGGGCTACCATTCCTGTTACTGAGCGATCTACTTTGTTGGTCAGCCAGTCTTTGCAAGCAACTGCTTCCAATTTTAATACTTGTTCAATGTATTTGAAAATATTGTCCTTATTGTATTTAGGGTTTTTAAATGATTCCTTGACAGTTACATCTCTAATAATCATATGAGGTGGTTTTCCAAAAAAATCATTTAAATGCATATCTAAAGGACGCTTACCATCTTTTTGTTCAAAAACAAATCGCATATCCCCAGTAGTTTTACCGACAATATACATTGGAGAACGTTCACGTTCAGATATTTTACTTACCCTTTCAACATCCTCTGTTTTTAACAATAATCCCATTCGTTCCTGACTTTCATTACCAATAATCTCTTTTGCTGATAAAGTTGGATCTCCTATTGGCAATTTATCGATTTCTATATATCCGCCCGTATTTTCTACTAGTTCGGAAAAGCAATTCAAATGTCCTCCAGCACCATGATCATGAATGGAGATAATTGGATTATTATTTGATTCGGAGAGAGTACGAATAACATTCGCTATTCGCTTTTGCATTTCTGGATTTGCCCTTTGTACAGCGTTCAATTCTATACCATTACAATATTCTCCTGTATCAACTGAAGATACAGCACCTCCTCCCATACCGATACGGTAGTTATCTCCTCCAAGAACAATTATTTTTTCTCCAACTTTCACTTTCCCTTTTAAAGCATCTTTTCGTTTTGCAAAACCTATTCCTCCCGCTAGCATAATTACTTTATCGTATCCATATAGTTTTCCATTCTCTTGATGTTCAAAAGTTAGAACTGAACCACAGATAAGAGGTTGCCCAAATTTATTACCAAAATCTGAGGCTCCATTGGATGCTTTTATCAAAATTTGCTCAGGACTTTGGTATAACCACTTCCTATTCACTCCTTTATTCCAAAGATAAGATGTCATATATACTGCTATACCTGCAATGGGTAATGATGCTTTGCCTCCCCCTAAACGGTCTCGTATTTCTCCACCACTTCCTGTTGAAGCTCCATTGAAAGGTTCTACTGTAGTAGGGAAATTATGCGTTTCCGCTTTTAGCGAGATAACAGTCTCTATTTCTTTTATTTCAAAAAAATCAGGTTTATATCCTGCAGCTGGAGCAAATTGCTTTATTATTGGTCCCTGATTGAAAGCTACATTATCTTTGTATGCTGAAACTAAATAATTGGGATTTTTTTCAGATGTCCTCCTGATTAATTGAAAAAGAGTGAACTTTTTATTCACTCCATCAATTATAAATGTTCCATTAAATATCTTGTGTCGGCAGTGCTCTGAATTCACTTGTGAAAAACCAAACACTTCACTATCAGTAAGATGTCTTCCTAATCTTTTACTTACTCCATTAAGATAATCTATCTCTTCTTCGCTTAAAGCCAATCCTTCCAAAGAATTAAAATTGGCAATATTTTTTACTAAAATGATACCTTCTGGTTTTTTATTTATGGTGAAAATATCTTGTCCAATGCTACGATATAATTGATAAAGCATTGGATCATATGTTGTTTTTAGTTCTTTTTCAGAAAGAGTTTGAGATAAAAGTTGAAACTTTTCTATTCTTAGAATTCCCTTTATGCCCATAATTTGGGTAATTTCCATTGCATTAGTACTCCATGGAGTAATCATTTCACGACGAGGTCCTACTACAAGGACATCTATATGACTGTCTTTTAGCAATTCTGCTCCCCCAAAAAGCCAAATCAATTTATCTATATCTGTACTATTTAATTCTTGAATTGTTTGGACTGCTAAAATAGAATTAGTAATTGCTTTAAAAAAAAATACCATTTCCAGATTATAAAAATTTTGTACACTTCTTTCCTCTGACAAAAATAAAGAAAATGTCCAAAATGCTAAGATAATAAATGAATAAGCAGTACGTAATTAATCAATCCCCTTTTTTCTATAAATTTGTATTATCAAAAATTTAAGATTTATGACATTATGGTAATGTTTTGTCATTCGCTGATTTTTTATTGGATTGAAATAGTGCCTCTATTATTTTTCCCTAAGATTTTGGAAACCGAATCGTTTGGAATTGAACGGACACAATCTCATATCCAGACTAGTTCGGCAAAATTAAAACTAGTAGAAACAGATTCTTTATATGATGTTATTAGCGAGATACCTGTAATCATAGAAAAAGACACTTTATTCTACATATATAAAGGCAGTGGAGGGCTACGCCCTATACAAAGAGCAATTCAAATTCAATCTACCATTGAAAAGCTAGGTAAAAAAAATGGAATAAATCCCGACAAAGTTTGTATTATCTCAGATAATTACACGACCAATATAACATATGATGGTAAGCCAATTATGACTTTGACCGATAAAGATGCTTACTGTACTCAAATGTCTCGAAGAGATTTAGCTGTATTGAATAAAACAATTATTGTTAAAGCACTGAAAACATTGCAAAAAAAACATAGGCTAGAAAATTCAATTAAAAATATTGTTCTAGTTTTATTAATATTAACAATTCAGTACATTTTATTTAAGGCAACAAATAAGGGGTATTGGAATTTGCGAAAAAAGGTAAAATTAATACGAAAAAAACGATTAAAGCCATTTTTTATCAAAAACTATGAATTGCTTAACGTTGGAAGACAAATAAGAATTATTTATGCTTTATTGAAAGCATTGAGATTCGTCGTTATTACTATTCAGTTACTAATATTTTTCCCTATTATTTTTAGCATCTTCCCTCAAACAGAAAATTTATCGATACAAATCTTTTCTTATATATGGAGTCCAATAAAAAAGATAGGTGTGGGCATTGTCCAATATATACCCAATTTATTTACTATCATAATTATTTGGATAATATTTTATTATGTAATAAAAGGAGTTAGAGCATTAGCAGAGGAAATTGAAAAGGAACGATTAAAATTACACGGATTTTATCCAGATTGGGCAAAACCAACATTTGGCATCATACGATTTTTATTATATGCTTTTATGATTGCTTTAATCTATCCCTACTTACCTCATTCTGAATCAGATGCATTTAAAGGTGTTTCAGTTTTAGTAGGCTTGATATTTTCCCTTGGCTCTAGTTCAGCTATCAGTAATTTAGTAGCTGGAATAATCATCACTTATATGCGTCCGTTCAAAATAGGAGATATGATAAAAATAAATGATATCATGGGAAATGTTATTGAAAAGACACCTATCGTAACTCGTATTTTAACTATAAAAAACGAAATAGTAACTATTTCTAATGCTACAGTAATTAATGCACAAACTACTAATCTGAGTGAATCGGCAAGAACAAACGGATTAATCTTACATTTCGATGTAACTTTTGGATACGATACTCCTTGGCGAATTATACATAAAATTCTTCTTGACGGAGCAGAAGCCACACCCAATATTTTAAAGGAACCCCATCCTTTTGTTCTCGAAACAAGTTTTGGGGATTTTTATACTACTTATCAAATAAACGCCTATATAAATGACGCTGATAAATTGATACAATCTTTTTCTGAACTAAGGCAAAATATTCAAGATAAATTCAGCGAAGCTGGTCTTAGTATGGTTGCTCCCCACTATTATAAGCAGAATATGAAAATGACAAGAGAAGCAAAATAACTTTTTTGCAAAGTTATTTTGCTTCTACCTAATTTATCTACCTAAATTTTTGAGTTTTTGTATTCTAGCTTTCATTTGACAAATAATAGTTTCATGATAATCATCATTATCTGCTGTTGTCATCCATTTAATTATTAAAACAAGTAACTCTCTATCATAAGGGAAAATATAGTACAAACACATATTGTAATCCACGATGATATCATCATTTTAAATTTGAGTAACTCAGTTTAAATTTGGATTTATTTGAGATTGCGTACGCACCTCGTTACCAACAACTTGCATACGACTTGTTGAATCCTTTTGTTTTTGTACACTAGTAGATGTCGCTGAAATAAAAAGATTTCTGGCAATATTTTTATTAGGAAGATCTTTTTCAATTTCTTTTTTTAAGATTTCATTATTAATTCGGCCAATTTGATCATTTATCTCTCTTGTTTTTATCGGCAAAATCATCTTTAAAAAGAATTTGATCAAGTATATAATAGAACCAATAATTAACACAAGACAAGCAAGCAGAAAACGGTAAGATCCATGGGATGAAATCAGACGTAAAAAAGCATTATTACTCCTCTTATTTTACCATTAATGAGAATAATTATTCTTTTCTACTTGAAAAGTATAACCAATAAATCCCAGAGTGTAGCAATAATAAGCATTGCCGATAAATATTGTTTCACAGTCTCTACCGTTACTTGACTACAATCGTTTATAATCTCAGGATTGTATCCTGTAAGAAAACAACCAAATCTTATCTATCAACTTTTCATATTTCTTGATATTTTTTATATAATCGAATCTTTTTCATTTAGAGAATCTCTCACTATATCTTTGATTATTTTTTGAAGCCTTTTTCAACTTCAATGACTTGTTTCAGTTTTTTTCGTTAAATCTACTCCGTAGAGGAGGAGTACATAGATAACTGATTGAATAAGCGATGAAATTCATCTTGTAAAATCTTTCTGGTAAGCAAAAAATATGTCTCTATAAATATTTCCTTGATTATTTTCCAAACCGTTCTCTATATTCTTGATTTCCTCAGTATACGAAAGTACTTTTTCTTTTATGATTTGAAGTTTTTCACTAGACTCATAAGCCCTTATTTGCTTTGGAGAGCAAAATGAAAGTCAACATCATGCATTTTATTTTCGTAACCAGCCTTAACTTTTCTTATCAAAATTTGTAAGTCATTTTGATAAGATCGACATTCGCCATCTAATTATCAGGATTTATTAACGCACCATTGTATCCTTGATTTTCAAGGTCTTTATAACGGAAAATTAAAAATTGACTTCTATCTCTTTCGTATAATCACAAATATCTTTCCATTTAATTGACTCATAATTAGGCAATATTCGTTCTATTTCCTCAATCACTATACCTCTTACGTTTGATTGATTTTGTAAATTGTCATTATATCAATTAAACGGTAATAATTTTTTATTAAAAAACTTATAATAAATCCATAAAAACAATAAACTTATTTCGTATATCCTATGTATTTCATACAGCTACAGACTAGTAAAAAAATACTAGTCATTTTCTATTATTAGAAATAATAAATGGTTTTTTACATTACTTAATGAAGTAATCTTTCATCAAGGAATCATAATAATTGCCTCTAGAGAGTTTTCCATTAATTAAAATAACAGCTTCTATTTTGCCTTTACAACATATTTTATTATCAATTTTGCGGCGAATACTTTGATGAAAAATAACTTTTGCTCCTTTTCGTTCAATCATCAAAAAAGAAATAAAAACATCATCTCCACGAAGCGAATATTTATAGTCTAATTCAACATGTGTTATAACAGAATCTATCCCTTTTTGATGTGCATCTGCAAAAGACAGTCCTATATAGAGTAAAAATTCATGTCTTGTATTTTCAAAATAATGCAAATAATTGGCATTATTTACAATTCCTTGTGAATCACATTCATAATCACGCACTTTCATTTCTATTTCAAAAAATTTTCCCATATAACGTTTATCTTAGTCTATTTGTTATTTTAAATATTTTATCCGAAGGACGTATTTTCTCGGATACGGGCATAGAAAATCGCTCTCCTTGTGCAGCTGTTTCTACGGGCAATAGATTTACCCGAATTTCATTGGCTTTCAAAAACAAAGCACCAGTTGTTGGTCCTGTAATTAATACTTTGTCACCTTTATGAAGTTCTTGTGTTTCCATCAAAAATTCACCTACCTGTATTTTGGGAAAATAATTAACAACTTTGCCAATGTACATTTTTTTTTCTAAAGCTTCGTTCCCATAGCAATTACTCCATTCACCCAGTCGCTGTCCTAAATAATAACCATTCCAGAAACCTCGATTAAAAACCCGCCTAAGTTGCCCATCCCAAGTATCTTTCATTTTTTCTGTAAAATTGTTTTCAAAATACGCCTTAATGGCTTTTTTATAGCATTCTGTCACTACTCGCACGTATTCTGGTCCTCTTGCACGTCCTTCTATTTTAAAAATTTCGATACCTGAATCTATCATTTTATCAATAAAACGTATAGTTTTTAAATCTTTAGATGAAAAAATATATTGGTTATCTATCTCTAATTCTATCTCCGATTGTTTGTCTTTAACAATGTATCCTCGTCTACAAACCTGATTACATTTGCCTCTATTAGCTGATGAATTCATTTCGTGTAAACTCAAATAACATTTCCCAGAAATTGCCATACAAAGAGCACCATGCGCAAATGCTTCTATACGTAGCAATTTACTACTAGGTCCCTTTATCTTTTGTTCAACAATTTGTCTACGAATTTCTTTTACTTGTTCAAGTGTTAATTCTCTTGCTAAAACTACTACATCTGCAAACTGTGCATAAAAACGAAGTGATTCTATATTGGAGATATTCAATTGTGTAGAAAGATGTATTTCCATACCCTTATCGCGAGCATAAAGCATTCCTGCTACATCCGCTGCAATAATTGCCGAAATTCCAGCATCTCGAGCAGCATTGATTATCGCACGCATGGAAACAAGATCGTTGTTGTAGAGGATAGTATTGACAGCAAGATACGTTTTTATTTGGTGTTGCTGACAGATTGGGACAATCTTTAGGATATCCTCTATTGTAAAGTTACTAGTAGAATTCGAACGCATATTCAAATCTTCAATTCCAAAGTAAACTGAATCAGCTCCTCCCTGTATTGCGGCAGACAAAGACTCGTATGAACCTATTGGAGCCATTACTTCAATGATCTTACTCTTTGCCATTTATCTCCTTGATTTATTTTCGTTCTTTTTTGAATCCCAACATTAAGAATTAGATGCCAAAGGTATACAAAAACACAGAGATAGCAAGAAAGTATTTTCTTAAATCTATCAATCTTAGGGATCTTATAAAAAAGTGTCTATTTTAAAATCTCCCCTTGATTTAAACTATTTTCTTATTCCAACCATAAAAACTTGTATAGACAGGGCCTAATCACGTATTAATAGATTAAAAACTGATTTTACAAAAAAATGTCGATTTTTTAAATATTCATATAAATACGCTTACACTTAAATATTATTGACTGAGCATATTTTAATTCTAAGCTAGAGTTTCATTTCAGAGCAATATAAATTAACTGACAATTCATTTATTCTGAAAATTTCAAAATATAGAAAATGATTTTACTTTTGTATTGAAGATTCTGAATTAGATATTATCAATGGTAAATCACAAATCAATACAATTGCTCCCTGGTTCTTATGCTCTGATAGAATCTCTTTTGCACGAAGGGGTGGATATTGTCTTTGGTTATCCGGGGGGGCAAGCTATACCCATTTATGACGCTTTGTACGACTATAAAGACAAGCTTCGTCATATTCTTGTTCGCCATGAACAAGGTGCTGTTCATGCAGCGCAAGGATATGCTCGTGTTTCGGGAAAAGTAGGCGTTACAGTGGTTACTTCTGGGCCTGGAATCGCTAATACAATTACAGGAGTTGCTGATGCGATGATAGATTCTACACCTATAGTGGTTATTGCGGGGCAGGTACCCTCCATTTTATTAGGCACTGATTCCTTTCAAGAAATAGATGTGATTGGGATCACTCAACCCATTACTAAATGGGCATATCAAGTACGAGATGTTGATGAAATCCCTTGGGCAATAGCTCGTGCTTTTTATATTGCTTTGTCCGGTCGTTTGGGGCCGGTTGTATTGGATATTACTAAAAATGCACAAACAGCACAAATTTCTTATCATCCTGTCTGTATTGATCATATCCGTTCGTATGTTCCGGTGCCAGGGTCAAGTAAAGAAAGTTTACAATCTGCAGCTAGCCTTATTAATCATTCCAAAAAACCATTAGCTTTGGTGGGACAAGGTGTGATTTTGGGCAACGCTGAGAAAGAACTGTTAGACTTTTTACAGCATGGAGATATTCCTGCCGCCTCTACTATGTTGGGGCTTTCTGCTTTGCCAAGTGATGAACCCTTAAATATGGGAATGTTAGGGATGCATGGTAATGTTGCTGCTAATTTGAAAACAAATGAATGTGATGTATTGATTGCCATTGGAATGCGTTTCGATGACCGCGTTACCGGAGATTTGAATACTTATGCTAAACAAGCTCAAATTATACACTTTGATATAGATCCTTCAGAAATCAATAAAAACGTTAAAGTCAATGTTGCCGTTTTGGGAAATATAAAGGAAACTCTTCCGGCGGTAAATAAATTATTAAAAAAAACACAACATACGGCTTGGAAAAAAACATTCAAATCTCTATTGGAACAAGAACTGAATACAGTTATCCAAAAAGAACTTTATTCTCAAGTAGGTCCTTTAAGAATGGGAGAAGTAGTACATAAAGTATCAGAAGCTACTGAAGGCAATGCAGTTCTGGTAACAGATGTAGGTCAAAATCAAATGATGGGGGTTCGTTACTTCAAATATAAACAAACTCGTAGTGTAGTAACTTCAGGGGGATTAGGAACAATGGGGTTTGGTTTACCTGCATCTATAGGGGCAAAATGCGGTGTTCCTAATCGTACAGTTTGTCTCTTTGTCGGAGACGGTGGATTTCAAATGACCATTCAAGAATTAGGAACAATTATGCAGTCAAATATTGATGTCAAAATCATTCTTTTGAATAATAGTTATTTAGGAATGGTTCGCCAGTGGCAGGAACTATTCTTTTCCGAACGATATTCTGAAACAGCTATGGATAATCCTGATTTCATTCAAATAGCATCTGCCTATCGCATTCCGGGAAGAAGTGTTTCTAGAAGAGAAGAATTAGATGAAGCTATTTACGAAATGTTAGAAACAAAGGGGACCTACTTGCTGGAAGCTAAAGTGTTATCAAAAAGTATGGTTTATCCAATGATTCCAGCTGGGGCATGCATTACACATATATTGTTAGGAGATGAAAAATAAAATACTTTATACAATAACAATATTTTCTGAAAATATTGTTGGCTTACTGAACCAAGTAGCTATTATTTTTACAAGGCGTGGACTAAACATAGAAACACTTTCTGTTTCTCAGTCTGCTCTTGAGGGTATCCATAAATTTACAATTACTACATTCGCTGATGCAGAAATCATATGTAAAGTAACAAAACAAATTGATAAACAAGTTGATATATTAAAGGCTTATTACAATATAGATGTAGACCTTGTTTTTCAGGAGATCGCTTTGTACAAAGTTTCTACATCTCGTTTGCTAGTTTTGAGATCTATTGAAGACCTTATTCGTCAATATAATGTTCGAATATTGGACATGACCGAAGTTTGGACTGTCTTAGAAAAGACTGGGCATTATGATGAAACACAAGCTTTGTTCACAGAGTTGAGTGAAAAGATAGGTGTTTTACAGTTTATTCGTTCTGGACGAATCGCCATTACAAAATCTAATGTAGAACGATTGAGTGATATGTTAGCGACAATAGAAGAAAAGATAAAAGCATGATAAAAGCATTGGAATCCTTGATAATAGAATCTTATTCTTATTAAGGAGCAGCTATCGATGAATAATACAAATCCGAAACTAATGATTTATGCCTTAACAGTTGTAAATTCATGATTTAGTAATAATTGCAAAACCGTTAAGAACACGTAGTCCTTTGCCGAAGGACTTCGTACAGAAGTACCGCAGTAGCAGCTGATACATTTAATGATGTAATATTCCCCAAGGTAGGGATCTTTACCAGTTTATCACAAAGATATAAAACAGCTGGCGAAATACCTTTATCTTCACTTCCTATTACGATAGCTGTTGGATATGTGTAATCAGTCTTTGTATAGAGAGTTGTAGCTTTCTCAGTAGCTGCATAAACTTTATATCCACACAGTTTCAGAAATTTGACAGCATTCATAATATTGGATTCACGACAAACAGATAGTGACATTAATGCTCCTGCAGAAATTTTTATAGCATCGGCATTAACTGAAACACTATTGACGAGTGGAATAACAATTGCATTTACTCCTGCACATTCACAACTACGGGCAATGGCTCCAAAATTATGTACATCAGTTATTCCATCTAATAATAAAATAAGTGGAACTTTTCCTTCTTCATATAAAAATGGAACAATACTCTCCAATTTTTGATAAGTGATGGTTGAAATAAAAGCAACTAATCCCTGATGATTTCTGCGAGTCAATCGGTCTAATTTTTCACGAGGTACTCGGCGAATAAGAATATCTGTTTCTTTTATGATGTTAAACAATTCATGAGACAGCTTACTCTGTAACCCTTTGCATATCAAAATTTTATCTATTTTTTTACCTATCTGTATAGCTTCTATAATGGCTCGTTTGCCGAAAATCATTTCAAATTCTTTCATTTTAATAATTCCTTGGCATTTTCTATAGCAGCACTTGTCAATTCCGAACTACTGAGTAATTGAACAATTACTCTTATCCTTTCTTTTTTAGATAACTGATGAATAAATATTTCCATAGAGGATTCTTTTCTTTGTTTTGTATATCACAAATTAATTGTCTCATCGTGCCGCTAATTACGGCAAACGGGTATTAATAACAATTACCTGCCATTACTCTGCCCATTTTCATTTTGTGCATTAGTTTTCCCATTTTATCAGCAATTTCTCCTGAAACATCCGTAATTCTATTTCATCAAAAATAATAGAAGGAAAGTGCTGTTACTTACAGCTAACAAAGCTTCTAGTCCCAACATTAGCCTTGGGAGCTTCACTATCTGAAGCTATTTGAAATATTACTCTCAAATCATTATTTTGATTTACTGGAAATAAGAATTTTAGATTGTCTGCCCAAAAGTATCCGGATTCTTATCTGTTATTTGACAATTAAACTGCATTTTTGGAATTCCTAAAGCACTAGCTTGCTTTTTTAATTGGGTTTCTAACAATATAGCTGCTTTACATCGAGTTCGAGTCAATTTTTGAGCTAATCAAAATATATTGGCCTATAATTCTTTCATTTGGCTTGATATATTCATCGTAATTCGCTATTTCTTTTAATTGTTTATTTAAAATGATTTTTCACTTCAATGAGTTTTCCCATATTATTTACTTTGTGTTTTTGCTATAAAGAATAAAGCAAATCTAGTCATTTGTTAACTTGTTGTAATCTATCAGGAGATAGTCCTAAACATTCTTGACCATACCTTCTATATCATTCAAATTCAAATGGACTGTTTGTAATTTATCTGCTATACTTATTCAACTTAGGGCACACTTTAGGGCACACTTTTCTTAAAGAAAAAACTATATTCAGAGATTTTTTCAATAAAAAAACAATTCCTTTTTCATCATGTGAAAGGGATTCCTATTCTCTTTGTTTTCTTTGCAATTCTACTTGTTCACCGAATTTTGGATTGGTCTCTTTCAACTGACTAAATTGAAAAGGAGATAATCTTATTCATTAGCAGATCTTTTAGATTTTTCTTTTAACCTTTGAAATTGATAATAAACAGATACGAAGGAAGTATAAACATTTTATACTCATTCTTTAAGTTTTTATTGCAGACTAATACATCCTGTAGTTAAAAGCTATTATCTTCCAATAATAAATTTCCATATTGTGAGAGAATATCAATTAAATAAAAACCTAATTCTTTCAAATCATTAATCCCATTGGAGCATCGAGTGCACGCAATTTACCTAACTTCCATATTTCTTTCTTTATTTATAATACAGTTTTTTGCTTTTGCATTATATTTTCTATGTTTTTCATTGAAAAAAGGATTAAATCCTAAAATTCAGAGATAAAGCTCCTGTAACGACGGATTTTCCAGAACCTATTTCGCCTGTAATGACAGAAAAATTTTTGGAGAAATTTATTTCCAATTTGGATATTAGGGCACAATTTCTTACGGATAAACTTTGAAGCATACTGGTTTTTTTGAAGGTTTAAATTTGCCATTAATTGTTAGAGTAAAGTAAGTTGTAATAAAATATGTTATGACTTCCCATATTAAAGATTTTTAAAGAAAATAGAATATAGAAAAAGCCAAACTGACTTTTCTTGCAATTTTCGATAGTATTCCAATACTATTATTGCTTTTCATCATGGCAATTTATTTCATAATTACATTAATGCCCTTTACATTTAATTATTCTGGAAAATCAACGTAAGGCTATAAGTATTCGAAGTACTTACTAAGGTATTTTCTTAGATGTTTCATTTGTAGAAAAAAACCATCTCAGAATGTAAGATCGTATGTGCACACCCGTGTACACATTAAATTTGCAAATGAAATATTTCCTATAGTGAATGAACTTTTTGTAAAAATTTTCTATATCACACGTGGTCACAATTTTCTTCCAATTCACTCAAAAATATCAATTTGTTGCTCATTAACATTTTCCACCTCTTTCTCTTGGGTAAATAGCCTAGAGGCTTAAAAACAATAAACTTACCAGGGAATAAAAGCTTTTTCATATTAAGTAAGTTTTGTAAAATGTAGTGAAACAAAATACCTGGATAGAACGCATTATTATAATAATTCAAGTACTTCGTTTTTTTGAAAACGAACATGTTTATTATGCACTTCTTTTTCTACTGTATTTTTTCGTTTTCAAAGTCCAAATCACCCAGTAGTTTTTGTGAATCAGGTTCAGGCAATGATTGTACGTTTTCTAATTTTTTTTCAATTTGTCTTGATCGGATGCCCGTTTTGGCCAATTCTTCACTTGCACTGTCAAGTTTCTTTTTTGCTGCTTCTACAACTTCGGCAAACTTACTGAATTGCGTCTTTACAGCACCTAATAAATCCCATATCTCACTTGTTCTTTTTTCAACAGCCAAACTTCTGAATCCCATTTGAAGACTATTAAGAAAAGCTGATATAGTAGTTGGCCCAGCAATTGTAATTTTGAATTCTACGTGTATACTTTGAAAAAGATTTGGTATGCGTAATACTTCCGCATACAATCCTTCAAAGGGTAAAAACATTATTGCAAATTCAGTTGTATTAGGAGGATCTATATATTTTTCATGAATATCTTTTGCAAACTTTTTTATTTTTGTCTCTAAATCTTTTTTAGAGCGTTCAATCATTTGTAAATCAGCTGTTTCATATGAAGACATAAGACTTTCATAATCTGCAGTTGGAAATTTTGCATCAATAGGTAACCATATAAATTCATGTGTTTCCTTTTTGCTAGGTATTTTTATCGCGAATTCAACATTTTCTTTGCTCCCCGATTTTGTTTTAACATTTTTGGCATATTGACTAGGCGGAAGAAGCTGTTCAAGTATTGCAGCAAGCTGATATTCACCCAGGACACCTTTTGTTTTAACATTGGATAATACTTTCCTTAAATCACCAACGTTACTAGCCACATTACGCATTTCACCTATTCCTCTTTGAAGTTTGTCTAAAGTGTTACTTACAGATTTAAATGATTCTGTAAATCTTTCTTCTAATGTATCATGTAGTTTTTCATCAACAGTTTTTCGCATTTCTTCAAGTTTCGCACTATTGTTTTTTTGTATTTCTGTTAGTTTCTTTTCTATTGTTTCCCTATTTTTTTCGAAAACAATATTTGTATCTTTTGCTAAAGAATCAATTCTTGCTGAAAATTTTTCTTCAAAATCTTTCAATGATTTTGTTAATTCTTCTCTACCATATTTATTAGCCATACTAACAGAATCTTGAATAGATTTGAATTCCCTATTCAATATTTCAGAGAAATTTGAAATATTTTTCGATAATTCTTCACGATTCATTTTTAGTGACGAAGATAATTCTTCTCTACTGTCTTTAGCAGATTTATTATTTTCATCTCTATTTCTTCTAAATTCATCACGAGTCGTTACATTATTTCTGTTTAAGAGAATAACATTAACAATTACAATTACCAAAACCAAAAATTGAAAAATCAACTCTAAATTCATGAAAGTGATCTTGTTAGTATTCTTGTTAGTATTTAAATATAAAAATCTTGCTATCGTTATTACAACGACATATTATAATGATAAGATGTAGTCAACAATATCTATTGCTACTTCTTTTTTCGATTTCAATGGGAACTCCTTTTGTTTTCCTATCATATTAATAATCGTTATTTTATTAGTATTTGTTTGAAATCCGGATCCTTTTTCTTTCAAAGAATTTAAGACAATGAAATCCAGGTTCTTTTTTTGTAATTTTTCTATTGAATTAGACAATTCATTTTCGGTTTCCAAAGCAAAACCCACCAAAATTTGTCCTGATTTCTTCATTTTACCTAAAGCAAGAGCGATATCTAGATTAGATGTCAATTCCAATGAAAACGGTTCATTTGCTTTGTGTTTAATTTTGTTTTCTGAATAATACAAAGGTTTATAATCTGCAACTGCAGCACAGAGTATTCCTATATCTATTTCTGAAAATTTGCTTAATGTAGCATTATACATTTCCTCTGCTGACTCAACATCAATCCTGAATATATTCGGATGAATAGTTTTCAATCGTACAGGACCACTTACTAAGATTACCTTTGCTCCTCTCTCAGCACATTCTTCTGCTAAAGCAAAGCCCATTTTTCCTGAAGAATAATTACTTATATAACGCGTAGGATCTATTCTTTCGTGGGTGGGACCAGCATTTATTAATATTTTCTTCCCTATTAATTGCTTTTTTTTTTCAAAAAAATACTCAATAATTTTTACAATTGTATCGGGCTCTTCCATTCTTCCCTTACCTTCTAAAGAACTGGCTAAATAGCCAATTGTAGGAAAAATAATATGATTTCCATATGATTGCAATTTATCAATATTATACTGTGTTGTAGGATGAATAAACATATCTGAATCCATGGCCGGTGCTACAAATACGGGGGCTCTCATAGATAAGTAAGTGGTTATAAGCATATTACTGGCTATTCCATTTGCCATTTTCCCAATAGTAGAGGCTGTAGCTGGTGCTATTAGCATAGCATCTGCCCATAAACCTAAGTTGACATGACTATGCCATGTACCTTCATTTGCAGCAAAAAAATCAATCACTACAGGTTTTTGGGTCAAAGCTGATAAGGTAACTGGCGTAATAAATTCCTTTCCTTTAGGAGTCATTACAATTTGTATTTCCACTCCTTTCTTTATTAATGCACGAGCAAGGTAAGCAGCTTTATAAGCTGCTATGCTTCCAGTAATTCCTAGTACAATCTTTTTCCCGTCCAACATAACATACCACACAAATATTTACAAAATCGATGCAAGTTAGTGTTTTTTTTTTACCTTCATGAAATTTTATTGAAAAGGCAAAAATTTATGAAAAAGGTTATCTCAACCAAAAATGCCCCAGAAGTTATTGGACCCTACTCACAAGCAGTAAAAGCAGGAGATTTTGTTTTTTTTTCTGGGCAATTAGGAATCAATCCGGCAACAGGAGAATTTATCTCGAATTCAATAACTGAACAAACTGAACAAATATTCAAAAATATAACTGCAATTTTAGATGAAATAGGGTTGACCTTAAAAAATATTGTCAAAACAACCGTTTTTTTGTCCGACATATCAAATTTTGCAGTAATGAATGAAATATATAGTAAATATTTTATACCTCATCCTTATCCAGCTCGTTCAGTTATTGCAGTAAAAACTTTGCCCAAAAATGCCCTGATAGAAATAGAAGTAGTTGCTATTTATTGATAAATTTGAGTTATGGCATCCAGAATATTAAAAATGATAGAAAAATTTAATAAGATGGTTGTTCAAAATTGCTATCTCCAATTTACCTGAGTATGCTTGTTGGGATAATAATGCTAAAATGCTATCTCAGTGAGGTCTTATCTATTCTTCAGTAAAAGTAAAATAGTAGAGTAAGGAGAAATATTACAAATGGCAGATTTCCTTCAACAACTCAATGAAAGTCAACGTGAAGCGGTTATCTACAATGACGGTCCAAGTCTAGTTATCGCTGGAGCTGGTTCAGGTAAAACACGGGTAATTACCTACAAAATCGCTTACTTATTAAAAAATGGCATTTCTCCTCATAGTATATTGGCTTTGACATTTACTAATAAGGCTGCAAGAGAAATGAAAGTACGCGTTACTGAAATTATAGGAGAGAATATGACTCGTTTATTATGGATAGGCACTTTTCATTCTATTTTTTCCAAAATACTTCGTAGAGAGGCATCCCGAATAGGGTTTTATTCCGATTTTACAATTTATGATAAACAAGATTCCAAAAATCTTATTAAAAATATTATTAAAGAAAAAAAGTTAGACGATAAAATATATAAACCTACATTTGTTCAAAACATTATTTCCAAAGCAAAAAACGCTCTAATTACTCCTAAGCAATATGCAAATAATTGTGATTTGATAGAACAATACAATCAAGCTCAAAAAGCTTATATATTATACGACATTTATTTAACCTATAGCAATCGCTGCAAGATTGCAAATGCTATGGATTTTGACGATTTACTATTTTATACCTACTTACTTTTCAACGAATGCAAAGAGATTGCTCAAAAGTATTGGAATCGGTTTCAATTTATTTTAGTAGATGAGTATCAAGATACAAATTTTGCCCAACATGAAATTATTCAGCAATTGACCATAGAACAACATCACCGGATATGTATAGTAGGAGATGATGCACAAAGTATTTATTCTTTTCGTGGAGCAAATATTAGTAATATTTTGAATTTCAGATCAATATATCCAGAAAGTAAATTATTTAAACTGGAGCAAAACTATCGTTCCACGCAAACAATAGTCAATGCAGCAAATTCACTTATCTCTAAAAATAGAGAACAAATACCAAAAACTATTTACTCTCAAAAAGCAATAGGTGAAAAAATCAGGTTGACTGGATTTTACTCTGATTATGAAGAAGGAAGTAGGGTAGCAAATTGTATTGCAGAAATGCACATGTTGAAAAAGTATGAATATAAAGATTTTGTTATTTTATACCGTACTAATGCACAAAGTCGGATCTTTGAAGAAGCGTTGCGTAAACTAAATATACCTTATAAAATATATGGAGGTTTATCTTTTTATCAACGTAAAGAAATCAAGGACGTAGTTGCCTATATGAGATTGGCTTCTAATCTAGCAGATGAAGAGGCAATTAGACGGATCATCAATTATCCGAATCGAGGTATTGGTGATATTACTGTGAATAAGATTATTGCAGCAGCTAGTTTTCACAATACAATCTTGTGGGAAGTGCTTTCTAATCCGTTGAGTTATAATTTGAAAATTAATGCTGCAACTTTCGAAAAATTGAAAAAATTCCAATTACTTATCAATCGCTTTGTAGAAAAAGTTTCCACTCAAAATGCTTACAATGCGGGACGAATGATTATTCGAGAAACTGGTCTAATTAATAATGAACTCTATGAAGATCAGACCCCAGAAAATATAAGTCGTATTCAAAACTTAGAAGAATTAAGCAATAGTTTATACACATTTGTCTCTTCTCGTATAGAAGAAGGAAATGCAAACATTAAAATAAGTGACTTTCTTGCGGAGATATTCTTACTTACAGATCAAGATACGGATAAAAATGAAAACATCAATTTTGTAACAATGATGACTATCCATTCAGCAAAAGGTTTGGAATTTAAAAATGTTTTTGTTGTGGGATTAGAAGAGGGTTTATTCCCTTCCGAATTGAGTAAACAAAACTTACAAGAAATAGAGGAAGAGCGTCGTCTGTTTTATGTGGCAATTACTCGTGCAAAGGAAAATGTTATTTTAACTTATGCTAAGAATCGTTTTCAAAATGGACAATTTCATGATAGATTACCCAGTCGATTTATTAAAGATATAGATGAACAATATTTATCATTGCCTTCAAAATCTCATGTTTGTACTAATTCTGGGGGAGGGGGGTCTTTCAAAGAAAGCTCTTTAATTAATCATCAAAATAATCAAAGTAATATTGGAGACTTGAGAATTGGCAACAAAATCAGGCATAAACGTTTTGGTGATGGGAGAATCGTGGCTTTAATAGGCAAAAACGATAACGCACAAGCAACTGTAGAGTTTGAACAAGTTGGAATCAAACAATTACTCTTAAAGTTTGCACGAATTGAGATGATTAATGATGATTAAATTTTTCAATTTGCTCTAGACTTAGAGCAGAAGAATATAAATTTCTTTGTTTCACACCCTCTTATCAAAAAAATCATAACTCCAACGATTATATAAATAAAAGAGCACTTATACAAGTACTCCCTTATTTGTATAATTAATTATTCGTTTTATTATCAGTTGTATGCTGTTTCTCCATGTTCGTAAACATCTAATCCTTCTTCTTCCATTCGCAATGATACTCTTATACCTACAATTTTATCTACAACACGAAATATTATAACTGTCATCACTGCACTATATATAATTGTAGCTATAGTTGCGACAACTTGTACTTCCAGTTGATGCCATCCTCCATATAGAGCACCTTCTACACCATGAGGACCACTAACCATTTTTGTAGCAAACACACCAGTAAGTATAGAACCAATTATACCTCCTATGCCATGCACACCAAAAGCATCTAAAGCATCATCATATTTTAATTTTGACTTGACTAAAGAAACCATAAAAAAACATACAAGCGAAGAAGTTGCTCCAATAAAGAAAGCCCCTAATAAATCTACTGTTCCAGCAGCTGGCGTAATAGCCACCAGGCCCGCAACTGCTCCTGTACATGCTCCAACAATAGTTGGTTTTTTTTCTCGTATCCAATCTATAGCCATCCAAACTATTACAGCTACGGCTGTAGCAAAGTGAGTTACAAGGAAAGCATTAGCTGCAAGCCCATTAGCTGCCAAACCACTTCCAGCATTGAACCCAAACCAACCCAACCATAAAAGTGCTGTACCGAGAAATACAAAAGGAATATTGTGTGGTGGAGGAGTTATACCATGTTTATAATTCTTTCTTTTACCTACCATAATTGCCATAATCAAGGCCGTAATTCCAGCATTGATATGTACAACCGTTCCCCCGGCAAAGTCAATAGCCCCAATGCCTTTCTCACCTATCCAACCACCTCCCCATACCCAATGGGCCATCGGATTATAAACAAAAATTGACCAAACAATCGCAAACACTAAAAAACCAGAGAATTTTACCCGCTCAGCAAAAGCACCAATAATTAAAGACGGTGTAATAACGGCAAACATACATTGGAACAATGCAAAAATAATTTCAGGAATGTTTGTCTCTGTCAAAGTGTTCAATCCAATACCCCTTAAAAAAACTTTGTCAAATCCACCCATAATAAAACCCAACGGATTTTTTTGCTCAGAAAATGAAGTCCCAAATACCCAACTATACCCAAATGCGAACCAAAGAATACTTACAACTGCCGTCAACACAAGGCATTGCATAATGACACTTAACACATTCTTCTGACGAACTAATCCTCCGTAAAACAGAGCCAATCCAGGTACTGTCATCAACATAACTAAAAGGGTTGCTACTATTATCCAAGCTGTATTTCCACTGTCCAATACAGTAGGCTTTATACATAATCCTTCCATATCAATTTTTTAATTATTTGTTAGTTATTTGTTAGTATATAAAGTTTCGTCTCCCTGTTCGCCAGTACGAATACTATATGCATTATCTATAGTCGAAACGAAGATACGCCCATCACCCACCTCACCTGTATGAGCAGATTTTTCAATTGCTTTGATAGCTTTTTCTACGTTTATATCACGAACAACAAGATTGATTTGAATCCGTTCAATAGAACTTGTATCATAAACAACTCCCCGATAAATTCTCTCTTGACGGGCTTTCCCTACACCCCTCACGTCTGAATAAGAAAACCACTCGATGTCAGCTTCTAACAAAGCTTCTTTTACCTCATCGAATCTTGTCTTACGAATAATTGCCTCAATCTTCTTCATACATTTTAACAATTTTTAAATTAGCCTGAAATTTTAAGCAGAAATAGTCTCCATTAAACATATTAAACATATTAAAATATATTAAATATATTAAATATATTTAATATATTATTAAATACATATCAAACCCCTATATCAACCCTATAATTAACAACCACCTTTATGAATACCCTCGGCGGGGGTAAATCATTTCGTCCCCAAAAGCAAGAATAAGATAAGTAAAGGACTCTAACTTTAACTTTCTAAATATTATAAAAAGAATGGAAACTTACCTTTTAGAACTTGAAAAATTGAAGAAAATACTGCAAATCTATGCGGCAATTTAAATAGCTCACAATTTATTTAACTATATGATGGAAGTTAAGTAATTTTCTTACTCCTTAAGATATGAAACACAAATCTATGTAGAGATAATAGATAAAACATATTCCTAAAGATTTGACTCAGTACAAAACTCCCATTTTTTTTTCCATAATTCATAGAAATAATGTGCTGTCATATCTACCTGCAAAGGAACTAGTGCAGCATATCCCTTTGACAATGCCCATTCATCACAACAAGTATTTTCTGGTTCTTCATTGGCAAATTCACCACCCAACCAGTAAATAACTCTATCGTAGGGATCTTTTAATTTTTCAATCTTTTCTTGCCAATTCCCCTTAGTTTGTGTACAAATTTTCAATCCCTTTACATCAGAAATACTGGGAACATTCAAATTCAAACAAATACCTTTAGGTAATCCTTCCAACAATACCTTTTCAGCCACTAGTTTTCCATATTTTACTGCTTGTGAAAAATCTGCATTAGGCGAATGGTCTGTTAATGATACTCCCATAGAAGGAATACCTATAATACATCCTTCTAATGTAGCACCAATAGTACCAGAGTAAATAACACACACAGCCGCATTAGAGCCATGATTAATTCCTGCAACTAATAAATCAGGCTTTCTACTCACAATAGAATTGACTCCCAATTTGACACAATCTACAGGCGTCCCTGAACAACTATATATTGTTAAATCTTCTTCTTTTCGTAACAAATCTATACGAACTGGATTTAGAGAAGTAATAGCTCCCG
Source organism: Candidatus Azobacteroides pseudotrichonymphae genomovar. CFP2 (assembly GCF_000010645.1). Classification (NCBI taxonomy): domain Bacteria; kingdom Pseudomonadati; phylum Bacteroidota; class Bacteroidia; order Bacteroidales; genus Azobacteroides (SeqCode); species Azobacteroides pseudotrichonymphae (SeqCode). The sequence goes on from NC_011565.1 coordinate 893,353, forward strand.
ACATCCCTGATCGAGCTCCTTCAGGAGCAACAACTACAATTTCGCCTATTTTGCGAAAACCTTTTATTAGCTCATTCAATCCTTTTGCATAGATTCCATCATCATTAGTAATAAATACAAGCGGTCTTTTATTTTTTGACATAAATACTAAAAATCATATTTTCATTTGAGGTAACAAAGATAAATGAAATAAAACACATACTTCCATCTTCTTTCTCTTTTTGGCTATCCTTGTTTATTTTAAACTTGTAAAGTTATTTAAAGAGGAATTAATAATCTATAAATCGGACCACTAGGGGTAGTTAAAAAACTCACTAATTCAGATCAACTTACAAGTTATAAGTTTTATCAGGGATTTTAGATAAAAATATTACACAATACATAAAACTTTATCGTAATAACTTGTATTCTACAAAAGCCTCTATCGCTTCATAGTTTGCTAGACCTAATTGTCTATACAGCTCGGCAGTAGCCCTATTACGATCTTCGCTACGCTGCCAAAATAAACGTTCGTCGTTACCAAGAAATGGAGCACTTTCCATCTGAGACTGATGTCGAAGGATAGCATTTCTCTTGGTACGTAATTCTTCTGGTGAAAGAGGAACTGCCATTTCTATATCTTCTATTCTCCATTCCTGCCAAGCTCCACGATACATCCAAATTCGACAATTGTTGTTTAACCACTTTTCGCCTTTTAATTCATCAACGGCTGCCAGTACTATGTCTAAGCACATCTTATGTGTTCCATGAGGATCTGCAAGATCTCCGGCAACAAATATTCGGTCAGGTTGTAATTCACGCAAATAATCTATAATTATTCCTATATCTTTTTCTGAAAGAGGATTTTTTCTTATTTCCCCCGTTTCGTAAAACGGTAAATCTAAAAAACGAACCTTATTGGCACTTAATCCTAAATATCGGCAAGCTGCAATAGCTTCTTGACGACGAATACGTGCTTTTACAAAAAGGATATCTAGTATATCTACTCCATCTATTTCTTCTCCATGTAAAAGAAAACGAAGAATCTTATCATACTTCACCTTCAATATTGCATTAGTAGAATCATATCGTTGGCGTATATTTTCGAATAAAGAAATGTACCGTATTACATCTTCATCATTCACGGCAATGTTACCTGATGTTTCATAAACTACATATACATCATGATTTTGTTCAATCAATCGACGAAAAGTTCCACCCATAGAAATAATGTCATCATCAGGATGAGGACTAAAGATCGCTATTTTTTTAGGGTAAGGGAACGCCTTCTCAGGACGATTTGTATCATCAGTATTGGGTTTTCCACCTGGCCACCCGGTAATTGTATGTTGCAAATCATTAAAGACACGAATATTTACATTATAAGCTGAATTATAAATCGAAAGTAATTCTTCCAAGTGATTATCTTGATAGTCTTTATTGGTGAGTTTTAAAATAGGTTTATCTATTTTTTGACACAAATGCACAATAGCACGCCGAATTAACTTATCATTCCATTCACAATGAGTAACTAACCATGGTCGACTAATTCGAGTCAATTGATGTGCAGCTCTTCTATCTATATGAAGACAAATATTCAAATGATTGCAAAGGTGGGAAGCAATAGTATCAGGCTCGTTACCTTCAACAACATCATAAACACTACTAGCCTTTTCTCCTCCAAAGGCAATCATTACTATCCGTTTTGCTTGCATAATAGTAGATAAACCCATAGTAATAGCGCCTATTGGTACATTATTAATAGCACCAAAAATACTATCGGAAGCTTCTTTCTTTGATGGCATATCAAGCATAACTAGACGAGTAGAAGAATTGATACCTGAGCGCAGCATATTAATACCAATATTACCACTTTCACTCAATCCCAACAACATAAAATCTATACCTCCAACTCTTGCAATGATTTCTTCATATTGAAGACAATGACTTAGAATAACTTCCTTGTTTATTCTTCCATTAAGAGTATATATTTGTCGTGATGGGATATTAATGTGATCTATTAAAGTACTTTTCAAAAAACTAAAACTACTATTGGAATGTGGTTGCAAAGGGTAGTATTCATAAAGATTAAAGAGTATGACATTTTGGAAACTCAATCCTTCTTCCCGATGCACACGAATTAATTCTTGATAGATTGTTTGTAGAGAATTTCCGCTTTGTACAGCTATTGCTATCGGTTCGTTTATTGTTTGCCTTTCCCGTATCGCTTTGGCTATTTCTGTACATATTTGTGAAGAGGCTTCTTTTTCTGATTCATAAATTTTAACTGGCAACTTTTCCTGACGAGTTTCAAATTCGTTCTGTAATTGATAATATCGACTCGGAATATGTTCTAATATAATTTTTGAACTCAAATCTAATTTCATAGCACTATTCTTATTTTAAGAATTTTTAAGAATACCAATTCGTTTTATAATATTAATCGATAAAATATCAATAAAATATCAATAGAATATCAAGTAATATAATAAAATATTAATCAATAAACCGTCGAGTTAAATTCTCGTAAGCATCTATGCGACGATCCCTTAAAAAAGGCCATACGCGACGTATTTCTTCTTGTCTATGAAAATTTATATCAACAATTAGGTTTTCTTCTTGCATATCTGAAGCTTGAGCTATTATTTCACCTTGTCCTCCACAAACAAAACTGTTCCCCCAAAATAGAATTCCGTTTGTTTGTCCAGAAGAATCATATTCGTGTCCAACACGATTGACAGTCACGGAAGGTAGTCCATTATGAATAGCATGTGCTTGCTGTGAAATTATCCATGCATTTTTTTGTTTTCTTTTTTCTTCATCTGTGTCAGAACTTTCGTATCCAATAGCTGTAGGGTAAATTAAAATATCTGCTCCAGATAGTGCCATTAAACGAGCAGCTTCTGGATACCATTGATCCCAACATATTAGTATACCAAGCCTTCCAAGAGATGTTTGTATAGGTTGAAAACCCAAATCACCTGGAGCGAAATAAAATTTCTCGTAATAAGCAGGATCATCAGGAATATGCATTTTACGATATCTCCCTACAATATTTCCATCCCTTTCTATAACTACAGCTGTGTTATGATAAAGGCCTAATGTCCTTCTTTCAAACAAAGATAAAATCAAAATAATTCCAAGCTCTTGAGCCAATTTGCCGAATAATCTTGTAGAATATCCAGGTATACTTTCACTTATATCAAAAGCCTTTATATTTTCTGTTTGACAAAAATATAAACTATTGTGCAACTCGGGCAGCACAATCAATTGAGCTTCTCGAGCAGCACACCAGCGAATATTAGTAATTAATTTATGTATATTCGATTGAATATCAGAAGTGTTAGACTGCTGTACTAATCCTAATTTTATTAGTTGTGTCTGTATTGAAGTGTTATGGAACAAATTTTGTCTCATAAAAGGAATCCTTTAGGTATTTGCATTGTTACACAATGTAAGCTTCCACGTTGTTTAATTAACGGCAAACAATTTATTCCAATAATTTTTTTGTCTAAAAAAGCCTTCTGCAAAGACATTTGAGCTATTTCATCCAAATAAGAATCATAAGTTGGTATTAAGACAGCATCATTGATTATTAAAAAATTGGCATAAGTAGCAGGTAAACGTTTCCCCTGATAATAAATAGCTTCTGCCATCGGAAGTGGAACTAATTGATATGGATTCCCTTCCAAAGTTTGGAAGGTACTTAATTCTTTTTCCATTAAGGAAAGTTCCTCAAAATGCTCATCGTTTTTATTCGTACATTGCACAAAAGCAATAGTTTTTCTACTACAAAATCTTACTAAAGTGTCTATGTGAGCGTCCGTATCATCTCCAAAGAGGTAACCGTTATTTAACCACAGTACTCTTTTAACTCCAAATATTTTTTTGAATACATTTTCCAAATCAAATTGAGTCATGGATTCATTTCTATTTAGAGACAAAAGACAACGAGCAGTAGTCAAAAGAGTCCCATTCCCATCACTTTCAATACTTCCACCTTCTAAAACTATATCTATTTTTTTATAACCTACTGCTGGAGCAAAAATTTTACTTGCATATAAATGATGAGTTATCTGATTATCATAGTTCGCAGGGAATTTTAATCCCCAACCATTAAAATTAAAATCCAGAATGCACGGTTTATTTCCAATAAAGATCGACAACGGACCATGATCACGAACCCAACTATCATTGGAAGGAAGTTCACAAAAAATAATTTTAGAATAATCTATATCTCCTAATGCATCCCGTACTTCGTCAATTGAAACACAAATAACAACTAATTTCTCTTTCAGGATAATTTCTTTAGCAATGGATACAAAACAAGATTTAACTTCATTCAAAATGGGCTTCCAATCAGTATTCACATGAGGAAACGTAAGCATAACTCCATCTTGTAGTCCCCATTCCGCTGGTAGTGTTATTGACTGCATCTTTTACTACTATTCCTCAATTCTTGCTTCAATATTTATGTATGTATAACTATTTCTAAATAAAATAGCTTAAATAGTTTAAGCATTCTAATTATATATATTTTCTGTAAATGAATCAGCTGCACCTTCCCAAATACTGTATTCAAATATTATTTGTAAAAATATAAAATTTCTTAATTTTATTATTATAACATAACACAGTTTCTTACTATGACACTTATGGATGGACGTGCTATTGCAGCACAAATCAAATTGGAAATAACTAAAGAAGTACAGCAAATTGTAATAAATGGTGAGAAAAAACCTCATTTAGCAGCAATATTAGTAGGACATGACTGTAGTAGTGAAACCTATGTAGCTAACAAAGTTAAAACTTGCGAAGAATTGGGGTTTCAATCTACGCTTATTCGTTATGAAAGTGATTTAATTGAAAATAAATTATTGGCAACGGTTGAGAAACTAAACCAAGATTCTAATATAGATGGTTTTATTATTCAATTACCATTGCCTAAACATATATCCGAACAAAAAGTAATAGAAGCTATAGACTACAAAAAAGATGTAGACGGTTTTCATCCTGTTAATGCAGGACGGATGGCTATTGGGCTTCCTTGTTTTGTACCGGCAACTCCAGCAGGTATTCTCGAATTATTAAAAAGATATAAAATAACAACAGCAGGTAAGCATTGCGTAGTATTGGGAAGAAGTAATATTGTAGGAAAACCGATTGCAAATTTGCTGATGCGAAAAGCTTATCCAGGGGATTGTACAGTAACGGTCTGTCATAGTCGTACGAAAAATATTTTAAAGCACTGTTTGGAAGCTGATATTATCATTGCCGCAATGGGTGTGCCAGAATTTTTAAAAGGAAATATGGTCAAAGACGGAGTTGTCGTGATTGATGTTGGTACTACCCGTGTTCTTTCAACAGAAACTGATTCTGGTTTTAAACTAAGAGGAGATGTGCGTTTCAAAGAAGTTGCTCCAAAATGTTCTTATATTTCCCCTGTCCCTGGTGGAGTAGGTCCAATGACTATTATATCTTTAATGCGAAATACGCTCCTTGCAAGAAAGAAAGTTATTTATTCATGACGAAAGATAAAAATACTGCATGTATTGATATACAAGGTGCTCGTGTACATAATCTAAAAAATATAAACGTGACTATTCCTCGTAATAGTTTTACGGTCATTACTGGTTTAAGTGGTAGCGGTAAATCTTCATTAGCTTTTGACACTCTTTTTGTAGAGGGACAACGACGATACATAGATACTTTTTCCGTCTATGCTCGCTCCTTCCTGCATAATGTGGAACGTCCTGATGTAGATCGAATTACGGGTTTAAGTCCAGTAATTTCCATTGAACAAAAAACTACTAACCGTAGTCCACGTTCTACAGTTGGAACGATGACAGAAATTTATGATTACCTGCGCTTACTTTTTGCTCGTGTTGGTGAAGCTTATTCTTACATAAGTGGCGAAAAAATGGTTAAATACACAGAAGAACATATTTTAGAATTGATTATAAGCCGTTATAACGGAAAAAAAGTTTACTTATTGTCTCCTATTGTAAAGAATAGAAAAGGACATTATAGAGAACTGTTCGAACAATTTGCTAAAAGGGGATTTTTGAATGTTCGCATTGATGGCAAACTAAAAGAAATTATCCCAGCGTTAAGGCTTGATCGTTATAAATACCATTCTGTAGAAGTGGTTATAGACAAACTGCTAATTACTGATAAGGATAAAAAACGAATCAAAAAGAGTGTATATACAGCAATGAATTATAGTGATGGATTATTAATGGTATTGGAATTAGAATCTGGAAATGTCAGTTATTTTAGCCGTCATTTGATGTGTCCTTCTACAGGATTGTCATATAACGACCCTGCTCCTCACAATTTCTCCTTCAATTCCCCTCATGGGGCATGTTCAAAATGCAAAGGAACAGGACAAATAAATGAAATAGATAAAAATCTAATTATGCCACACCCAGAATTAAGTATTTATCAAGGAGGTATCGCACCTTTAGGGAAATACCGTGAAATATTGATTTTTAATCAATTGGAAATTACTTTAAAAAAGTATGGAATTGATTTACACACTTCTCTAAAAGATTTTTCTGAGGAAGCCATTAATGATATTATGAATGGAGTAACGGAACAAATATCTATTCATTCCGATGCGGCTTATTCCAATTCCAACCATTGCTTATCATCATTTGAAGGAATATATAAATATATCCTTATTCAAAAGGAACAAGGATCTTCCCGTTCAGCAACTCAGTGGGCAACTAAATTTATTACTACAGCAATTTGTCCAGAATGTAATGGACAACGATTAAACAAAGAAGCTCTTCATTATCGTATAAATGGGAAAAACATTGCTGATTTAACATCTCTGGAAATTCCAGAATTATTCAATTGGATCAATACTACTGAACTCTGCTTGAATAAATATCAAAAACAGATAGCAATAGAAATCTTAAAAGAAATACGAACTCGTACCCAGTTTCTTTTGAATATAGGATTAAATTATCTTACGCTTAATAGATCTTCTGCTTCATTATCGGGGGGAGAAGGTCAACGAATTAGATTAGCAACACAAATTGGTTCGCAGTTGGTAAATGTACTTTATATATTAGATGAACCAAGTATTGGTCTTCACCAGCGAGATAATATTCGTCTAATAGGAGCATTGAAGCAACTGCGAGACATCGGCAATTCGGTTATTGTAGTCGAACACGATAAGGAAATGATAATGAATGCAGATTACATTGTCGAGTTAGGTCCAAAAGCAGGAAAATTGGGTGGAGAAATTGTTTTTACAGGAACTCCTGAAGAGTTACTAAAAAAAAATACTCTAACTGCCTCTTATATTAGTGAGAAGAAAAATATTTTAATATCGAAAAAAAGGAAGGGGAATAAGAAAAATATTTTTTTGAAAGGTGCAAGTGGTAATAATCTTAAAAATGTAGATATCATTTTTCCTTTAGGTAAATTCATCTGTATAACAGGAGTATCTGGTAGTGGAAAATCCACTTTGATCAACGAAACTCTACAGCCTATAATTAGCCAAAAATTGTATAACTCACTCAAAGAACCATTACCTTACCAGTCAATAGAAGGGATAGAAAATTTAGATAAAATAGTAAATGTAGATCAATCTCCCATTGGGAGGACATTTCGCTCGAATCCAGCAACTTATATCGGCATTTTTTCTGAAATACGTAACCTTTTTACCGAACTTACCGAATCGAAAATAAAAGGTTATAAGCCAGGACACTTCTCTTTCAATATTAAAGGTGGTCGTTGCGAGGTTTGCAAAGGGAATGGATACAAAACTATTGAAATGAATTTTCTCCCTAACGTATATGTTCCCTGTGAACAATGTCAAGGGAAGAGGTATAATCAGGCAATATTAGGGATTCTATACAAAGGAAAATCTATTGCTGATGTACTAAACATGACTATTAATCAAGCAATAGAATTCTTCAAATATTTTCCATCCATAAATAATAAAATAAAAGTATTGCAGGAAGTAGGATTAGGTTATATCTGTTTAGGACAACCGTCCACTACATTATCTGGAGGTGAAAGCCAACGAATAAAATTAGCTACTGAACTATCAAAGCAAGATACAGGAAAAACGCTTTACATACTTGACGAACCTACTACGGGATTGCATTTTGAAGATATAAGAGTTTTGTTAGAGGTAATCAATCGTCTGGTAAATAGAAAAAACACTGTGATCATCATCGAACATAATATGGAGGTAATTAAATCTGCTGACTATGTAATAGATATGGGACCAGAAGGTGGGAGAGATGGTGGAGAAATCCTCTTTGCAGGAACGCCTGAACAACTAATACAATCAAAAAAGGGATATACTTCCCACTTTTTCCGAACCAGCTTTATTTAAAATAATCTCTTATACAGAATTAAAGAAATTTTGATTTGTCATCAATTGTATTCACATGAGTAAGAATAAGTATGAGAGCCAAAAATCGCGATGACTTTACTTTTTCTCTTTTTTACTTTATTTCTCGATCATAAATTTTTGTGTTTTTTCTTAAAGGCTTAAAGGAAGGGGAAATAAATTCTTTATAAGAAAAACGTTGAATATGAATTTCTTTCACTCTATCGTACAATTTTTTCTTCAATTTCTCTATATTTTGTTTCTTGCGCGCTGAAATAAATACACAATTTTCATGTAACTTGCCCCCCCACGTTTTTTTTAACTCATCTAATGGAACATTTGCCTGGTCTCTTGAGATTAAGTCATTCTTATCTCCAGTAATATGTAAAAGAGCATCTATTTTGTTAAAAACAACTATATAGGGTTTTTTTTCTTTGTTGATTTCATTCAGAGTTTGAATTACTACTTTCACTTGTTCCTCGAATGATGGATGAGAAATATCTACAATATGTATCAATAAATCGGCTTCACGTACTTCATCAAGTGTGGATTTAAATGACTCTATCAATTCAGTTGGAAGTTTACGTATGAATCCTACTGTATCGGTAAGGAGGAAAACTAAATTATTGATAGTTACTTTACGAACAGTGGTATCTATAGTAGCAAATAGTTTATTTTCGGTAAAAATATCGGATTTGCTTAATAAACTCATTAGTGTAGATTTTCCTACATTGGTATAACCTACCAAAGCTACGCGTACCATCCGTCCGCGATTGCTTCTTTGAACTACCTTTTGTTTATCAATCTTTTTCAGTTCTTTTTTTAGATGAATAATTTTATTGAGAATAATACGACGATCGGTCTCCAATTGGGTTTCACCAGGTCCACGCATTCGAAAACCACCACTTTGCCTCTCAAGGTGTGTCCATAAATGAGTTAAGCGAGGAAGCATATAATTATATTGTGCTAATTCCACCTGTTTTTTTGCATGAGCTGTTTGTGCTCGAGAAGCAAAAATATCTAAAATCAAGCTTGTCCGATCCATAATTTTAACTTTCAAGATGGTTTCTAAATTTCGTAATTGCTTAGTAGTAAGTTCATCATCAAAAATGACAATATCGATTTTATTATTTTTATTCTCTGTGAAGTCTTTGATTTCCAGCAGTTTCCCACTTCCAACAAAACTGACTGGATGAGAATAGTCCAATCGTTGTGTAAATCGCTTGACCGATTGAATCCCAGCTGTTTTGGCAAGAAATTCCAATTCATCAAGGTATTCACCCAACTTCGTTTCACTTTGTTCAGGGGTAATCAAACCAATTAATATTGCATTATTTATCATAATGAACCACTATGAATAACATGTTATTATAATTGCTGTAAGACAATATAGGAAAATATTCCTTTAATAAATAAACCGAAATTTATTTATATTTGCGAATCATTACATCAAAACTTAATTGTCCAATGAGTATTTTTAAAACAAAACCGATTTCTGTTTTGCTTTCTGAAGCAAAACAGGAAGGGGAAAATACATTAAAAAAAACATTCGGTCCTTTCAGCTTAATAGCTTTGGGATTAGGGGCTATTATTGGTGCAGGATTATTCTCCATTGTTGGGATTGCTGCAGGTAATTATGCGGGACCCTCTATTATTATTTCATTTCTAATTGCAGCAGTTGGATGTTGTTTTGCAGGGTTATGTTATGCCGAATTTGCCTCTATGTTACCTGTAGCAGGAAGTGCTTATACCTATTCTTACGCTACTTTGGGTGAATTTGGTGCATGGATAATAGGCTGGAATTTAGTATTGGAATACGCTGTAGGAGTACTTACTATTAGTATTAGTTGGAGTCGTTATTTCGTAAAATTTCTAGAACAATTATCAATACACGTTCCTAGCGAATGGACAATAGGACCATGGGAAGGAGGAATTATAAATCTACCTGCTGCTCTCATTATCGTTTTGATAAGTTTTTTATTGACAAGAGGAACAGAAAGTAGCTCGAAAATAAATAATGTTATTGTTTTTTTGAAAGTAGCTGTGGTTCTCGCTTTTATCATCTTAGGTTGGAGATTTATTAATTACGAAAATTACGTTCCCTTTATACCTAAAAACGAAGGGAAGTGGGGTGAATTTGGATTTAGTGGAATCATTCATGCAGCTGCCCTTATCTTCTTTGCTTATGTCGGTTTTGATGCAGTGAGTACTGCTGCACAAGAAACTAAGAATCCTCAACGAGATATGCCTATTGGTATCATGGGTTCTTTGATATTATGTGCCATATTGTATATCCTTTTTTCTTTTGTAATAGTAGGTGTAACTAACTATACAAAATTTCAAGGGAAAGATGGTATTGCACCAGTAAAGGTTGCTATTGATCAAATGGGAACTTTTCAATGGTTAAATTATGCTATCATACCTTCTATTCTTATTGGATTTGTATCTGTCATATTAGTAATGCTATTAGGACAGAGCCGTGTTTTTTATTCTATGAGTCGTGATGGGCTACTTCCTCAATTATTTTCAGACATACATCCCAAGTATCATACACCGTATAAAAGCAATGTTTTATGCATGATGGTCGTTAGTATTTGTGCTCTTTTTGTACCTGCACGCATAACAAGTGAACTATCAAGTATTGGGACGCTTACGATTTTTATTATTGTTTGTTTCGGTATATTAATTATGAGAAAAAAGATGCCAGATGTCCATCGTACTTTTCGTACTCCTTGGGTGCCATTCATCCCTATATTAGGCATATTTACATGCCTCTCTATGATGTTTTTTTTATCATTTGAGACATGGATACTTTTAATTCTTTGGACATTAATAGGGTATGATATATATGTTTTTTATGGTTTCAACCATAGTAGATGGGGAGCTAAAAACAAAAAAAGTTTCAATACATTGTCTGTTATAGGAGTGAGCTTTTCTATTCTTCTATTAGCACTTACTATCGCTCGTCAATATCAAATTGAGTGGAAACAGACGAAAATTGTCGTTTCATGGGTAATATCTTTATTCCATATCATAATGTATATTTCCTTCTTTTTCAAAGAAAAAGATGATTGTAAATTGTAATATAAGAATTACAGTAATTTTTTTTTTACTACAAAAACAGCAAAACACTTTAATAAAAGTTGGAAACAATATATCGTTATTTATCGCCCATTGGATGTTTGGAAATAAAAGCAGAGGAAAAAATACTTACAAGGTTGTATTTATGTAAAAAAAACGCATTATCGGACAATTTTATATCTAACCATCCAATTATTCAACAAACTTGTATTCAATTGAATGAGTATTTTGCAAAAAAACGCCAATCCTTCGAACTTCCACTTGACATAATAAAAGGAACAGTATTTCAGAAAAAGGTATGGGAAGAATTACAACTCATTCCCTATGGAAAGACAATCAGTTATTTACAACTAGCACAAGCTATTCATTGCCCAAACGCTTATAGAGCAGCAGGAACAGCAACTAGTAAAAATCCTATTATTATTATAATTCCTTGCCATAGAGTAATTAATACTAATGGGAGATTGGGTGGGTATACCTATGGGGTAAAAATTAAAAAGCAATTGTTAGATTTAGAACAGTAATTTTCTTCCAATTAGATTGGAAAGATATAAAAAATGTTATTCGCACTTGGAATAACCGCAGCTGGCACAACTTATACAACCCTCTTGATATACTAAGCTCTCTTGTCCACAATTCGAACATTTTTCTCCCTTCAATTTTGTGCCTGTTTTTATGTATTTTTTCAATGCTCTTTCCACACCACTTTTCCATGTATTGATAGATCTATCGTTAAGATGTAAACTATGTACAAGGTCTATAACTTGTTCTAATGGCATGGCATACCGTAATACACCAGAAATCAGCTTGGCATAATTCCAATATTCTGGATTAAATTTGGCAGAAAGGCCTTCTATTGTTGTTTTGCACCCATGTTTATTAGAATATTGAAAATCGTAACGTTTGTCTCCGTTTTCATCTACATTTTTGATAATAACTCCTCTCGAAACACTTTTAGGAAGAAAAATACCATTTTCTTCATCGTTAAGGCCAGTAAATATTTCGTAAGGAAAATTATTCAGTAGTCCTATGAAAGCAATCCATTTTTCTTTATTATTTTGAAATCTTACAACATCAGCTTCCAATTTACTCGGACGTTTTGCTAGAAATGAAACTCGATACAAATTGATGGCTGGTGATATAAAATCAGCTTTCTCCGATTGGTTTACGCCAGACTTCATTTCTTGCAAATTTTCTCCATATTCTTTGCCTCCATCAATTTTATGATTCTCTTTCGAAGTGGTTACTAGAACACCATTGCGAGACCCATCACGATAAACTGTACAACCTTTACACCCAGATTTCCATGCTTCAATATACAGATAATTAACTAATTCTTCTTTTGTTTCATTGGGTAAGTTAATTGTAACACTAATAGAATGATCTACCCATCTTTGTATACGACCCTGCATTTTAACTTTTTGTAACCAATCTACATCATTAGATGTAGATTTATAATAAGGTGATTTTGCAACTAAAGCATCTATTTCTCGTTGTGCATATTTTCTTGTTGTAGGATAACCTTGTACTTCCATCCACTTAACAAACTTATGATGAAACACTGTATACTCTACCCACGAGTCGCCCATTTCATCTACAAAGTCTATTTTTGTTATCTCATCACTCGGATTAACCTTACGTCTTCGTTTATAAACAGGTAGAAAAACTGGTTCAATTCCCGAAGTTGTTTGACTCATCAAAGAAGTTGTACCAGTAGGAGCAATAGTGAGACAAGCAATATTCCTGCGGCCAAATTGTTGCATATCTTCAATTAACTGAGAGTCTACTTCTTTTAAGCGATGAATAAAAGGATTATTTTTTTCTAGTTCAATATTGAATATCTCAAATGCACCACGTTCTTTGGCTACTTCTACTGAAGCTCTATAAACGGACAGAGCTAATACCTTTTGAATTCTTTCTGCAAAATTAGTTGCTTCTTCTGTTCCATAACGAAATCCCAAAGCTGCCAACATATCACCTTCAGCAGTAATACCAATCCCTATTCGCCTTCCGATTAAAGTTTTGTGACGAATCTTTTCCCATAGTAATTGTTCAGTATGTTTTATTTCATCTGATTCATAATCAGATATTATTTTCATGAGAATAGCATCTATTTTCTCTACCTCTAAATCAACAATATTGTCCATCATTCGTTGGGCCAATGCTACATGCTCCTCAAATAAATCAAAATCAAATTCAGCTTCTTTTTTAAATGGCTGTTTTACATAAGAATACAAATTAATGGCCAGTAGACGACAACTATCGTATGGACATAAGGGTATTTCACCACAAGGATTTGTTGAAACTGTTCCAAATCCACTATCAATATAACAATCAGGAATAGATTCCCTTAAAATAGTATCCCAAAACAAAACTCCAGGCTCCGCAGATTGCCAAGCATTATGAATAATCTTATTCCAAAGATCCTTAGCATCTATTTCCTTTATGATTTGAGGATTTTCAGAATCAATAGGGAATCTTTGAATAAAAGAACGATTTGATTCGACTGCTCTCATAAACTCATCTGTCAGTTTAACTGAGATATTTGCCCCTGTTACCTTTCCTTCTTCTATTTTAGCATCAATAAATGACTCTATTTCAGGATGTTCTACAGACATTGATAACATCAAAGCTCCACGCCTACCTTCTTGTGCTACCTCACGTGTGGAATTAGAATATCGTTCCATAAAAGGAACCATTCCTGTCGAAGTGATAGCTGAATTATTCACGGGACTTCCTCTAGGACGAATGTGAGATAAATCATGCCCAACACCTCCTCTACGTTTCATCAGTTGGATTTGTTCTTCATCAGTTCTCATTATCCCACCGTAAGAATCCGTCCTATTTCCGATAACAAAGCAATTAGATAGAGAGGTTAATTGATAACTATTCCCTATTCCAAACATGTTTCCACCCTGTGGGATGAGATAATTGAAATCTGAGATAACTTCAAGAATATTTTTTTCAGTAAGAATAGGATTAGGATATTTTTGTTCAATTCTTACAATTTCTCTTGCTATACGTTGGTGCATTTCATTAGGAGTACTTTCAAAGTACTCTCCCTTATTGCTTTTTAGTGCATACTTATCAACAAATACTTTAGCAGCCAATTCATCGCCGCAAAAATAATCAAGAGAACTTTTATATACTTCTTCAAAAGTCATATAATTTACTTCTAATTTCGTTCCCTGGTTTCAAATGTTCAAATCCGGGTTTATTAAGCAAAGCAAACATATTCTTTTTATATGATTCTACACCTGGCTGATCGAAAGGATTAACTTCCAATAGATAACCACTGATACCACAGGCTCTTTCAAAAAAATACAGTAGTTGCCCTAAATGATATTCATTCAATTCCGGAAGTTCTATCTTAATATTTGGGACATCTCCCTCTACATGAGCAATTTGTGTACCTAATTCTGCCATTTTATTAATATAATCCACTCGCTTACCCGATAAAAAATTCAATCCGTCCAAATCTTGACTATCCAATGGAACTTCTACTTTATATTTAGGACTAGCAATAGATATTACTGTTTCAAAAACAGTCCTTTCTGCCTCCTGAATCCATTGTCCCATAGAATGTAGATCAGTAGTAAAATCTACTACAGCCGTAAAAATACCTTTATGTTGTTTCCCTTCACTTTCACTATAGAGTTGTTTCCACCATTCAGCAACATAATGCAACTTTGGATTAAAGTTAGCAAGAATTTCTATTTTCTTACCAATTTTGTACAATTCGTTACGAGTGGATGCATAAAGTTCAGCTGGATTATTTTCAAAAGGGATATCACTTGATGTTGCTCTCTCCATATCAGTTGCACCCGCAATTAGTTGCTTAATATTTATTCCGGCTATCGCAATCGGTAATAATCCTACTGGCGTTAGGACAGAAAAACGGCCTCCTATATCATCTGGTATAATATAAGTCTTGTATTTCTCTTTGACTGCCAAATTATGTAAAGCACCTCGTGCTTTATCTGTTACAGCAACAATGTGCTTTTGAGCATTCATTTTCCCTATAGAATCTTCCAATTGTTTTTTCAAAATACGGAAAGCCAATGCTGGCTCAGTAGTAGTACCAGATTTAGAAATATTTATAATACCAAATTTTTTCCCTTCTAAATATTCAGACAATTCGTATAAATAATCTTCACTAATATTATGACCAGCATAAACAACTACTGGTCGTTCATTTTTCAAAGCACCGAATGAATTTGCAAGAGCAGTAATTACTGCTCTTGCACCTAAATAACTGCCACCAATACCAACTATTACAACAACTTCACAGTCAGTACGAAAACTATTGGCAGTTAACTGAATATCATCCATATCTTTTTCTATAACAGAAGAAGGGAAATGTAACCATCCCAGAAAATCTCTTCCTTTTCCATTTCCAACTTCCAACATTCTATTACATTCTTTAGTTTTAACTGCTTGTGCAACAACTTGCTCTTTTGTCATTGCTTTTAATGTTTTAAACATCGAGCTGCTCAATTTGATATCTAATTTCATAGCTTTATAATTTTTCTTACCCAAGTATCCTCGATAATTTTTGCACTACAGACCTCACTGGTTTTTTTTCGTACAAAACAGAGTATACTGCATCTAATATGGGCATATCCACGCGGTATGTGTTATTAATTTCTTTGATACATTTAACCCCGAAATATCCTTCTGCAACCATTCCCATTCCCATTTGGGCTGCTACAATAGAATATCCTTTGCCTATCATTATTCCAAAAAGTTGATTACGACTAAATCTCGAATAAGCCGTTACCAATAAATCGCCCAAATAAGCCGAATCATACAAATTTCTTGACATAGGACTTACAATTTTAACAAAATGTTCCAATTCCATCATTGAATTAGAAATAAGAACCGCTCGAAAATTATCACCATACTTTAAGCCCTGACAAATACCAGCTGCAATAGCATATACATTTTTTAATGTCGAAACGTACCCTATACCAGAAATGTCCTTACTAACAATTACTTTCACATAGTTTGTAGTAAATAATTTTGCCAATCTCTGCCCATACTCTTCATTGTCACATCCCACTGTGATATAAGATAATCTTTCCAAAGAGACTTCTTCAGCATGGCAAGGTCCTCCTAACATAGCAATACTATCTACCGAAACATCGTAATTTTTAATAAAAAAATCACTTACTAAAATATTTTCATCAGGGACAATACCTTTGATGGCTGATACAATAAATTTGCCTTTCAATGGCAAGTAAAGAGTTTGAAGATGCTGTTTGAGAAATGGAGAAGGAACGACAAAAAATAAAATATCACATTTTTCAACAACTTCATTAATATTACTATGAAAGGATATCCTCTCTATATCAAACTTTACATTTGGCAAATAAAACGGATTATGTTTTAATGCTTTGAATTCTTCAATCTGCTCTATACGACGCATATACCAATGAAAGTTAAGACAATTGTCAGAAATAATTTTAGAAATAGCGGTAGCCCAACTACCACCTCCTAATATTCCTATTTCACATGCATTATTCATTTGGACTATTTTATTTTTAATAATCTAATTTCTCCGGACGCATATGAGGGAAAAGAAGTACTTCTTGAATAGAAGTTTGTTTTGTTAACAACATTACTAAACGATCCATCCCAATTCCCATTCCTGAAGTTGGAGGCATTCCATATTCCAATGCACGTAAAAAGTCTTGATCTATAAACATTGCTTCATTATCTCCTTTTTTCGAAAGCTTCAATTGATCTTCAAAACGTTTACGTTGATCAATTGGATCATTCAATTCCGAATATGCATTAGCTAATTCAAATCCATTTACTATCAATTCAAAACGTTCTGTCAATTCGGCATTTTGTCGATGGCATTTACAAAGGGGAGACATCTCTTTCGGGTAGTCAATTATAAATGTTGGTTGAATATATTTCCACTCACATTTTTTACCAAATATCTCATCAATGAGTTTCCCACTACTCATTGTTTTATCTTCTTCTATATGTAGAAAACGACAAACCTCTCGCAATTGATTTTCATTCATTCCAGCAATATTAACACCCGTATTTTCTTCAATAACATCAATCATAGTAATTCTTCTATAAGGAGCTTTGAAATTGATTATATATTCTCCTATCTTCAACTCTGTGCTACCCAAAATCTCTATGCAAATATGTTCAAGCATTTGTTCGGTAAAATTCATCATCCACTTGTAGTCTTTATAAGAAACATAAACTTCTACAACTGTAAACTCCGGATTGTGTACTTTATCAATACCCTCGTTACGAAAATTACGAGAAAATTCGTAGACACCTTCAAATCCACCAACAATTAACCGTTTCAGATATAACTCATTAGCAATACGTAAATAGCAAGGGATATCTAATGCATTATGGTGGGTAACAAACGGACGAGCAGCTGCTCCACCCGGTATACTTTGCAAAACAGGGGTATCTACTTCTATGTAACCTTTTTCATTGAAAAAGCTACGTACAGAATTGAAAATTTTTGTTCTTTTCAGAAAAATATCCTTAGTACCCTCATTGACAATTAAATCTACATATCGTTGACGATAACGTAATTCAACATCATTATAAGAATCATAAGTCATTCCATCTTTAGATTTGACAATAGGTAGTGGACGCAAAGATTTAGAAAGTAACGTCAAGCTATTCACATGTATAGATATCTCACCTGTTTGTGTACAAAAAACATATCCCTTTATACCAATAAAATCGCCAATATCTAGTAATTTTTTAAATACTATATAATAAAGATCCTTATTCTCATTCGGGCAAAGACTATCGCACTTAATATAAAGTTGTATTCTGCCAACAGAATCTTGAAGCTCCACAAAAGAAACCTTACCCATAATCCGACGACTCATCATTCGCCCTGCAACAGACACCTCCCATCGTGGAGAATCCTCTCTAAAGCCCCTTTTTATTTCTGTGGAATAATCCGTTACAATGTATTCGTCGGCAGGATAGGGGTCAATTCCTCTACTTTTTAATTCTTCTAGACTTTTACGACGAAATATCTCTTGTTCACTCAAATCAATTATCTATCATTAGTTATATACCATGAAAAAAGTAAATGTAGAAATAATATTTTTAGAAATATAGGTCTCAAATTAATTTCATAAAATTTCTCTAATTGTTCCATTGCTTACATAAAAAAGTTTATAAGCATGTTGCATTTTTGTTAAAATATTATCTAGATGTTTACGGTTAGTATCAGTAATAAATATTTGTCCGAAAGTTTTTTGGGCTAACAGGCGAATAATTTTTTCTACTCGCTTAGCATCTAGTTTATCAAATAAATCATCTAGCAACAATATAGGGATAGACAGCCCCTTTTGAACCAAAAAACTAAATTGTGCCAATTTCAAAGCAATCAAATAAGTTTTATTTTGACCCTGTGAACCAATTTTACGAATTAAAAAATTATTAAGTAAAAAGTTAAAGTCATCCTTATGAATTCCTGTGCTAGTAAATCCTAATATTTTATCCCGTTCTCTTTTTTCATACAATAATTCAAATAAGGAATGATCGTCTAAATGAGACACATATTCCAAGTCTATTGTTTCATTCTTATCACTAATGGTATAATAATATTCCTTAAATAAAGGCAAAAAGTCAGTTGTAAAATTCTTTCTTTTTTGATATATAATTTCACCAGTAGTCCCCATTTGTTCTTCCCATATTTCAAACTCTTCGCCAGATAGAGAAGGAAGAGCATTCCTTAATAAAAAATTCCTTTGTTGTAAAGCTTGATTATAATAAATCAATGTTCTCAAATATTCTTTGTCGTATTGACTAATAAGCATATCAGCAAATTTTCTACGCTCATTACTTCCGAATTGGATCATATTTGTATCGTTGGGAGAGACCATCACTGTCGGAATTAATCCAATATGTTCGGAAAGTTTCTTATACTCTTTTTTATTCCGTTTGAAAATTTTTCGTTGTTTAAGCTTTATGCCACAGTAAATCTCCTCTATGTTGTCCTTATCTTTGTAAAAAGCATGAAGAACCGCAAAGTCTTTATTGTAATTAATTAATTGAGAATCTGTCAGATTAGTGTGATTTTTTGTAAAAGCGAGGTAATACAGAGCATCAAGCAAATTTGTCTTTCCCATACCATTATCTCCAAGCAAATAATTTATTTTAGGAGAAAAAGAAAGCGAGCCTTCTTCTATATTTTTGAAATTCAATATGGTTACTATTTCTATAATCACACTGTATAAGTTATATGGATAATATATGCATTATTTAGATACAAATAAAATTATGTTCTTACTACTACTACTACTACTACTACTACTACTACTACTACTTCTTCTTCTTCTTCTTCTTCTTCTTAGAAGAAGCATTCTGTATTATCTTGTGGCTTACAAGTAATTTTAGTAAAAAATCGTATATATGAATATAAAACAAAAGATAGATAATTTAAGACAAGAAATAGATAATTGGAATTATCGATATTATGTAATATATCAACCAATTGTCAGTGATTTTGAATTCGATAAAAAATTAAAAGAACTAGAAAAACTGGAAGCTCAATATCCGGAATATTACGACTATTATTCTCCTACACAACGAATAGGAAACGATATCAATAATAATTTCGCACAAATAAATCATATTTATCCAATGCTTTCTCTTTCTAATACTTATTCATGGGAGGGAATAAATGACTTTTATAATAGAATAAAAAAAATACTTAATGAAAATTTTGTAATTGCTTGCGAATTAAAGTACGATGGAGTTTCTATTTCTTTGATTTATGAAAGTGGTTTATTGTTACGTGCTGTTACACGAGGAGATGGAACTACCGGAGATGATGTTACAACAAATATTCGTACAGTTAAAAGTATTCCTTTAAAATTATATGGGAATAATTATCCTAGGTTCTTTGAAATACGAGGTGAAATAGTTTTTCCTTGGGCCGCTTTCAACAAAATAAATAAAGAAAGAATAGAAAACAGTGAACCCCCATTTGCTAATCCTCGGAATGCTGCTGCAGGGACATTGAAAACACTCAATCCGCAAGTCGTTTCACAGCGTAATTTAGATGCTTATTTATACCAACTTTTAGGTGATAATCTTTCTAGCGATAGTCATTATGAAAATCTACAACTTGCCCAAGGTTGGGGATTTAAAGTTTCAAATATTATCAAATGTTGTAAAACGATAGATGAAATTGAAAATTTCATCAACTATTGGGGTAAATGGAAAAAAAGTCTGCCTTTTGCAGTGGACGGTGTTGTATTAAAAGTGGATTCTATTCGTCAACAATCACTTTTGGGACGAATAGCTAAATCACCGCGCTGGGCCATTGCTTACAAATTTCAATCAGAAACTGTCAAAACAACCTTACATTCTGTAGATTTTCAAGTAGGAAGAACTGGAATTATTACACCTATTGCTAATTTAGAACCAGTATTACTATCTGGCACAATAGTTAAACGGGCCTCGTTACACAACGAAGATATCATTAATGCCCTTGATTTACACATTGGCGACCAATGCTACGTAGAAAAAGGGGGAGAGATTATCCCTAAAATTACCGGTATAAACAAAGAAGCACGATTGACATTTGGAAACAAAGCAGTGAATTTCCCTAAAAATTGCCCAGCTTGCAATACGCCTTTAATACGTTTTCAAAATGAAACAGCTTACTATTGTCCAAACTATACTCAATGCAAACCCCAAATAAAAGGGATGATAACTCATTTTGCAAGCAGAAAGGCTATGAACATTAATGTAGGGGAAGAAACGATTGAAACATTTTACAGAGCAGGATTAGTTCGTGATATTGCCGATCTTTACGAAATAAAAATAGATGATATTCTTCAATTAAAGCGATGGGCAGAAAAAAGTGCAATCAATTTCGTAGAGAGTGTACAACAATCTAAACAAGTTCCTTACGAACGTGTTTTATACGGACTAGGAATCCATTTCGTAGGTGAAGTCGTAGCTAAGAGATTAGCTAAAGCATTCCCTACAATAGAACAACTATCAATAGCGAATAATGAACAACTAACGACAATAGATGGAATCGGTAACCAAATAGCTCAAAGTGTTATTCAATATTTTAGTAATGAAAACAACCTTCAATTAATTAGACGCTTAAAATTATATGGATTACAGCTATTTACGATTCAAAAGATATTTATCGATAACAAATTAGCAGGTAAAACATTTATCATCAGCGGAATATTTCGTAAATATTCTCGCGACAAGTATAAAGAATTGATAGAAAACAACGGAGGGAAAAATGTCTCTTCTCTTTCGGCAAAAACCGATTTTATTCTTTCTGGTGTTAATATGGGACCTGTCAAATTAATAAAAGCTCAACGGTTCGGAATAAAAATAATTTCAGAAGATGAATTCCTCAAAATGATAGAATAGCAAATTAATAACTCAAATTAAATGTTTCCACAAGTATAATTAAGACAGGATTTTTTTTAGTTAGAAACTCGAACTTTTCTTTATCGGTAAAGAGTTGTTGTTGAGGATATACTTGATTTCTTTCATTATCTATATCTTCAGTACTCTTTTTCAAAGAAAATCTCAATTTATTTACTTTGAGTAACAAATCGGGAATTTCTGATTCTATGATAGATTTTTTTTCACTGACAAAAACTTGTTCTTGTTTAACTGAAACATTTTTCTCTTTTGCGATCAAAGGTTCGATCACTCTTTTTTTTTTATCTTTTCCATCAGTCAGTAACTGACAACATAGTTGACACAGACGAATAAGTAATAATTCTACAAGCAAACGTTTGTTTTTACTATATCTATAATTTAAATCACATTCATTGCTAAGTTCAAGGGCATTGTACAAAAAATCACTTGTGCATTGTTTGGAAAGATTCAGATATTTCTCTCTTATAGCGGAATCACCTATTTCAAATAAAACAATAGTTTGTGGATCCTTACAAACCATTATATCACGAAAAAAGTCAGATAAACCCACAATAACTTGCTGTAAATCAAAACCTTTTCTTATGATCTTATTGAGAATAAGTAAACTACAACTTACATCTCCAATAAGAATAGCTTCTACTAATCGAAAATAGTACTCATAATCCAATACATTCAAATTTTCAATAACTGATTGATAAGTAATATTGTTAGCAGAAAAACTAGCCACTCGATCAAAAATGGATAAAGCATCACGCATTCCACCATCGGCTTTTTGAGCAATAATGTTTAAAGCTTCTCTTTCAGTAGAAATATTTTCATTTTGAGCTATATATTCCAAGTATTCAACTATATCGTTAATAGTGATCCTACTAAAATCATAAATTTGACAACGTGATAAAATAGTTGGAATAATCTTATATTTTTCGGTAGTGGCCAATATAAACATTGCATGATGAGGTGGTTCTTCCAATGTCTTCAAAAATGCATTAAATGCGGAAGTAGACAACATATGAACCTCATCTATAATATAAACTTTATAATGTCCTATTTGAGGAGGTATTCGCATTTGCTCCGTCAAAAAACGAATATTTTCTACTGAATTGTTAGAAGCAGCGTCCAACTCATAAATGTTATGAGAACGATTTTCATTAAATGATTGGCAAAAATCACATTCATTACAAGCTTCACCGTCTTCTTTGAGACATGTACAATTGATAGTTTTTGCAAAAATACGGGCACAAGTAGTTTTTCCCACACCACGTGGTCCACAAAAAAGGTAAGCATGTGCCAATTTGCTATTTTGAATAGCATTTTTAAGTGTTGTAATTAATGGTCTTTGTCCAACTACCGATTGGAAAGTAGCAGGACGATACCTTCTTGCTGACACGATATAGTCACTCATAAAATATACTTAACCTATCGGGTTAATTCAAAATATTTAATTTGTATTTGGTCAATTTATAAAAAAAAATAAAACAATTTGGTAATAACTTACAAATATTTATTTTTGTGCAAATATATTTCTCGATTGATGATTATAAAATGGATGTTATGGAAAATTTATTGGTAACTATTCAGGAAAATTTTACGTCTTTTAAAAAAGACGCTACTGCTCAAATAGAAAAAGGGAATAAAGCTGCAGGCACGCGTGCAAGAAAAATTTCTTTAACCATTGAAAAAGCTCTAAAAGAATTTCGTAAGAAATCCATTAAGGCATCGAATGAATAAACAAAACTTCTTTTTACAGAAGAGAAGGATAAAGTTTATATGCATTGTCCTTCCTCTTTGTATGTGAAAAACCTAAGTGAACGATTCGAAAATATCTCGAGGAGATTGGGTTCCTATAACAACAAAAAAACAACTATCTATCAACAGATAGATGGTTGTTTTACATTGCAACAATGAATATTAATAATTTAATAACACCTATGCTATTGTTGACATAAACTAAATAATCATTAAAACCCAGATTTTATTTGGGTGTATCTCTTGTGCGGAAAAAACTTTCAAGCAGAAGATGAACTGTTCGTAGATTTACTTTGATTGGAAATTGTAAATCAATCTGAAGAAGAAAGTGGAGATAGGGGAGGGGAGATGAGAAAGAAGAAGTCATTCAAGCAGTGAATATTTGTAGTATATCTTTACTAAAAGATACAGTATATCTTTACTAAAAGATACAAAGACCCCCCTTTAGTCTTCTAACCTAATTCGTATCGTAGATGTTTTATTCACGCATAGCGTAGATTAATTCAAAGGTACTTATTCCCAAAAATGGGAAAAGTGATGTACTGGACCATGACCCTTACCTATACTATATTTAGAACCAACACGTATGGCTTGTATAATATAAGTTTCTGCCTTTCTTATCGCATCATTTAGAATACAGCCACAGGCTAAATAAGCTGCTATCGCCGAAGATAATGTACAACCTGTTCCATGCGTATTTTTTGTTTTTATACGAGGATGGGAAAAATACAATATCTCATCTGTTTCTGCATTATAAAATACGTCTGTCAAAGTTTCTTCTTCTAAATGTCCTGCCTTTAATAAAACAGACACCTTTCTGCCGAAAGATAAATCTTTTACAGCTAGCAAAAAATCCTCTGCATTGGTTATAGTTCTGTCTAATAATATCTCTGCTTCTTGAATATTAGGTGTTACTACGCGCACAAATGGAATAAACTCATTTTTTAACGTATCTATAGAATTGTTAGAAAGTAAAAAATCTCCTGAAGTTGCAACCATAACTGGGTCCAACACAATATTTCGTATGGTATTATAAGTCAAAAATGAATTTCGTACTGCACGAATCAATTCAGAAGAATAAAGCATACCTATCTTTACTGAATCTGTTCCAATATCATTAAGTACAGAATGAATCTGCCCTATTACGAATGAAATAGGAATAGGATGAATATTTTTAACACTTATTGTATTTTCATCCACTATAGCTGTAATTACTGTTGTTCCATAACAACCACACGCAGAAACAGTTTTCAAGTCTGCTTGTATCCCTGCACCTCCACTCGGATCGCTTCCGGCAACAGATAATACCCGTTTATAGTGTTTCATTACAAACCATGCTCTTAGTTAATTTCATTGCACAAAAATGAGGACCACACATAGTACAATGATCATCTTCTGCCAGTTTTCCACTGGCTTTGTACTGTTCTAATGCTTTTTCAGGGTCGAGAGAAAGATTAAATTGATCTCTCCATCTAAAATCAAAACGCGCCTTGCTCAGAGAATCATCTCTTATTTGTGCTCCAGGATGCCCTTTCGCGATATCCGCAGCGTGGGCAGCTATTTTATAGGCAATAACCCCGGCTCTTACATCTTCTTTATTAGGTAAACCAAGGTGTTCTTTTGGAGTAACGTAGCAAACCATGGATGCACCATAATAAGCTATTTGAGCTGCCCCAATAGCAGAAGCAATATGGTCATAGCCTGGCGCAATATCAATAGTAAGAGGTCCTAACGTATAGAAAGGAGCTCCATTACAATATCTTGTTTGTTTATCCATATTTTCCTTCACCTTATTAATAGGAACATGTCCTGGCCCTTCTATCAAAACTTGCACATGGTGTTTCCATGCTTTTTGTGTCAATTCTCCTAACACTTTTAGTTCAGCAAATTGGGCAGCATCATTTGAATCCGCAATAGAACCAGGACGAAGACCGTCCCCCAAAGAAATGGCTACATCATACTGTTTCAGTATCTCACATATCTCGTCAAAATGCGTATAAAGAAAGTTTTCCTTTTCATATAAATTCATCCAATTAGCAAGGATTGCACCCCCACGAGATACAATACCTGTTGTTCTTCTTTTAATTAAAGAAAGTGAATCTTTAAGCAGTCCTGCATGAATGGTAAAATAATCTACACCTTGTTCACATTGCTCAATAAGTACATCACGATATAATTCCCAACTTAGTTGCTCTATATTACCGTTTACTTTTTCAAGAGTTTGATAAATAGGAACAGTACCTACTGGAATAGGACAATTACGAATAATCCATTCGCGAGTTTCACTTATATGAACACCAGTGGATAAATCCATTATTGTATCACTTCCCCATTTACAACTCCACACTGTTTTTTCAATCTCTTCCTCTATACTAGATAATAAAGTAGAAGTCCCTATATTGGTATTTACCTTCACTAAAAAATGAGTTCCAATAATCATTGGTTCAGCTTCCGGATGATTAATATTGGCAGGGATAATAGCACGTCCAGCAGCAACTTCACTCCGAACAAATTCCGGTGTAATATGAGACAAAACACCCAAATCTTTATTCTGCACATTTTCACGAATAGACACATATTCCATCTCTGGAGTGATAATTCCCTGTTTAGCATAATACATTTGTGTAATATTTTTCCCACTTCTCGCTCTACGAGGAAAATGAATAATAGGAAAACAGACATTGTTAATAAGACGAATATTTGCTATTCTCTCATTACAATAATGAGAGGAAAAACCCTCTAATTGTTCTGTATCGTTTCTGTCCTCTATCCATTTTTCTCTTATTCTTTCCAGTCCTTTATGGATATCTGTAACAACACAGGGGTCGGAATAATGACCGCTAGTATCATAAACAATGACTGGAAGATTAAATTTCCTTTCCTGTTTTTTGTTTTCTTTCTTTTCAACAGTATCTGTCAAATGAATTCTACGCATTCCTACACGAATATCATGTAGCTCTCCCGGCATATATATTTTTTCCGATGAAGGATACTCTATACGAATTTTTTTTTTCTTTTTTATGCACATATCTCAAGAAATAATATGAAACAACTTAATCTGCAATCCTTACAACCTAAAATAAATTTAATCTCAAACTAAAAATTGGAACAAATCAAGCACGCTACTCCGATAGGAGTGTATGCAAATATTGATCAATTAAACAACAAATACAAATTTAACAATTGTATTCAGGTATTGTTAAACTTGGGTTAAATGATATAAATAATGTAATAATATATTGGAACATAGGATAGATCAAAAATGGAATAATATCATTGAAAATACCCAAATCCCAATATTACTTTAATAATTCTAAAGGTACCCCCCCCATGCACATGATTTAAATAATTAATCAAAAACAATGTTTACGATTTTATTAGGAATGATAATTATTTTTTTTGGTATTTTGTTTTTCAACCATTTTTTTGAACTTTCACATTTTAATACTGTATCCTTAACATTTTCCTCAGATATTTTTTTTGGAAAATTCAATATGAAACGAGCTTTACCATTGAACGAAACAGTATATTTCACATTTTCTTCTTTTAAATATTCCTCATTACACTTAGGGAATTGTGAATCGAAAATTGTTGCTTCATTACCTAATAGATGCCATAATTCTTCAGCAATATGAGGGGCAAAAGGAGCAAGTACAATAACTAAATCGCTCAGTATAGAATGCTTACTGCATTTCAATAATGTCAACTCATTTATACAAATCATAAAAGCCGCTACAGAAGTATTGAAAGAAAAATTTTCAATATCCCAACTCACCTTTTTAATCAATTTGTGAATTGATTTCAGCTCTTTATCAAGAGGTAAAGAGTTTGAAACTTTAAGTACATCATTTTCAAAAAATAAATTCCATAAACGTTTTAAAAAACGAGCAATTCCATCTATCCCCTTTGTATCCCATGGTTTAGATTGTTCCAATGGTCCCAAAAACATTTCATATAAACGAAATGCATCCGCTCCAAATCTATTTACTATATTGTCAGGACTAACTGTATTGAACATAGACTTTGACATCTTTTCTATTGCCCAACCACAAACATATTTCCCATTTTCCAAAATAAATTCGGCATTTTTATATTCTGAGTTCCAATCTCTAAAAGATTCAATATTCAAAACATCATCAAAAACTAGATTGATATCTACATGAATAGGGGTAACATCGTATTGATGCTTTAGCCCGTAAGAAACAAACGTATTAGTATTCTTTATTCGATAAACAAAGTTGGAACGTCCCTGAATCATCCCTTGATTGATTAATTTCTTGAAAGGTTCTTCTTTTGCAACAATACCTAAATCGAACAAAAATTTATTCCAAAAACGACTGTAAATCAAGTGTCCTGTAGCATGCTCTATTCCACCAATATATAAATCTACATTTTGCCAATATTCATTAGCTTCAGAAGAAACTAAACATTCACTGTTATGTGGGTCTTCGTACCGTAAGTAATAAGCCGAAGAACCAGCAAATCCAGGCATAGTAGTTAATTCCAACGGATAACCTTTGTATGTCCAATTTTTAGCACGCCCTAGTGGAGGTTTTCCAGTTTCAGCAGGTAAAAATTTATCTATTTCTGGAAGTTTAATAGGAAGGTCTTCCTCATCTACAGCATAGGGTATTCCATTTTTATAGTAAATAGGAAAAGGTTCTCCCCAATATCGTTGGCGACTAAAAATAGCATCGCGTAAGCGATAATTAACCTTGATTTTTCCTAAATTTTCATCTTTTATATATTCTTTCACTTTTTGAATAGCCTGCTTTACTGATAAACCATTTAAGAAATCGGAATTTGTCATAATCCCCTCTTTAATGTCAAAACTTTCTTTAGATATATCAATATCCTCAATTAAAGGAATTATTGGTAAATCAAAATGTTTAGCAAAAGCATAATCACGACTGTCATGTGCAGGAACAGCCATGACAGCTCCTGTCCCATAGTCAGCTAATATATAATCGGAAATCCAAATAGGAATCGTTTCCCCACTTATTGGGTGTACAGCATAAGAACCCGTAAATACTCCTGTTACTTTTCTATTGCTGATACGTTCTCTTTCAGTACGCCTCTTCACCAAATTTAAATAGGAATCGACCGAATCCTTTTTCTTAGAAATTATTGTCTGTGTGAGCCATTCACTTTCAGGAGCAATTACTATAAATGTAACTCCAAAAATGGTTTCAGGACGAGTGGTAAAAATCATAAATTCAATATTTTCATCCTTAATTTTAAACCTTAATTCTACTCCTTCTGAACGTCCTATCCAATTGCGCTGCATCTTTTTCAATGAATCCGTCCACTCTATTTTATCCAACCCTTCTAACAAACGTTTAGCATAAGCTGAAATACGTAAACACCACTGACGCATCTTACGTTGTTCCACTGTATAACCACCACGTATAGATATACCTCCACTTATTTCATCATTGGCTAAAACAGTTCCCAAAGCTGGACACCAATTCACTACAATATCTGATAAATAAGCAATACGATAATTCATTAGTATTGCCTGCTTGCTTTTTTCATCTTTCATTTGCCACTCATTTGCTGTCAAATGAATTTCTTTGGTACAAGCAAGATGTAATCCTCCAGTTCCTTGATTTTCCAAAATTTTTACCAATTCAGTAATAGGCCGCGCCCTTTGTGCTTCTTTGCAATAATATGAATTGAACATTTGAATAAACACCCACTGTGTCCACTGATAATATTTAGGGTCACAAGTGCGAATCTCTCTATCCCAATCAAAACAAAAACCAATTTTATCTAATTGCTTCCTGTAACGATTGATGTTTTCCTTAGTAGTTATAGACGGATGCTGACCTGTTTGAATAGCGTATTGTTCGGCTGGAAGTCCATAAGCATCGTAACCCATAGGATGCAATACATTAAAACCTTTTAATCGTTTGTAACGGGCATAAATATCAGAAGCAATATATCCAAGTGGATGACCGACATGTAACCCTACACCAGACGGATAAGGAAACATATCCAATACATAATATTTCGGTTTATTCCTATCTATATTTACCTGATAAGTACGATTTTCTTTCCAATATTTTTGCCATTTTTTTTCTATAGCATCAAAATCATATTTCATAGCTTCTTTGTAATAAGTCTTTATTCAAGCATATTAACATTATGTTAAATAACATATCCCACTCCCAAAGTGGTCTAACCTCCAAGTTACAAGTTAGATTTAGATGCAAAGCAAAAAAACATATTTGACATTTGCAAGATCTATCGATGTTAAAAACATTCGAAATTATCTTCTAATATACCTCACGAGAAAATTCTTCCCGTTTTCTTTCCTCGATGTCATCTATGGAAGTATAGAAGACGCTTTCACTCCCAATGCATTAGTTATATTTATACTCCTCAGCTAGATCTATACTAGATTCTATGACCGTACTTAGAATAGATACAGAGATTATCGTACACATCTGAATAAAATTACAGTGTATAAAAAGTCTCTAACTTGAACAACATAAGAGAAATAGATTTCCTACACTTGGCTGTGAGTTCCTTGTTTGATCTTCCCTCCATATCCCTTACATTTCAGAATCTCTTGTTGATACATTGATGATGTAACTTATCCTACGGATAGAGTAAACTGGTTACGAACCAGCATTTCCAATGAAAAATTTAGAACAGCCACTTTGTGCCACTATCACTTATACTCCTACTGTAACAAGAGTACTTAGTGGTGCAAACACCCATCAATCTCTCCAATAAAATAAGACATCATTGTTTGAAACAAAAAATGACTAATTTTGGATGTTTCAAGCCAATCATTTAGAAAAGTTTTTCCATGCCAGATAAAGAAAATCCAAATGATACAATGTTGCAAACATTTGCAGATAAAGACTATGAATATGGTTTTACTTCAAATGTAAGTACAGAATTAATCCCTTACGGATTAAGCAAAGATGTTATTTGTCTTATCTCTGCTAAAAAAAACGAGCCAAAATGGTTACTCGATTTTCGCTTAAAATCTTATTATTATTGGTTAAGGCAACAAATGCCTACTTGGACACATCTCAAGATCCCACCTATCGACTATCAAAACATTATTTATTATGCTGCTCCTAAACCCAAAGGAAAATTACAATACCCTGATGAAATTGATCCAGAATTGATTAAAACATTCAATAAATTAGGGGTTCCCTTACAGGAACAGAAAATTTTTTCTGGTACAGCTGTAGATGCTGTAATGGATAGTATTTCAATTAAAACAACTTTTAAAGAAAAATTAGCAGAAAAAGGCATTATCTTTTGTTCTTTTAGTGAGGCAGTTCAAGAATATTCCGATTTAGTAAAAAAATATTTAGGTAGTGTAGTGCCTTATCGTGATAATTTTTTTTCTGCATTAAATTCAGCTGTATTCAGCGATGGCTCATTCGTATTTATTCCTAAGGGAATAAGATGTCCAATGGAATTATCTACATATTTTCGTATAAACGCTATGAATACTGGCCAGTTCGAACGAACTCTAATCATAGCAGAAGAAGGTTCTTATGTTAGTTATTTGGAGGGATGCACAGCCCCTATGCGGGATAAAAATCAATTACACGCTGCTATTGTTGAAATAATTGCATTGGATCATGCTGAAGTAAAATATTCAACTGTTCAAAATTGGTATCCAGGAGACAAAAATGGGAAAGGCGGAATCTACAATTTTGTAACTAAACGCGGGATTTGCAAAGGAGCATTTTCCAAAATTTCATGGACACAAGTAGAAACCGGTTCATCTATTACGTGGAAATATCCAAGTTGTATTCTTGCAGGAGACAATTCTATCGGTGAATTCTATTCGGTTGCCGTTACCAATAATTACCAACAAGCAGATACTGGAACTAAGATGATACATTTAGGTAAAAATACTCGCAGCAGAATTGTATCCAAGGGGATTTCAACAGGAAAAAGTCAAAATAGTTATCGTGGATTGATTCATATTAGTAAAGAAGCAAAAAATGCACGCAATCATTCGCAATGTGATAGTTTATTACTAAGTGATACTTGTGGGGCACATACTTTTCCTTATATGGATATCAAAAATAATTCAGCAGTTGTAGAACACGAAGCCACAACTTCTAAAATTAGCGAAGACCAATTGTTTTATTGTAACCAACGAGGTATTTCCAAGGAGAATGCGATAAATCTAATAATAAACGGATATGTTGAAGAAATACTAAATAAACTTCCCATGGAATTTGCAATGGAAGCCCATAAACTATTACAAATTACTTTAGAAGGAAATGTAGGGTAAGACTACTCACTCCTATATTGTTCCCAGAGTGAAGATTCTATCTTCTTCCAAGCTTTATCGCTCAGTAAATGAATATTGGGTGCCATTGGTATTAAATCTGCCGTGCTAATGGGGTCATGAATTATTATTTCCATTCTATGAGGACAAATAAAAATAGTATTCCGAGGCATCACTTCATATGAACCATTAAGTGTAATTGGGACAATTGGCAATTGGAGATCCAATGCTATGCGAAAAGCACCATTTTTAAATTTTCCTAATTTACCTGTTGCTGTACGAGAACCTTCCGGAAAAATAGCAATAGAAGCACCATTTTTAAATTTCTCTTTGGCTTCATAAATAGCTTTTACTCTTGTCATTGGTGATGAGTCATCCACAAAAATAAAACCAGACAATTCACAAGCCTTACCTACAAAAGGTATCTTCCGCAAACTCCGTTTCATAATCCATTTGATTGGAATACCCAGATAACCAAAAATTAGCCAACAATCATAAATTCCCTGATGATTAGCAACAAAAACATAAGATTGATTTTTCTTCAATTTCTCCTTACCAGTTACTTTTATTCTACAAAAGGTAATTATACAATTAAATCTCGACCATATCTTACATGGGTAGTAGCTAAAAACCTTTTCACTACCTAGCAAGCATCCTATTACAGTAACAATAGCCACTATTATAGTGAATAATAAAAATAACGGTAACCAAATAAAAATTTGATACAAAGAAATGAAAAACTTTCTCATAGCTACTATAGCATAAAACCACAATATAGTTCCTACAGGTTTACTATAAATAATTAAATTTACAAAAAATTATGAATGGAGTTTTACTAAAAAACTTTTAAAAGTCAAAAATGTTTACAGTAGAAAAAATTGGCGGAACGTCAATGTCACATTTTGAAAGATGTCTAAATAATATCATCAAACGTAACCGAACAAAAGAGATAATGTACAACCGTATTTTTGTAGTTTCCGCCTACAATAATGTAACAAATTGGTTATTAGAACATAAAAAAACAGGAGAACCAGGTATTTATACTTATTTCCTTAACAATGAAGAATATGAAATAGCTCTCGACACCTTCTATAAAAGATTACTGAATATCAATCAATCATTAGAATCCATTGGTCTAAATTTAACAGAAGCCAATAATTTTATTAAATATCGTATAAAACAAGCAAAAATATATCTATCCTCTATGCATCAAGTAATTGCATCAGGGTATGTAGAAAAAATTAATATTTACTTGGCAGCAAGGGAAATACTGGCTTCTTTGGGAGAAGCCCATTCTGCTTGGAATTCGGTTAACATTCTAAATAACAATAGTATTAATGCCACATTCATAGATTTATGTGGTTTTGACGACAATGAATTTTTGACTATTGAAGAACGAGTCCATAAAGCTTTTGAGGGAATTGATTTTTCCAAAACTCTTTGTATAGCTACTGGCTATACAAAGGGTGTAGAAGGAATTATGCGAGTTTTCGACAGGGGATATTCTGAAGTTACTTTCAGTAAAATTGCAGTAGCAGTTAAAGCAGATGAAGCAATTATTCATAAAGAGTATCATCTCTCAAGTGCTGATCCTAATATAGTAGGAGTAAACAAATCCATCCCAGTGGGAAGAACTAACTATATCATTGCTGATCAACTAGCAGATTTAGGTATGGAAGCTCTTCACCCAAGAGCAGCCAAACCATTAGAATTAGCTGGAATAAAAATTCGAATCAAAAACACATTTGAACCAGATCATCCGGGAACTATTATTTCCAATGACTATATTTCACCCAACCCTAAAATTGAAATTGTCTCTGGCACTGATAAAGTAATTGCTTTTGAAGTTCATGACCCTTTAATGGTAGGTGAGGCAGGATATGATTTGAGAGTTATGCAAATCATGAAAGAACATAACATCAGTTATATTCTTAAATCTACCAATGCCAATAGCATTACAATAGTTGTTTGGGATAAACCTAGTACATATATCATGTTAAAAGAGATGGAGAAACAAGTTTATCAACTAACTATTCGTCCAGTAGCAATTGTATGTGCAATGGGCACTAATATTGCTCATCCGGGTTTTCTATATAAAGGAGCGAAAGCATTAAGTGACCAAAACATCAACATTGAATGCTTTGGTCAGTCACTCATGCAAGTAAATATGCAATTTGTAATTCCTCGCAACCAATATGCAGAAGCCGTCAAAGCATTGAATATGGC
Source organism: Candidatus Azobacteroides pseudotrichonymphae genomovar. CFP2 (assembly GCF_000010645.1). Classification (NCBI taxonomy): domain Bacteria; kingdom Pseudomonadati; phylum Bacteroidota; class Bacteroidia; order Bacteroidales; genus Azobacteroides (SeqCode); species Azobacteroides pseudotrichonymphae (SeqCode). The sequence goes on from NC_011565.1 coordinate 927,435, forward strand.
TCTTTGTCTGAACAAGAATGATTAAAACGATTTTTCTATTGCTTTGATCAACAAAGTATAGAAAGCATGGTTTTTATGTTATATTTGCGTATTATAAAACTTTTACATGAATCACAATTTTATGGATAACTCTTTAGTAGAGCAAGTGAGAATGAAAGCAATTGGATGGCTTTCAAGCGATTACAATGAAGAGACTCGCAAAAAAGTGAAAGAACTTCTAGAAAAAGAAGATCCGACTGATTTAATAGAAGCTTTTTATAAAGATTTAGAATTTGGCACGGGAGGACTCCGTGGTATCATAGGAGTTGGAACGAACCGAATGAATATTTATACAATAGGATTCGCTACTCAAGGATTAGCAAATTATTTAAAAAAAGAGTTTGGTCGATTGGCAGAAATTAGTGTTGTTATCGGTTACGATTGTAGGAATAACAGTCAATTATTTGCTAAACGAAGTGCAGAAATTTTTTCTGCAAATGGGATTCGTGTTTATTTGTTCTCCGCATTACGTCCCACACCAGAGATTAGTTATACTGTCAGGTATTTGAGATGTCAAAGTGGTATTTGCATCACTGCATCACATAATCCCAAAGAATACAACGGTTATAAAGTTTACTGGAACGATGGAGCACAAGTAATCGATCCACATGATAAAAACATTATTGAGGAAGTAAATAGGATTACTCCGGAAGATATTAAAAAGTTAAACGAAAATTGCTCACTAATTCAATTAATAGACAATAAGATTGATGAGAAATATATCAAAGACTTATTAAATATTTCCATTTCTAAAAATGCTATTCTCCGAAATAAGGATATCAAAATTGTTTATACACCTCTCCATGGGACAGGTGTTACTTTAATTCCACAAGTTTTATCACTGTTGGGTTTTAAAAATATTATCCGTGTTCCAGAACAAGATATCGTTAGTGGGGATTTTCCAACCGTACAGTCTCCTAATCCAGAAGAAGCGTCAGCTTTACTATTAGCAATAGAGAAAGCAAAAGTAAATGGTGCAGATATCGTAATGGCTTCTGATCCAGACGCAGATCGCATGGGGGCTGCTATTCGTAATGAAAAAGGAGAGTTCATTCTTCTAAATGGCAATCAAACATTGTTAATCTTTATTTACTATTTAATTGCTCGATGGAAAGAACAAGGGAAACTCAAAGGAAATGAATATGTAGTCAAAACTATTGTATCTACTGATACAGTTAAAACAATAGCTGAAACTAATAATGTGCAATTATATGATGTCTACACGGGGTTTAAATGGATTGCCAATATTTTGAGACAAAACGAAGGAAAGAAAACTTTTATTGGAGGTGGTGAAGAAAGTTATGGATTTCTTGCCGAAGATTTTGTTCGTGATAAAGATGCTGTCAGTGCTTGTATGTTATTTGCAGAGATTGCTGCATGGGCAAAAGATAATGGCAAAACAGTTTATGAATTACTTCAAGACATTTACGTAGAATACGGTTATTCGAAAGAAGTCTGTATTTCTGTAATTAAACAGGGGAAATTAGGAGAAGAGTCTATTGTAGTAATGATGAAGAATTATAGAAATAATCTACCAACTGAATTGGCAGGATCTAAAATAATTCTTGTCAAAGATTTTTTACAATTAACAGAAATGCGTATTATGAATGGAGCAAAGCAATTGAATAAATTAGATATGTCGACTGTTTCCGATGTATTGCAGTATTTCACGGAGGATGGCACAAAGGTCTCTATTCGTCCAAGTGGAACAGAGCCAAAGATTAAATTCTATATTGAAATACACAGCAAAGTAAATTCTCGTCAAGAAATTGCAATGGCAGAAACAGCTGCAAAAACCAAGATAGAGGCTATTCGCAAATCATTAAAATTGTAGTGATTTAGATTATTTCTCAAAAATAAATTAACCCTGGTTATCGAACACGTATGCTGGTAATAGAAAATTTGCACGCTTCCGTCAATGGAAAAGAAATATTAAAAGGTCTGAATTTAAATGTACATGCAGGAGAAATACATGCAATTATGGGCCCAAACGGTTCAGGGAAAAGTACGTTGTCGGCAGTACTAGTTGGAGATCCAGCCTATAAAATTGTCGAGGGGAAAGTCATTTTTGAAGGGGAAAACTTACTGAAACTTTTGCCTGAACAACGTTCACACTTAGGATTATTTTTAAGTTTCCAATATCCAGTAGAACTACCTGGTGTAAGTACAATAAATTTTATACGTACTGCAGTAAACGAACATCGAAAACACAAAGGAGAAGAAACTCTTTCTGCTGGCGAGTTTCTAAAAATTATGCGTGAAAAACAATCTATCGTTCAATTAGATAAAAATCTAGTAAATCGTTCAGTAAACGAAGGTTTTTCAGGAGGAGAAAAAAAACGTAACGAAATTTTTCAAATGGCAATGCTTAATCCAAAATTAGCAATTTTGGATGAGACAGATAGTGGTCTAGATATTGATGCTCTCCGTATTGTTGCCAATGGAGTTAATCAACTAAAATCATCAGATAACGCAATTATTATAATTACACATTATCAACGTTTATTGGAATATGTTCATCCTAACGTAGTTCACGTGCTGTACAATGGTAGGATCATCAAAACCGGGGATGCATCTCTAGCGTTAGAGCTAGAAAAAAAAGGATATGATTGGCTAAAAAATGAGACGATATATTGATTTTTTTAAGACTCAAAAGGTAACAATAGAAAAATTTTGCAATTCTCTCTTAAATTCTCATCGAGAGAAAGCACTTGAAAACTTTCAACATTTAGGGTTTCCCCCAAATGTAGAAGATCATCGATGTACAAATATCGATGTTGCTACATTATTAAAAGAGAACTCAAGACTTTATTTAGATTTATCAGGTAAAAAAATTAACCCCAATACGACTCTTTATTACAATGTTCCTCAGCTAATTTCTTGCATTCAACACTTCGTAATAAATGGGTATTTTTTGGAGCACGAAAGAAAAAAGAACGAGGATAAACAAAAATTGCCAGAATGTTTTTTTTCTGGGAGCTTGAATACATTTGCCAAACAATATCCGGATATATTTTTAAAGTATTATAACCGTCAATCCAGTTTTCAAGGAGATGGATTATCTGCTTTCAATACAATGTTTATTCAAGACGGATATGTATTATATATTCCGAAAAATGTTATTGTTAAAACACCTATCCAACTAACTAATATACTTAATAGTAAAGTTGATTTAATGGTTAATAGAAGAAATTTGATCATTCTTGAACAAAATGCACAAGCAAAATTGTTAATTTGCGACCATACTACTAATGAAAACCCAACCTCTGCGTTTGTACAAATTACTGAAATATATCTTGAAGAACGATCTGTACTCGACTTTTATGAATTGGAAGAGAGTAGTAAAAAAACAATTCGTCTAACTCACAATTTTGTTTGTCAAAAGGAATCTTCTAAGCTAGTAATAGATACTATTACATTAAGGAATGGTATCACACAAAATAACTATACAATAGACTTGAAAAAGGAAAATGCAGAAACTTATATTTACGGAGTAGCTATTGCTGACGAAAAACAGAAAATTGATAACTGTACACTTATTTATCATAATGCTCCAAAATGTTATAGTAACGAATTATTCAAATATGTACTGGACGAAGAATCAATTGGCGCTTTTGTTGGAAAAATTGTTGTCAGTCCTAACGCTTATAAGACAAAAGCTTATCAAAGTAACCGTAGTATACTAGGTAGCAATACTTGCCAAATGCATTCTAAACCTCAACTGGAGATTTACACTGATGATGTAAAATGTTCGCACGGAATGAGTATAGGTCATTTAGATGAAACTGCTTTATTTTATATGCGATCACGAGGTATCCCTGATAATGAAGCTCGTTTTTTATTAAAAACAGCTTTTGTCTCCGATATTTTGGGAGGAATTAGTATAAAAGGTTTGAAAAAACGACTACAATTATTAGTAGAAAAGCGTTTTAAAGAAAGATTAATAAAATGTCAAAGATGCACGCATTAGATGTCAACAACATACGCAAAGATTTTCCAATTCTATCACGAGAAATTTATGGGAAACCATTAGTGTACTTAGACAATGCAGCTACTACCCAAAAACCTTTAGTGGTAATTCAAAAAATAAATGAAGTGTACACAACAATTAATGCTAATATTCATAGAGGAATTCATTATTTGAGCCAATTGGCAACAGAATCGTACGAAGAAGCAAGAAAAACGGTTCAGAGATACATTAATGCTCCGAATTCTAACGAAATTGTATTTACACGAGGAACGACTGACTCTATTAACTTACTAGCAAGTAGTTTTTGTCGTTCGCAATGTCACAAAGAAGATGAGATTATCCTAACGGCTATGGAACATCATGCGAACATTGTACCATGGCAAATTCAAAGTGATATTAATGGTATTAAACTAAAAATAATACCCATTACAAAAACAGGAGAAATCCGATTAGAAGATATTGAATGTTTAATTTCTCTCAAAACAAAACTCATTGCTGTAATATCAATATCCAATGTTCTAGGTACTATTAATCCAATTACCGATATTATCCAATTAGGGCATAGTTATAATATTCCAATAATGATTGATGCAGCTCAATCTGTACAACACGTATCGACAGATGTCAAATTATTAGACTGTGATTTTATGGTTTTTTCTGCACATAAAATGTATGGTACACCTGGAGTAGGTGTTTTATATGGCAAAGAAAATTGGTTAGATAAACTTCCTCCCTATCAAGGTGGAGGAGAAATGATTGCGGATGTCACTTTTGAGAAAACTATTTTCAATGAACTTCCTTTTAAGTTTGAAGCAGGAACTCCTAATTATGTGGGAGTAATTGCTTTGGGTGAAGCTATCCGATATATCGAAAAAGTAGGTCTTAACAATATTTGTTCTTACGAACAATTCTTATCAAACTATGCAACCAATCAGTTAGAACAAATACCTAATATAAAGATTTTTGGTACTTCTCAACATAAAGGTCCAATTATTTCTTTTTTAGTTGATAATATTCACCATTACGATATGGGAATATTGCTTAACCAATTAGGAATTGCTGTAAGAAGTGGTCATCATTGTGCTCAACCACTTATGAACACTCTAGGGATTGACGGAACTGTTCGTGCTTCTTTTGCTTTTTACAATACAAAAGAAGAAATAGATATTTTAGTTAATGCTCTCCGACATATTATTTCTATTTTTTCTAAAAGAATCAGGACCTAAACTCACTAATTTCAGTATTAGCATTTCTATGGATATTATTCATTTATTGCCTGACTCTATTGCTAACCAAATTGCTGCGGGAGAAGTTATTCAGAGACCTGCGTCAGTTGTAAAAGAATTAATAGAAAATGCAGTAGATGCAGCAGCAGACAATATTCAAATAATCATCAAAGATGCTGGACGTTCACTAATTCAAGTAATAGATAATGGGCAAGGTATGTCAAAAACAGATGCCCGCCTTTCATTCGAAAGACATGCTACTTCCAAAATTCATAGTGCAAAAGATTTATTTGCACTACGGACAATGGGCTTTCGGGGAGAAGCATTGGCTTCTATCGCAGCAGTTGCTCAAGTAGAATTGAAGACTCGTCGAAAAGAGGATGAAATAGGAATATTTATTCGAATATCTGCTTCTAAAGTAGAAAAACAAGAAACTGTTGCAATTCATTCTGGAAGTAGTTTTTCCGTAAAAAATCTTTTTTACAATATACCCGCTCGGAGAAAATTCCTCAAATCTAATGAAATAGAATTTAAAAATATTTTAGTTGAATTTGAACGAGTAGCACTGGTTAATCCTCAAATTACTTTTACCCTCAGGCATAATAGTAGAGAAATCATTTCACTTCCAATCTCAAATTTGAAGCAACGGATAACCAATCTAATGGGAGGGAAAATAGCACAAAATTTGCTCCCAATAAATATTAACACTTCGTTTATTCAAATTTACGGATTTATAAGTGTACCTACAGCAAGTAAAAAAAGAGGTGCTTTGCAGTATTTTTTTGCAAATGGCAGATATATGCGTCATGCTTATTTTCACAGAGCAGTAATTCTAGCTTTTGAACCTTTTATCCCTATTGGAGACCATCCTAACTACTTCCTCTACATAAAAATCGACCCTGCAAGTATTGATATTAATATCCATCCAACTAAAACAGAAATAAAGTTTGAAAACGAACAAATGCTCTTCCAAATAATTTTCTCTGCAGTGAAGGAAGCTATTGCAGTTCCTACCTTAGAATTTGACCAAGAGAAAGTAATTGATATACCAAGCTATAGAGGAAAAGAAATACAAATAACTCCTCCTATAATTCAGATGTATTCGGATTATAACCCTTTTAGCGATAAATATGTGTATGAAAATTCACAAATAAATTGGAAACAATCATGTCTTAAAAATCAAACCAATAATACTGAAGGTACTGCTGAACGTATAAAAACAACTTATTTACAGTATAAAGGAAAATATTTAATTCTTTCTCTCAAATCTGGGATAATATTTATAGACCAGCGAAGAGCACATATTAGAATTCTTTTTGATGACTATATAAAGCGGATAAACCATAAACAAGGAATTTCCCAAAGACTTCTTTTCCCTGAAAAAATTTCTTTTACACCTAAAGAAATAACTATATTACCCTATATTTTAGACGATTTAGCATTCATTGGTTTCGATTTGAAAGATCTGGGAAACAATATTTATTCAATTAATGGCATCCCAGCTGGATCGGAAAACATAGATATAATTGCAACTCTTCAAGAAATAATAGATAAAATTCTCACTACAAGCTGTGAAATTAAAGAAGAAATAACGGAATCCTTGATTCTTGTTTTAGCTCAAAAAACAGCTATTAATTATGGAAATTTTTTTTCAGAAGAAGAAATCCATACACTAATTGCAAGACTTTTTTCGTCTACTTCGCCAAAGTATACTCCGGATGGTAAATTAATTATATTTATGCTATCGGAAGAAGAATTAAATAAACGATTTTTATGAATTATATTCCTAATATAATTACCTGTTTGAACCTATTGTTTGGATGTATAGCTTCTGTGATGAGTCTGGATTTTGCAGATCAAAAAAAAGCATTTTTTTTTATTCTTCTTGCCTGTATTTGCGATTATTTAGACGGATTATCTGCCTTTTTACTAAAAATTCAATCTAAATTAGGTGCAGAATTAGACTCCTTAGCAGATATAGTTAGTTTTGGAATAGCTCCTTCGTGTATTGTTTACACTTTTTTAAAATCAATCAATAATTCTGTAATTACACCCTATTGTGCTTTTCTATTAGCTATTTTTGCAGCATTACGGCTAGCACACTTCAATATTGATACTCAACAAACAATTTCTTTTTTAGGCTTACCTGTTCCGGCTTCAGCTCTGTTTTGGGCAGGACTTATACCCTCTTGTCATATTTTTTCTTTTAACTATTATTATTCTACTACCATTACTATTTTGACACTTCTATTAGTATTTATTTTCTGTTTCTTAATGGTTTCTTCTTTGCCAATGATTTCTCTCAAGTTTAAAAAACCCCTAAAATGGAAAAATAACGTTTACTCCTTTTATTTGATATTTATTTTTATTGCCCTTTATATTTTATTTCTAGTATTCAGTATGCCTTTTTTAGGAATTAGTTTAATAATTGTTTTTTACATCATACTGTCTATTATAAATAGTATAACCAAGTTTTAAACTTTATATATTTTTATTTACTCCATCTATAAATATGAAATTACCTTTAAACAATAACAATTTCTTATACTTAATAAATTTAACAATAGTAGTATTTATACTAGAAATATTTTCACATTTTGGGATAAATATCCCATTCCCTTATTCTCCTATCATATACAGCATATTTATCTTAACCTCCGGATGGAAAATTTTGATAAACGGGATAGAATCATTATTTAAATTCAATTTTGGAAGTATTAATCTCCTAATATTAATAGTTATACTTGCTGCCTATTATCTTGGAGATTATACAGAAGCAGCAGCAGTAATTGTATTGTATGCATTAGGAGAAAAATTGGAAAATACTGGAATTGAAAATAGCTTGTCTACAACCAATCGTTTGATTAATAATATTCCAAAAACAGTATTAGTTAAAAATGTAGGCTATTCTATTCCAATAGACACAATAAAAGTGGGGACTATTATCCAAATAGAACCGTATAAGCAAATTCCTTTAGATGGAATTATAGAAAAAGGTGAAACTCTAATAGATGAATCTTTTATTACAGGCGAACTACTTCCTGTATTCAAAACTAAGGGAGACAACGTTTTTGCCGGAACATGGAATAAAAATAGAGAAGGATCAAAAAGCAAAGGAAACGATGAATTTATAGAAATTCGCACTACAAAAGAATACAAAGATTCTATTTTTTCAAAAATCGTTTCACTTGTTAAAGAACCCCATAGAAACCAATCAAATGCACAAAAATTTATAGAAAAATTTGCAAGAATCTATACACCAATTGTTATTTTTTGTGCCATATTATTAATTGTAATACCTGTATTTTTTCTACATAGAAATTTTCAACAATGTTTACATCAATCCATTATGTTATTAATTATTTCTTGTCCATGTGCATTGGTTATTTCAACACCTGTAGCAATCTATGCAGCACTGGGCAATGCTTCCTCTAAAGGAGCTTTAATAAAAGGAGGCAAATTTCTTGAAATTCTTGCTCTTATAAAAGTTGTAGGATTAAATAAAACAGGGACCATAACTTATGGGAAACCAATTATTTCGGATATAATTCCATTGAATGGAATTAGTAAAGAAGAGTTATTTAATTGTAGGGCTAGAACAGAATTACTTTCTAAATATCCTCTTGCACAAACAATTGTAAAAACTTCAAAAAAAGAAGATTTTATTCCTCACAAAGGAATAATATTTGAAAACATAGTCTGTGAAAAAGGCAAATCTCAAGGTACAATTTGCAAAGGAAAATTAATTTTAGTCGGTAAGACTTTTATTGAAAAAAATTATCTCATAGATAAAGAAACAAGAGAAATTATTAATAAGTTGTCTATAGAAGGTAAGACAAGTGTTATTATTAGTTGTGAAGAAAAAATAAAGGGTATATTCGGATTAAGTGATGAAGTGAGACCGCACATTGATGAAATTATTAATGAATTGCAAAATATGGGTATAAAAATAGTAATAATAACTAGTGATAATCAACAATCTACACAATATGTAGCTGATAGATTACATATTAAAAATGTATTTGGTGAACTTTTACCCTATGACAAAGTGGAAAGAATTAAAGAATTAAAACAAAGATATAAATATGTTGCAATGATTAGTGATGAGGTTAACGATTTACCAGCTTTGGCTTCTTCTTCAGTAGGTATTGCTATTGGTACATCCGGAAGTGATAAAGCAATTGAGGTTGCCGACATTGTTTTGATGAACAACAAATTATCTTTATTACCTTTTCTTATCCGTCTTGCTCAAAAGACACTAAAAACTATTCGATGGAATACATTCGGAGCAATTGCGACAAAATTTATCTTTATCCTACTAACTTTTATAGGTTATAATAATTTAGTGCTAGCAATTACAGCTGATGTAGGAATAACATTAGTTGTGGTCCTAATTAGTTTAAGACTAATTCAATACCGCTTTCATGATACTACAAACAAATGAAATAGAAAAACTCTTGTGCTTAAATAAATATTTTTGCATATTTAAGGAATTTATACATAAATTTGCCCTAAATATAAAACAGGAATATGAAATTTATCATACCAGGTAATGTATTGCTCGGTTATTTACAAACAGTCGGGAAAGTTATTGCAACTAAAAATATTATTCCAATTTTAGATTGTTTTTTGTTCCAACTATCAGATAATCAATTAACTATTACAGGAGCTGATGCCGAAACACGAATTACCACTACTTCCGAAGTACTCAATGCAGAAGGAGAAGGGAAATTTGCCATCCCATCTAAAAATCTACTGGATGCACTAAGAGAACTTCCAGATCAACCCATTACTTTCGTAATAAATGAAACGAATAACGAAGTATTGATTTACTACGAAAATGGGAAATACAGTTTCATTGCCCAAAATGGAGATGAATATCCTACAAGCAAACCTTTGCAAATAGAAGTTCATGAATTAATTATCAAAACAAAAGACTTATTGAACGGTATTTCCAGTACTCTCTTTGCGTCCGCTCATGACGAGCTCCGCCCGGTTATGAATAGCATATTTTTTGATATGGATCCAGAGCGTGTCATTTTTGTTGCTTCCGATGGACATAAATTAGTCCGTCTCAAAAATTCAAGATTATCTGGAAATAAATCTTCTTCATTTATCCTCCCTAGAAAACCAGCTAATCTATTAAGAACTATTCTTCTACGTGAAGAGGGTGAAACAGTCATCAATTTTGATCTCAATTATATTCATATTATTTTGCCTCATTTCACACTAATAAGTCGTTTAATTGAAGGACATTATCCTAACTACAATGCAGTCATTCCAAATGAAAGCCCATACAGAATAATTGTAGACAGATTAAACTTTCTCAATGCTCTAAAACGTGTTACCCTCTTTTCTAATCCGGGTAACAGTTTGATCAAACTGCAAATATTGGCTAATAAGATTTTTATTACAGCACAAGATATTGATTATTCCATCGCTGCTGAGGAATTAGTTCTTTGCAATTATGAAGGTAATGAAATAACTATTGGTTTTAAAGGAACTTACCTGATTGAAATGTTAAACAATATTTCATCAAATGAAATCATTTTCGAACTGGCAGATGTAACACGAGCAGGCTTAATTTTACCTAAAGAAAATAAAGAAAATGAGGATTTATTAATGTTATTAATGCCAATGATGCTAAAAGAATGAAATTGAACTTGAAAAGGCCTATCGTCTTTTTTGATTTGGAAACGACGGGAACAAACATTATTTCAGATCGTATCGTGGAGATTTCTTATTTAAAAGTGATGCCTAACGATGAAAAAGAAATTAAAACACGAAGAATTAATCCAGAAATCCCCATTCCAAAAGAAGCAAGTGATATACATGGTATTACAAACGAAGATGTAAAAAATGCTCTCCCATTTAAAGCAATAGCTAAATTATTGGCATCTCAAATTGAGGGATGTGACTTAGCAGGTTATAACTCTAATCGTTTCGACATTCCTATTTTAGCGGAGGAATTTTTACGAGCAGGAATAGATGTCGATTGGACGAAACAGAAATTCGTAGATGTTCAAACTATTTTCCACAAAAAAGAACCACGTACTTTACTAGCTGCACTCAAGTTTTATTGTAATAGAGACTTGGAAAACGCACATAGTGCTGCAGAAGATGCGAAAGCAACTTATGAAGTATTAAAAGCTCAATTGGATAAATATCCTGACCTGCAAAATGATATCATTTTTCTTTCCAACTATTCTTCTTTTAATAAAAAAAATGTTGATTTTGCAGGACGTATCGTATACAACGAAAAAAAACAAGAACTTTTTAACTTTGGTAAATATAAAGGACTTCTTGTAGAAGAAGTCTTACGTGAAGACCCTTCCTATTACAATTGGATTATGCAAGGAAACTTCTCACTTTATACAAAAAAAGTTTTCACTAATATCAAGTTAAGACAGGCATTCGGAAATAAATGAATTTAATTTTATATATTAACCAATAATTGGTTTATATACAGGGACGAGTATTTTCATAATGACCCAGCTAATTAAATAAGCAATTGCACAAGTACAAAAAATAATAAAATATCCTGCTGATTCTCCTTTAAATCCTCCAAAAATTATTTGATTATTACTAGCATAATCAAATAATTTTCCTGCTGTTTTTTGAATAAAAAAAGAACCAATTCCACCAGCCATCCCTCCAATACCAGTGATTGTCGCAATAGCTTTTCTAGGGAACATATCTCCAGTAATTGAAAAAATGTTAGCAGACCAAGCCTGGTGCGCAGCACCAGCAACTCCGATAAGAATAACCGGCAACCAATATGTATATGTCCCCAATGGTTGAACAAACAAAGCTACAAGTGGAATGAAAGCAAATATCAACATTGCTTTCATTCTACCAGCATATGGATTCATTCCTTTTTTTTCTATAAAAAAAGTGGGTAACCATCCTCCAACAATAGATAACATAACAACCATATAAAGAATTGTAAGTGGAAATATTTGAGCTTTACCTTCTAAACCAAATACAGTTTGCAAATACTTTGGTATCCAAAAAAGATAAAACCACCATACACCATCGGTCATAAACTTACCCACCGCAAATGCCCATGTCTGTTTAAACTGGAAACAACGCAAAAAAGATAACTGCGCTTCTTGCATCGTTTCAACAATATCTTCCGAATATTTATCCTGCCGAATATATTCCAATTCGGCTCTATTTACTCTCGGATTCACCTCTGGTTTCTTATAAAGAAATATCCAAAATCCCATCCAAATAAATCCCAAAAAACCAATGATAATAAAAGCCATTTCCCAACCCCATATAGAGGAAATATAAAGAATGACAGCTGGAGCTATCATTGCACCTATTGTAGCCCCAGAATTAAAAATACTCGTAGAAAACGCTCTATCTTTTTTAGGAAAATATTCAGCTGTAGCTTTAATGGCCGATGGAAAATTACCAGCCTCTCCAAATGCCAAAACCAAACGAGCACAAAGAAACAAGGTGACACTTATAGAAATTATTGACTCAGCATTAGACTTTTTAAGCACAGCAATAATATCTCGCGTCTTGTCAAAACTGACAAACCATTCTCCACCTACTTCACCCAAAGTAATTACAGCACAAAATGCATGCAAAAAGGCACCTATTGACCATATTCCAACTGCCAAAAGGAATCCCTTTTTAGTACCTAACCAATCTATGCAATGTCCTATAAACAACATACTCACAGCATAAAATAACGAAAACCAAGCAGTGATACTACCATAATTATCATTTGTCCAACCAAATTCCGGTCCAATATATTTAGGCCAAGTTAACGACAAAACTTGCCTATCAAGATAATTAATAGTAATAGCCCCGAAAAGCATTACACAAACCACCCACCGATATTGTGTCTTCTTTTCATGTAAATATTTATTAATTGTTTCCAAATAAAGTGTAGATAGTTAAATATTAATACAATTTTAGTTACTCCATTACCTCATTAAAAATTTTCAATGCATAACTGCACATCTCACTAATTTTATTCCATTCTCTATTTACAATAGTTTCTTTTGGAAAAAAACTAGATCCTATTCCTACACAAGTTGCTCCTGCACTAAACCAAGATTTAATATTATCTTTTTCAGGTTTTACTCCACCGGTCACCATCAATAGCGACCAAGGCATAGGGGCTTTTATACTTTTTACAAAAGTAGTCCCTAATAAATCTCCAGGGAAAATCTTACATAAATCACAACCTACTTCCTGAGCTAATCCAACCTCGGAAACAGAACCACAACCCGGAATATAGGGTACCAACCTTCTATTGACTACTCGCGCCACATCGGAATTAAACAGAGGACTTACAATAAAATTTGCCCCCAATTGGATATAAAGTGAAGCTGTAGGAGCATCCACAATTGAACCTACGCCTAAAATCAGTTCAGAACATTCTTTATTTACAAATTTACTTAATTCACCAAATACTTCATAAGCAAAATCTCCTCGATTAGTAAACTCAAATACCCGTATCCCACCTTTGTAACAAGCTTTTACTATATTCTTCGTTATCTCAATACTACTATGATAAAAAATAGGTACTATACCCGTAGCAGACATGGTGCTTAATACTTGTATTTTACTAAACCTTGCCATTTTTATTATATATATATATATACCTAAAATATCTTATCGAGAAATACGTCCCAAACCATCACCTTTCACTAGTTGTTCCACTTCTTTAAGAGTTACAATGTTAAAATCTCCATAAATTGTATGCTTCAAAGCAGAAGCAGCTACAGCAAAATCCAAAGCTTTTTGATTATCAGTAGGATAAGAAATCAAACCATAAATCAATCCTCCCATAAAAGAATCTCCTCCTCCTACTCTATCTACAATATGGGTAATATCATATTGTTTGGATTGATATAATTTACCTTTCTCAAACAAACATCCTCCCCATACATTATAATTGGCATTAATAGAAGCACGTAATGTAATAATTATCTTTTTTACCTTTGAAAACTTAGTTTGTAACTTTTCGCAAACTGATTTAAATGCTTCTGCATTTATTTTATCTTTAGCTTTTTTTACATCAACCCCATTTGGACAAATACCAAACACTTTTTCTGCATCTTCTTCATTTCCTAAAATGATGTCGCATCTAGATACAAGCTCAGGCATTACTTCAGAAGCAATTTTACCCCATTTCCACAAATTTTTCCGATAATTCAAATCACAAGAAACAGTTATTCCCAATTCATTAGCTACTTTAATAGCTTCTAAACAAACATCGGCAGCCCCCTGTGATAAAGACGGTGTGATTCCTGTCCAGTGGAACCATTTCGCTTCTTCAAAAATCTCTCGCCATGTAATTATACCTGGATGAATATGTGCAAAAGTCGAAGATGCTCGATCATATATCACTTTGGATGCTCGAGCAACAGCACCAGTTTCCAAAAAATAAATACCCATCCGACCTTCCCCTCTATCTCTAATAATATAATTTGTTCCAACATTATACTTTCGTAATTCAGCAATACACCAGTCGGCAATATCATTTTTTGGCAACAAAGTAACAAATTCAGTTGGAATACCATAATTAGCTAATGAAACAGCCACATTTGCTTCTCCTCCACCAAAGGTAGCATTTAAAGTAGCAGACTGTACAAATCGTAGATGATCAGGAGTAGCTAACCGGAGCATAACCTCTCCAAATGTTATTACTTTTTTCATTACTTCTCCAAGTTTTAATTCTTTTTTTGTTAACGTAAATATATGTAATTTAAGAAAAAATTACACCATAATAATGTTTGCCGTTTATAATTTTTTTCTAAAAAATTGTATGCTAAAAAATCTCTTTATTTTGCTTTTTCGATTGATCATAAACCCTTCTTTTGAATGGAAAATTCTGTACAAAAAACAAAAAATCAAAAATAAAAATCTTTACAAAAATTATTTATTCTTAATTATCTGTCTAATAACTCTCACATCTTTTATTAGTACGTGGATGATAAAAAAAAATTTAGATATACAGTTGATACTAAAACTAATTCTTAAAGAAACATTAACCTATGGAGGTGAATTTTACATAACATCGTTTGTAATGTCAGAGCATTTATTCCCATATTTCGGATTAGAAAAAAACAAATCATTGGCTAAACAATTTACTGCATATGCATCTTCTATGTTATTTGCCGTAGCTATTTTCGAATCTTTATTCCCTAATTTTCCCCCTTTGAAATTTTTTGTTCTTTACACAATTTATATTCTTTGGACTGGAGCAAATGAATTTCTAAGCATACAAGAAGATCAATTAATTAAATTCGCTTTTTTTGCAAGTGTTCCAATAATATTTACTCCCATTTTAATTCACTGCTTAATTAATTGGTTAATACCGGGAATGAAAATTTAATTGTAAAAGAATGATTTTTTCAAAAAATATAGTTATCAAAAACAAAAAAGCTTCATTTAATTATGAATTTATTGAAACTTTTATAGCAGGAATCATTCTTACCGGAACAGAAATTAAATCTATTCGTCTTGGGAAAGCCAGTTTAGTGGATAGTTATTGTTTAATAATTAAAAATGCATTATGGATACGCAACATGTATATTGCCGAATATTTCTACGGTACATACAATAATCATGAAATGAGAAAAGATAGAAAACTATTATTAATCCGGGGAGAATTGAAAAGAATTGAGCAGTTTACTAAAAAAACAGGCTTCACTATTATTCCTACCAAACTTTTCATTAACGAAAAAGGATTAGCAAAATTATGCATTACTATCGCTAGAGGGAAAAAGATTTATGACAAACGACAATCTCTTAGAGAAAGAGATGATAAAAGAAGTATGGATAAAGTTTTGAAAAAACAATTATAAATCTGTTTGAAATAATCGAAACAATACATTTATCAACCAAGTATTGTCCCAAACAATCAATCCTAAGCAAGGATTGAAAGAAGTGAGAAACTCTCCTAAGAGAGTACCCTACTTCCCCTACTTCTTTCTAAGAATTTCTAAAATTAAGTATTTATATTTAGTAATCTTAAGTCAAAAAAGATTAACTGGTTTATTTACTTTTAAGTAAAGTAATGCCAAATCACAAGGATTTTCCTAAAACCTACCAAACTTATATATAAGTTATATGATATATCTACGATTTTTTCAATTTTTTCCTACTTATATCCTTCCTCTCACAAACTATAATAATAACATTTTTATACCATGTTATTAACATCAACACATTATAATCTCCTCCTTTCTAATTCTCATTTCACAATAATAACATTGAATAATTATCCCATCTTTATCTATAACTTCAAAACACGTTTCCATAGGTTCATTATTCGTAATACAATTAGGATTATTGCATTTAGTTAAGCCTTTAAGTTCATCTGGAAGATGTATTAATTTTTTCTCTACAACCTCATAATTGTGTATAATACTTAATTTCACACAAGGAGCGACCAACGCAATTCTATTGATTTCATCTTCTTCAAAAAATTTATCAGCTATCTTCAAAATCCCTTTTGTCCCCATCTTTTCACTATTTAGACCGTATCCAATAGTTACTGCTGCTTTTAATCTATCTATTTTCAAAAGAGATACTACTTTAAATAGCTGTTCAGAAGGAATATGATCTATTACAGTTCCATCTTTTAAAGCTGCAATTTGCAATTGTTCTTTACTTTCCATCAATATTTTTGCTTACTTGTTAAATCAAATAATTTTAATGCCACAAAATATTCGAACTAATAATCTACTGCTATTTTCAAAATTTCATTTTCTAATTTTTGATCAATTTTCATTATAGTTAATGGTTACCAAAATACAAACTAAAAAATTATTTGACAAATTCTTGAGAAATTTTACCCAATCATCAAAACAAAATTATTTACAATTTGAAGACTCAAAGACTAACATTTATAAAGCCTTGTAATAGGGTTTTACTAGATGGAAGATAAGGCAATAAAAATCACTAATTTTTGATGAGTTTTATAAACTCTTCTCTTGTCTTTGCTTGATTGAAAACTCCTGTAAAATCGGAAGTAGTTGTAATTGAATTTTGTTTTTCCACTCCACGCATTTGTATACACATATGTTGGGCCTCAATTACCACCATTACACCTAAAGGATTAAGAATTTCCTGAATACAGCTTTTAATCTGCGTAGTCATTCGCTCTTGAATTTGCAATCGTCTAGCATAGACATCTACTACACGTGGAATTTTACTTAAACCACTTACCACATTATTAGGGATATAAGCCACATGAGCCTTCCCAAAAAAAGGAAGCAAATGATGCTCACATAACGAAAAAAAATCAATATTTCTAACAATGACCATTTGCCTATAATCTTCAACAAAAATAGCTGAAGAAAGTATTTCTTCAGCACTTTGAGCATATCCTTTAGTTAAATACATTATTGATTCAACTACTCGTTTTGGAGTATTCAATAGTCCTTGACGTTTAGGGTCTTCCCCTAATAATTTTAATATCTGAGTATAGTGAAAAGCTAATTTCTCTTCCTTTCTCAATTCTTCAGCAGTCCGTTTCATGTATTATTGAAGTATTACTTTAATAAAATATTACAATAATATTTTATTAAACTGTATACAAGGATTAAACATTAAACAATATTACAGCCCTTAATTTATCAATACCATCAATTCCTCCTATATCGGAGAGCGCGATTATTGGGTCTTCCATTATATTTGTGTTACTCTTTGCTATTTTAAAAATGCGAATAAGATAAATAGCTTCACTTTTGTCTAGCCTGATTTTTCCTGTTACTACTGTAACAGGAAATCTCACCTCTGCCGGTTATAATTACTCAATCGCTGCCATTCAGATGATCGAAAACAATTGTTGAAATCAAAGTCATAATAGCACAGGACCAATTCGCTTGAAATATCGCCCTAGGTTCAAAATTTTCTCCGAGTACAAATAAAAACAAATGAGTAGTGATTAGTGATTTTTATCTTCTACTTGTTCCTATCAATTAAATTAATCCTTTATTAGTTTATATGTAACTTATTATATATAAAAGTTATTACGTATACAGTTTAACTATCATTAACAATAATAACACACATTTCTTTCCCAAATTTTGGAAATTCTTTTTGCAATCGTTTCTTAAACGAATCTGCTTTATCTCTATCTGCAAAATTACCTACTAATAGTTTCCAGTTCGGAGATTTATAAACTAAATAAGTAGGTAAACTAGGGAAAACATTCTTTATTAATGCCTGTTTAGAAGACGCTTCCACTCGTGCTTTACATGGATCATTACTCATAAATACTTGGATACGAAATCTGGAATAGCCACTAGGAGTAGTACCAACTAAATTCATAACAGCTGAATCTGCTCTAATACAAATAACTCCTCCAGAAGAATCAAGATTGGTTTGCAAATCATCTATAATAGAGTTTCGAGATTGCAAATAGTCGATCATAAATACCAAAAGTAGAAATAAGAAAACAACTCTATTCATAATGGGGTGGGTGGATATAGCTCAAAATGCTTCGATAATTGACAAAAATGTATCTACTTTGAGAGATGCCCCTCCAATTAATCCGCCATCCACATCCGGATTAATAAACAATTCTTTAGCATTACCAGCATTACAACTTCCCCCGTAAAGAATTGATGTTTCATTTGCAATAGCTTGCCCATAATTATCAATCAATATTTGACGAATGAAAATATGCATTTCTTGCACTTGAACCGGAGTAGCTGTCCTTCCTGTACCAATTGCCCATACTGGTTCGTAAGCTAAAATGATTTTTCTGAAATCTTCAGCTGAAAAATCAAATAAGCTTTCTTCTATCTGCTTCCTCACTACAATATTCTGTTTACCAGCTACTCTTTCTTTTAATACTTCACCTATACAAAAAATAGGGATAAGATTATTTTCCAATGCCATCTTCACTTTTTCTTTCAAAATAATATTAGTTTCTCCATAATAAGCACGTCGTTCGGAATGCCCCAAGATAACATATTGAACACCAATAGATGCTATCATAGCGGCAGAAACTTCTCCCGTATAAGCACCAGAAACTCTATCTGCATTATTTTGTGCTCCCAATTTTACAATTTTCGTATTAATCGTTTCGAAGATGGCAACAAGATGAGTAAAAGGTACACAGATAATTACGTCACAATTTACTTTTCTCTCTTTTAAAGCTAATTCTAGTTCCTTTGCTAAAAAAACTCCTTCTTGCAAAGTCTTATTCATTTTCCAGTTCCCCACTACAATGTTTTTTCTCATAAACTTAAATTTATTTTAATAATTATATAAATAATAGTCGAGAATAGTCATAGCCGCCATAGATTCTACAATAGGTACCGCTCTTGGTAAAACACATGGGTCATGTCTCCCTTTAACTTCCAATTGAATTTCATTCCCATCTTTATCTACTGTGAGTTGTCCTTGCAACAAGGTTGCAACTGGTTTAAAAGCTACACGAAAATAAATATCCTCTCCACTAGAAATACCTCCCTGTATTCCTCCAGAATAATTGCTTTTAGTGACAATTTTTCCATCCTTATTCCGATAATAAAGGTCATTCGCCTCTGAGCCTTTTCTATGAATTCCATTAAAACCCATCCCGTAATCAAATCCTTTGGTAGCGTTAATACTCATCATGGCATTGGAAAGAGCAGCACTCAATTTTCCAAAAACAGGATTTCCTAATCCTACAGGAACTCCGTGACAAATACATGTAATCACTCCTCCGACAGTATCGCCTCTCAATCTAACACTTTGGATCAATGCTATCATTTGTTTAGCAATTTCCAAATCAGGGCAACGAACCGCTGTTTTTTCAATATTACTAAAATCAACTTGTATATAAGATTTACTCAAGCAAATATCACCTACCTGTGAAACGTAGGCTGTAATTTTTATTCCTTTTTTTTGAAGAATTAACTTAGCAATAGCTCCTGCAACAACCCTTGCTATTGTCTCCCGAGCAGATGAACGTCCTCCTCCTCTATGATCATAATGTCTATATTTTTGAAAATAAGTATAATCGGCATGAGAAGGTCGAAAAACATTTTTCAAACTATCATAGTCCGAAGAATGTTGATTATTGTTCCAAACAATAAAACCAATAGGTGTTCCAATTGTTTTTCCTTCATATATGCCAGATAAAAACTCAACTTTATCTGATTCATTTCGCGAAGTAGTTAGTTCGGATTGCCCTGGCCTACGTTTATCTAATTCACCTTGAACAAACTCCATATCTAATACAATGCCAGCGGGACATCCATCTATTACCCCTCCAATAGCAGTGCCATGAGATTCTCCAAAAGAAGTCAATTTGAATATATTTCCAAAAGTATTCACCAAATACTAATAATAACTACATTTTATATATACCAAAAATAACCAATAATTAACCACTCTTCAATGCATTTTTTAAATTATTAAGAGCCTCAATCAAAATACTTTGCGGACATCCTACATTCATTCGCATGAATCCAATTCCTTCCTTTCCAAATACCTCTCCATCATTTAAGGCCAAATTAGCTTTCTCTATGAATAAATTATTTAATTCTTTCTGACTTAATCTTAATTCCCGACAATCTAGCCAAACCAAAAAAGATGCTTCAGGCATAAACATTTTTACAATAGGAATATACTTTTTCAAAAAGGAATCAACAATTCTTATATTATTTTCTATATACTGAAGCATTTGCCTTTTCCATTCCGAACCATTGACATAAGCAGCCTGAGTTGCTGAATAAGAAAAAATAGTTCCTTCATCTAACCCACAAGCACGAAGAAAAGAGTAAAAAATATTTCGAACTTCTTTGTTTAGTACAATGGCGTACGAACTTACTATTCCAGCGAGATTAAAAGTTTTAGTTGGAGCCATAAATGTAATACTATTTTGTTCTGCATGTTTGGAAACCAGAGCAAAAGGTGTATGTCTATGTCCAAATATCGCCATATCAGAATGTATCTCATCGGAGATTACAAGAATGTTTTTCTCGAAACAAATTTCTGCCAATTCTTCTAAAATTTCTTGCTTCCATGAAATTCCTATCGGATTATGAGGATTAGATAATATCAATAAGCGACAATTTTTATCAATTATCTTTCGCAAACCATCTAAATCCATGCGGTATTTCCCATCCTCCTCTATCAAGGGATTATTAACTACCTGCCGATTGTGCATTTGCGTAACTAAACGAAATGGGTAATACACTGGTGGTTGTATAATAACTTTATCTTTTGGATTAGTAAAATTAATTATTGCAAAGGCAATTCCCTTCATTACTCCGGGTATGAAAGAAAACCATTCTCTCTCAATTAACCAATGATGATGTTCCAATATCCAATCTTTTACAGATAAAAAATATTTTTCTGGGAAGATAGTGTATCCGAAAATTCCTTGCTTACAACAATCTATAAGTGCATCAATAATAAAATCTCCACATCTGAAATCCATATCGGCAACCCAAAGTGAAATCAGATCTGTCTTTCCAAAACGCTCCTGTAGTGCATCCGTCTTTAATGCACCTGTCCCCTTACGCTCTATTTTTTCATCAAAATTATACTGTACCATAATTTCAATATTTACTGAATTTTTCAAAATTGTTAGGTGAGGTTCATCTTCTATTTTGTTTAAACTCTTTCTTTAAGTGTACACGTTTTTATCTTTACTTGGCAGCAAAATAAAACCCTTTCAATGTTTTTGCTAAAATAGATGCTGCAGAGGACAAGAAAATAACAACTCCAGAAAAAAACAATCATGGTAAGACAACTTCATCCAGTTTCATCACAGCTAGCTTCAGTTGAACTACTATCTACTATCCAAATATGGCTTAACAACTCCCATACAATTCATATCAAAAAACGCTTAAAAATAACACCTTTTTTTGAAAATTTATTAATTGTATGTTCCGAAACAATATCTACTTTTGTAAGATACCCTGTTGGGGCAATTGATTTTTTACTATAACCCAAATAACCCAAAATAAGCAGTATTCACTAACCGGTGAAAAGTTGGTCAACAAGGAGAAATAATCACAATTTACACTGTTAATCAATTGAAAAACAAGCAATTATGAAAGTATTGAAGTTTGGAGGAACATCTATAAGTTGTGAGCAGAATATTTTAAACGTAAAGAAAATAATAGAATCAATAGACGAACCTGTTATAGTAGTTTTATCTGCATTAGGAGGAATTACAGACCAATTAATAACCACTGCTAATATGGCTTCAGTAGGCGACAATGAATACGAAGAAGAACTATCCAAAATAACCGCTCGACATCTGAATCTTATCGAAGGAGTAATTTCTTGTTCTCAACTCTGTGCGGTAGAAGTACAGAACAAAGTAGTTCATTTACTAAATGAACTACTTAACATACTCAAAGGAGTATATCTTATCAAAGATTTATCAATTAAAACTTCTGACGCAATTGTGAGTTATGGAGAACGTATATCTTCTCTAATTTTATCATATGTAATAAAAGAAGCTAAACTATTTGATTCACGCAAATTCATTAAAACAGAAAAACATTTCAACAAACATATTGTAGATTTCGAATTAACTAATTGGTTAATCAAAAATACTTTTGTTCCATTACCAAAAATATCGTTAGTACCCGGCTTTATCTCTTCCGATAAAGAAACTAATGAAGTAACCAATTTAGGCCGTGGAGGTTCGGACTACACAGCTTCTATCTTGACTGCTGCCCTCGATGCTTCTGTTTTAGAGATATGGACAGATGTAGATGGATTTATGACTGCTGATCCAAAGGCAATTAGTTCTACCTATGTAATAGAACACCTTACATTCAATGAAGCAATAGAATTATGTAACTACGGAGCTAAACTGATTTATCCTCCTACAATTTATCCTGTATATCACAAAAACATTCCAATTCGAATTCTTAATACTTTTAATCCAAATACATCAGGAACTTACATTTCCAACGAACAAAATTCAACTGTAAGTGGTAAATCTTTGATAAAAGGGATATCATCAATAGATGATACTTGTTTGGTTACCGTGCAAGGCTTGGGAATGATAGGTATTATTGGCATTAACTACAGGATATTCAAAACATTAGCTGATAATGATATCAGTGTATTTATGATATCTCAAGCAAGCTCAGAGAATAATACTTCTTTCGCCGTTCGCAATGCAGATGCTGACCTTGCCGTGAAAGCATTAAAAGAGGAGTTTGCATTGGAACTTGAACAAGGAGAAATAAGCGACATAAAAGCTGAAAAAGAATTGGCTACTGTCGCAATCGTTGGCGAAAACATGAAACGAACACCAGGCATTGCAGGCAAGCTATTTGGAACATTAGGACGTGCAGGTATCAGTGTAATTGCTTGTGCCCAAGGTGCTTCTGAAACTAATATTTCTTTTGTTATCAAATTACAATTTTTACGCAAAGCTCTTAATTCCATTCACGATTCTTTCTTCCTGTCCGAATATAAAGTATTAAATCTTTTTATCATAGGTGTAGGAACAGTAGGTGGAAAACTGTTAGAACAGATTCGTATTCAACAGATAACCTTAATGGAACAAAACAGTTTGAATCTACGCGTAGTAGGCATTGCTAATTCCAAAAAATGTTTGTTCTGTAAAGAAGGACTTAATCTTGATACCTGTATATCAGAATTAAAAGAAAATGGAGAAGATAACTCCCCTAACCACTTGCGCAAAGAAATCCTAAAATTGAATATATTTAATTCTGTGTTCGTAGATTGCACCGCTAGCAAAGATATTGCAGGACTCTATGCATCCTTATTAAAAAATAATATTTCAGTAGTTGCTGCAAACAAGATCGCAACGTCATCCAAATACAATGACTATTTAAATTTGAAAGAAACAGCTCGTCAACGAGATATAAAATTCCTATTCGAAACAAATGTAGGAGCTGGATTGCCAATAATCAATACAATAAACAATTTGATAAATAGTGGTGATCGCATTCTGCGAATGGAAGCCGTCTTATCTGGAACTCTTAATTTTATCTTCAATACTTTGAGTGCAGAAATTCCATTCAGTAAAGCCATCCGTATGGCAGAAGAAGCTCATTATTCTGAACCAGATCCTCGTATAGATTTAAGTGGTAGTGATGTGATCCGCAAACTCGTTATTCTTACACGAGAAGCTGGCTACAAGGTAGAACAAGAAGATGTCCGAACCAATTTATTTATCCCTAAAAAATACTTTGAAAGTTCATTGGATGATTTCTGGAAAAATATTAAAGAATTAGATGCAGAATTTGAAACCATGAGACAACAAGTAGCATCTGAAAAAAAACGCATTCGATTAGTTGCAAAAATGGAAAAAGGCAAATGCGAAATTGGACTACAAAAAGTAGATAATCATCACCCTTTTTATGAATTAGAAGGAAGTAATAACATTATCATGATTTCCACCAAAAGATACAATGACTACCCAATGATTATTAAAGGTTATGGTGCAGGTGATGATGTAACTGCTGCAGGAATATTTGCAGATATTATCTCCATAGCAAACATACGTTGAAAGCTTTGCCAAACACTATTAAAAAATAAAAAACTATTAATACTTCATTTTACAACCAACTAAAATAGCTATTTCACTTACACCTTACATCAACAAAGTAATTCGTATCGTAACAAAAAACTAAAAAAGTATATTATTGTAAATAATGAAAAGTATTATTATAATAGGAGATGGAATGGCAGACGAACCTATAGATATATTGGGAGGGAAAACACCACTGCAATATGCTCATACACCTTATATGGATAAAATGGCAAAACAAGGCATTACAGGAAGATTACAAACAATACCTAAGGGTTTCCATCCTGGAAGTGAAATAGCCAATCTTTCTATACTTGGATACAATTTATCACAAATATATGAAGGACGAGGTGTACTAGAGGCTGCTAGTATGAGCATTACATTGCAACCTAATGAACTAGCAATGCGGTGTAACTTAATATGTATAGATAATAATCTAATAAAAAATCATTCGAGTGGACACATTGATACTAAAGAGGCAGATATTCTAATCCGTTTTCTGAATAAAAAATTAGGCTCAAAACAAATAAAATTTTATACAGGTGTTTCATACCGCCATCTTCTACTAATTAAAGGTGGGAATAAATACTTGAAATGCACTCCTCCTCACGATGTGCCATTACACCCTTTTCATTCATTGATGGTAGAAGCAATGGTACCGGAAGCTGAAGAAACTGCCACTTTGATTAACAATATGATACTTCATTCGCAAAAATTACTAAAAAATCACCCAATAAATCAACAACGGGAAATTGTAAGTAAAGATCCTGCTAATAGTATTTGGCCATGGTCGCCAGGGTACAGACCGGTAATGAAAACAATGCAAGAAATGTATGGATTTAAAAAAGGTGCTGTGATATCAGCTGTAGATCTAATTCACGGTATTGGAATTTATTCCGGATTAAAAAATATTTTTGTTAAAGGTGCTACAGGACTTTATAACACCAATTACGAAGGGAAAGCCAAGGCTGCTATAGAAGCACTTAAAACAAACGACTTTGTTTACCTTCATGTAGAAGCTAGCGATGAAGCAGGACATGAAGGTAACGTTATGTTAAAAGTAAAAACGATAGAGGACATAGATAATCGCATTGTACGCCCAATTTATGAAACATTGCAACAATATGACAATTTAACAGCTATCGGTATCCTTCCTGACCATCCAACCCCTTGTGCTATTCGCACTCATACCAATAAACCTGTTCCTTTTCTTATCTATAAACGTGGGAATCAACCGGATTCTGTCGAAAAGTTCGATGAATTTTCTGTAGAAAATGGTGCCTTTGGTATATTAGAAGGTAATTCTTTTATCAAAGAATTATTTAAAGCATGAAATAATTTTCGTGATTACACAAAGCTTCCTGTACCTACTACAGGTGACAGACAAATTAAACCAATATTATAAAGCGTATAATAAAAATTATAATACATGAAGATGAAATATTATAGCACGAATAAACAAGCTCCTCTTGCTTCACTGCAGCAAGCAGTAATAAAAGGATTAGCAGAAGACAAAGGATTATATATGCCAGAAAATATTACTGCGTTAGATAGTCATATAATAAGCAGTATGAAAAATATGAACCTCCAACAAATAGGGAATATAATAGCACAGTCTTTTTTCGGCGATAGCATAGAAGCTGACGTTTTGAACAACATTGTAAATGAAACACTTCAATTCGATATACCTCTCATAAATCTACATGACAATATATATAGCCTTGAGCTTTTTCATGGACCTACACTAGCATTCAAAGATGTAGGTGCCAGGTTCATGGCACGTTTACTCAAATACTTTATCAAAAAAAAAGGAATAAAAGATATAAATGTATTAGTTGCTACATCGGGAGATACAGGGAGCGCCGTAGCAAACGGATTTTTTGGTGTAAAAGGTATTAACGTATATATCCTCTATCCTAAAAAAAAAGTAAGTGATATACAAGAATATCAATTTACTACACTAGGGGAAAATATTTTTGCATTAGAAATAAACGGGACTTTTGATGACTGCCAAACACTTGTAAAAAGTGCTTTTATGGATAAAGAACTAAACTCAAAGAAATGTTTAACATCTGCGAATTCTATCAATATAGCACGCTTTCTTCCCCAATCTTTTTATTATTTTTATGCTTATGCTCAATTAGACAAAATAAATAAAGCAAAGAAACTAGTAGTTAGTGTTCCTTGTGGAAATTTAGGGAACCTTTGTGCCGGGCTAGTAGCCCATAAAATGGGGCTACCTATTGAACATTTCATTGCCGCTAATAATAAAAATAATGTATTTTCCAACTATCTAAAAACAGGTGTATTTATTCCAAAACCATCTGTTAGTACCTATGCTAATGCCATGGATGTAGGAAATCCAAGTAATTTTGAACGTATTACAGATTTATTTAGCATCTATTCTAGCCCTTATCAAGCTATTACTAAACAAATTTCTGGACATAGTTACAATGATACACGTGTTGCCAAAACAATGCAACATGTGTATGGTACATATAACTATATACTTGATCCACACGGAGCTATTGCTTATCAAGCTTTAATAGAAGATGAATCTCTCAAGATCGACAAAAGTGGTGTTTTTTTAGAAACTGCACATCCAGCCAAATTTAAAAACATTGTAGATGATATACTAGGAATTGATATAAATGTTCCTGATGCATTACAAACCTTCATGAGGGGTAAAAAACAAAGTATTGAATTAGAAAAAGATTTCACTGAGTTTAAAAACTATCTCTTACATTAACAATAAATAGTAAGAAGGATTCACAGAGCATTTTATACTTCAATTGCAAATTGAATTTTTATTTTTTTTGTAAACTGACACATTGAATGACTTCCATCCTTCGGTGTATTTTTGATTGCCAAGGAATTCTTTTAGAGACAATGGCTATTTTGCGAGAGACATCTTCTCATTTGCTGGCTACAAAACGTAAGGGGGTATGTTTTCTTGTTTTTTAAGTTTTACTATGTTTTTATTTATAAATCAGATGATTCAACTATACTTGATTTTCATATATAAAAATCATTACAAGTGATTTTTATATATAATTCCAATCGAACTCTTAAATGAAAGAATCACACCCCATTCCACTTCTTCCCAAGCTAACTACTACGAGTATCAGGAAAGCAAAAGATAAAAGTAGTTTTTTATACTGTTTGGAGTTTTTATTTGCTTATTAGAATTCCCACACATATCGTTTATTCAATTAGTATTTCCAATGAAATCAACAACATATCAACTATCCAATTTAATTTTTCATATGATAGAAATCTACAAAAAACCATGTAAACAACTATGAGAAAAAACAAACTACAAAAATTTAAAGAAATAGAAAAATTTTCGCATGTTTTTCAATATCCTTACATCACTCTACAAAAAAAAAGCTTTGAAATGAAAGGGAAATGGTGTGAAAAGTTTTTTCAAAACAACTATCCAATTGTTCTTGAACTTGGATGTGGGAAAGGTGAATACACAGTTAGTTTAGCAAAAATGTTTCCAAAAAAAAACTTTATTGGAATAGATATTAAAGGAGCAAGAATCTACTCAGGAGCTAAACAAACATTAGTGGAAAATTTAGATAATGTGGCATTTTTGCGTACTCGTATAGAACTTATCAACCATTTTTTTACACAAAATGAAGTATCGGAAATATGGCTTACTTTCCCCGATCCACAACCCAAAAAAACAAACAAAAGACTTATATCTGCTCGTTTTATACAAAATTATAGTAATATTTTAAGAAATAATGGAATCATTCATTTGAAAACGGATAGTTATTTCTTGTTCAATTATACCTGCGAAATAATTAGAGCTAATAATTTCCAAATATTGTTTCAAACAGACGATTTGTACCAAAATTGCCTAACAAACAAAGTGCTTTCTATTCGAACTTTTTATGAACAACAATGGATTGACAGAGGATTGAAAATCAAGTACATTTGTTTCCTTTGCCAACAAAGGAAGAATTATATTGAACCAAAAATAAATATCAAATTGGACAACTATCAAAGTTATGGTAGGAATAATCATTCTATTTCCAAAAAACATTTTCTCACCCTACGGAAAGTAGTACCATGTATTCACAACAAACTACCTTTTTTGAGATCTCTTTTTTGGAAAATTAATAAGGGAGAAACATGGTCCATCATTGGAAAAAATGGAAGTGGAAAAACATTACTAGCAAAAATTGCAGCTGGCAAATATAGCCTTGCTGGAGGAGAAATCACCTATTGTTTTTCAGAAAAACCAGAGAAGGCAATCAAAATAATCAGCGTCCAATCAGTATACTCACTTGCCGATTTTTGTAAATCTTACTACCAACAACGTTTCAATCATACAGAAACAGACCATTCTCCTTTGGTTACTGATTTATTCTGTTTCGAACAAATAAAACAGATCTTTGATATTGAAAAATTAATGTCTAACAAACTTATTCATTTGTCAAGTGGTGAACTTTGGAAACTCTTGATTGCAGGAGTCTTACTTGAACATCCTAGTATGATTATTTTTGATAATCCTTTCGTTGGTTTAGATATTAATGGACGTCGACAACTAAATGAAATTTTTTACCTTTTATATAAAAAAGGTATTCAACTAATATTTTTGACACCATCTTGTAACGATATCCCTTCGCTTACATCTCATATTTTGGAAATAAATAAAAGCTCAGCCTCTACTTTTAAAACAAGTAAATGGAAACCACAAAAAATAAAAAATAAAGAAATTCTATCTGTTGATTGGCATTTATTCCCTCCATCCATTTTCAATAACTCAAAAGTGATAGTAAAAATGGAAAACATAGATATAGTCTATAAAAAGAAAACCATTTTACAAAATATCAACTGGGAAATAAAACGAAATGAAAAATGGGCTCTTTTAGGTGTTAACGGTTCTGGAAAATCGACTTTAATTAGTTACATCTGTGCAGATAATCCTGCTTCATATAATAAAAAACTGATATTATTCGATCGCAAACGCGGTACAGGCGAAAGTATCTGGGATATAAAAAAACGAATTGGTTTTACCTCTCCAGAAATGCATCTTTATTACAGAAATTCTATCACTTGTAGACAAGTGATAGAATCTGGATTTTTTGATAGTGTTGGCTTGTGGCACAGACGCACTGAACAACAAACCATTCTTACGGACTATTTATTTGATTTGTTTCGTATTGATTTTTTGAAAAATTGCTCCTTTTTACGAATTTCCTCTGGAGAGCAAAGATTAATACTTTTTGCTCGTGCATTGGTCAAAAATCCAGAATTATTAATTTTAGACGAACCTTTTCATGGACTAGACGATGAGAATAAACATCGATGCTTGCAAATCATAGAAGCATATAATAAACAACCAAACAAATCACTTATTTTTATCACCCACCAACCGGAAGAAATCCCTCCCAGCATTAATTTATTTTTCCATTTGTAAAAGTCTTCTCACGTTTTAAATTGAGAAGACTTCTACAACTTTCTATATGTGAACCCATTTTACATAAGCGAAATCCATTCGATGAGGCAAATCCTTGTTAAAAGGATGGATCCTAACCCCATACTTGATAGTACCAGGATGAGAAACCGGTAACTTAACCGTAAAATATAATTTACTCCCCTCAACTTTCTCCAAAGTGCCAGCTTCTATTGTAATTGATTCTTCACCTACCCCATCCTCTCTTAATTGGACAATTTCCAATCCTAAATCAGCACGAAGATCGTGCTTATCTATTACCATATCCATTGAAATAGCACTACCAACTTCTATTCCTTGATTAAAAATACCTTCATCATAGTTAATAGAAACCACTTCAATTTCACTCCAATGATCTGCAACTTCTTCTTTCCATGCTGCCAATTCCTTAGCTTTAGAAAAATTATCCCGTTTCAACTTTTCAGAACGATTAGCAAGGTTATTATAATAACGTTCAATATAGTCATCAAACATGCGTTTAGTTGTATAATAAGGAGCAATTTGAGCAATGGATTTCTTTATATACTGTATCCATCCAACAGAATAACCCTTACTATTTTTAGCATAATAAAGTGGGATAATTTCATTTTCTAACAAGGAATAAATAGTAGCTGCATCCAACTGATCTTGAAATTCATTGTTTTCATAAGTACACTTATCAGTCAATGCCCAACCAGCACCTTCTCGGTAACCTTCATACCACCAACCATCCAAAACTGAAAAATTCAATACACCATTCATTTCTGCTTTTTGTCCAGATGTACCAGATGCTTCCAAAGGTCGAGTAGGAGTATTCAACCAAATATCTACTCCAGAAATCAAACGTTTAGCTAAACGCATATCATAATTTTCAAGGAAAATGATTTTGCCTAAAAATTCAGAACGACGAGATATGTCTACAATACGTTTAATTAAATCCTGTCCTCCCCCATCGGCAGGATGTGCTTTCCCAGTAAATATAAATTGAACAGGATAGTACGGATTATTTAGAATTTTAGCAAGTCTATCCAAATTGGTAAACAATAAGTGTGCCCGTTTATAAGTAGCAAAGCGCCTTCCAAAACCAATCAAAAGTGCATTTGAATCAATTCTATCTAATATAGAAACAACCTTAGAAGGATCACCCTGATTTTTTAACCAATTATCCTTGAATGAATCTTTAATATAATTCACCAATCGTTTCTTCAATGTTGTGCGAATATTCCATATTTCTTCATCTTCTACCTGATAAATTTTCCCCCAAGTTTTAATATTAGACTGATCTTTATAAAAGGACTGATCAAAATGTTTCTCATAACATCTACGCCATTCAGAAGCAGCCCACGTAGGCATGTGAACTCCATTAGTTACATATCCCACATGTAATTCTTGCGGATAATAACCTTTCCATAATGGAGCAAACATACGTTTGGATACTGTTCCATGTAGTTTAGAAACCCCATTAGCTTCTTGACAAGTATTCAGTGCAAAAACACTCATAGAAAATTCTTCCTGACTACCAGGATTAGTTCTACCCATATCCATAAAATCTTGCCAACTGATACCTAACTTGTCAGGAAAATGATCCATATACTTGCGAAATAAATTTTCTTCAAAATAGTCATGCCCCGCTGGTACCGGAGTATGGCAAGTATACAAAGCAGAGGCTCTTATAACTTCTAGAGCTTGATTAAAAGTCAATTTACTGTTTTGAATATAATCTACCAAACGCTGAGCATTAATTAAAGCAGCATGTCCCTCGTTACAATGATATAACTGTTTTTTTATACCCAGCTTATTTAATAACATAATCCCACCTACACCCAAAAGATATTCTTGTTTGAGACGGTCTTCTTTACTTCCACCATATAAACGAGAAGTAATGCAACGATCCCATTCACTATTTTGTTCCAGATCAGTATCTAACAAATACAATTTAATACGACCCACATTCACTACCCATACATATGAATATACAACGAATGAATTGTAAAAAACATCCAAAACTAGTGGTTGGTCATTTTTATCCATTACCTGCCTAATGGGAAGCTGATCAAAATGTTGTGCTTCATAATTAGCAATTTGCTGTCCATCTATAGACAGAGACTGTGTGAAATAACCATAACGATACAAAAAACCTATTGCAGTCAGATCAGCACGAATATCGCTGGCTTCTTTTATATAATCACCTGCTAAAATTCCCAACCCTCCCGAATAAATTTTCAACACATGGCTCAAGCCATATTCCATACTAAAATAAGCAATGCTCGGTATATTTTTGTTATAAGGTTCATTCATGTAATCCTCGAACGTACTATACAACATTTTGATTGATTCCATCAAAGAAGAGTCTTTTGTAATAGCTTCCAAACGAGAAAATGGAAGACTTTGCAGAAATAGGACCGGATTCCCCTCTACCCTATTCCAGAGTTCTTTATCTATAAAAGCAAACAATTCCATTACTTCATAGTTCCAAGACCACCATATATTATGTACAATTTCATCCAATATTTTTAATTCATTAGGCAATTTGAAATGAGCATTACACTCCTTCCACACAGGTTCATTTGCACAATTTGCTCTGATTCTCATAATTTTTTTTCTATTTAAATTATTAACTACAATTTCCTTAAAGCAACGTCATAAGCTTGCAAATAATATTTGATGAAATGAGACCAAAATGCTTTCTTCGATAGAGCACAGGAGGTTCTTTGTATATTCAATATTTGACTGGAATCATATTTCGTAATATATTTCACGATTATATTTTTAATAGCTTCAGCTGTTTCAAAATAATTATCATCTGTCCTCTCTACAACTGCAACCCCCAAATCTAGAGTATCACTTTTTGCTCCTTTTGATTTTGCCCATATACCAAATCCTGTAAGATTGGTCGTGATAGTTGGAATATGAAAAGCTATACTTTCTAATGGCGTATATCCCCATGGTTCATAATAAGAAGGGAATACTGTTAAATCCATCCCTATTAATAAATCATAATACACCATATTGAAAATACCATCTTCACCATTCAAATATGAAGGGACAAAAATAATTTTCACTTGACTATCATCCTCATTTGTAAAATTCAAATAATAAAGATATTCGCAAATAGGATCATTACACAAAGGCCCCACTAGCTCATGTGTAATAAAAGGACGAGGCAAAGGGAATTGAGAAGAAACAGCGTTTTCTAAACGTTCCTTTAAATCCGCCCTAGCACCCTGCAAACATGCAGGAACCAATACAAAAGCAATGATTGGACGATCAAAATAAGTTTTTTTTAGCCTATAAATAGTTTCAATAAAAACATCAATTCCCTTGTTTTTATATTCGTATCGTCCAGCAGTTGCCAACAAAAAAGCATTTTCAGGAATGGATAACCCTATTAATTTTTGAATAACATTGATAAGTACACTACGCGCCTTCACCTTTTTTGTTTCAAACATTTTTCCTTTTGGAACAAAATCAGAATCAAAACCATTTGGAATAATTATATCAGGTTTCTTTTCTAACAATTGAGTACATTCCTTTCCCGTAATCTCACTTACAGTTGTAAAGCAATTAGCATAAAAAGCTGCTAGTTTTTCAAGAGTATGTTTACCTTTTATATTCAATTCAGAAGCCATCTGATCACCATTGTAATTGGATAATTGGCCATACAAAGGTTTGTTGTTAGCACAAATAGAACGACCAATAGAAGTCGCATGAGTAGTAAAAAGCGTTGCAACAGTCGGAAGATATTTATGAATATAAAGCACTGCCATTCCAAGCATCCATTCATTCAAATGAGCAATTACTTTTTTACCCTGTAATTGCAAAAAATGATAAAGGCTTTCTATCACTTTACTAGTAGCATAGGCAAACATACAAGAATCATCGTAATCTCCATAAGCAACAGTGGAATCAATATGATATTTTTCCCACATTTGAAAATAGATGATATCTTTTTCTTCGTAGAAAGGCAAAAAATCAACTAAAATAGTAATTGGTTTGCCAGGAATATTCCAATAACCCACACGTACCTTTAACCCTTCCTGCTCGTTAGCATACTTTCTCCATGAATCTAATATTGTTTCACTTTCAATAAATTCAATATTACTTTCTTTTTTATGTAAAAAAGGGCCAATAAAAAAAATCTTATCTTTTTTAAAAAGGTTCAGTAGAGTCCGCACTCGTGTCGACAAAACAGTGTAGATCCCTCCTACCTTGTTACAAACTTCCCACGAAGACTCGAAAATATAATCAGGAGCCAACATCTCATGAAACGCCATATAAAACTATTTTTTTATAAAAAAATTAAAGATATGAATTCTACTTAAAAAACAAAACAGCTTAAATTCCTATAATTAACCCGAATTGTGATATTTTTACTCCTATGAATGTGAATGGTCTTCGTATCAGTATTATCCAGTTGGAAATTATTTGGGAAGACAAAGAAAAAAATATAAAAAATTATCAGTCTTTTATTTCTCAATTAAAAGGTAAATCCGATTTAGTCGTTCTGCCAGAAATGTTTGCTACAGGATTTTCTGTAAGTGCAAAACATCTACCAGAAACTAACACAGATAAAATTATGCAAACCATTCTCTCTTGGTCAAGAGTATTTGATCTAGCTATTTCTAGCAGCTTTTTAGCAAAAGACAAAGATGGTAATTTGTTCAACAGAGGATTTTTTGCTACTCCAGAAGGAAAAATTCATTTTTCAGATAAAAGGCATCTCTTTAGAATGAGTGAAGAAATTCATCTTTTTAATCCAGGGGAAAATTATAACATTATTCCTTATAAAAACTGGAATATTCGATTAATCATCTGTTATGATTTGCGTTTTCCCGTTTGGACCCGGAACAAAAATAACGAATACGACCTTTTACTCTGTGTAGCTAATTGGCCTAAAACTCGAAGTAATTCATGGGAAATCCTATTGAAGGCCAGGTCCATTGAGAATCTATGCTACACCTGTGGGGTAAACCGAATTGGACACGATGGAAATAATATTTCTTACCAAGGCGGCTCCATGCTTTTAAATTTTAAAGGAGAAATAATTTTAGAAGCAGGAAAAGATCAAGAATCAGCTCTCACAACTACTATTTATAAGGAAAAATTGCAAGATTTTCGAAACAAATTTCCTATATGGAAAGACGCTGATTCATTTAATTTTTCATAATCATAAAACTTTTTCTATCTGATACTCCCAATATTTATTTTTAATTTCACACAAATGAAATATAGCAAAGGCGAGTAGATGTTCCCTGTTCAGGACAGAGGGGGAGATCGGATGAATGGAAAAATCTACTTAATATTACTTTTCTTCAATTAAACATTTAACAATACTTTTGATATCCATGCCACATAGTTTATATAATTCAGCAATAGTACCATGTGGAATAAATTCATCAGGAACACCTATTTGTTTAATTTTTGGATCATATCCATTTTGAACCATAAATTCAATAACAGCTGTTCCCAGCCCCCCCTTAATAGTCCCATCTTCAATAACAACTACACACCGATAATTCTTACCTATCTCATGCAATAATTCCTCATCAATCGGCTTTAAATAAATCATATCGTAATGAGCTACACTAATGCCTAATTTTTCAACTAAACGGATAGCCTTCCTTGCCAAATTTCCGATAGTACCAATACTTACAACGGCAATTTCTTTCCCTTCTTTAAGTTTACGTCCCTTTCCAACAGGTAATGCTTCAAATGAATATTCCCAATTCTTCAATTCTCCATATCCTTTCGGATAACGAATAACAAATACCCCCTTAGCATTAGGTTGTATAGCTGTAAACATTAGATTTCGCAGATCTTTTTCATTCAATGGAGCCGTAATTGTAATATTTGGAATACAACGCAAATAGGCTAAATCTAATACTCCATGATGCGTAACCCCATCTTCACCTACCAATCCGGCTCTATCCAAACAAAGTATCATATTCAGATTTTGTAAAACTGCATCGTGAATAATATTATCATAAGCCCGCTGCATAAAAGACGAATAAACATTACAGAAAGGAATCATACCTTCTTTTGCCAATCCTGCTGCAAAAGTAATAGCATGTCCTTCTGCAATACCTACATCAAAAGTCCTATGTGGCATCTCCTTCATCAAAAAGGTCATAGAGCACCCACTAGACATAGCAGGCGTAACTCCTACAATATTATTATTCATTCGAGCTAACTCAACCAAAGTATGCCCAAATACATCTTGATATAAAGATGGGAGATTTTCTGACCAAACCTTAATGCGTTCTCCCGTTTCAGGATTAAATTTACCCGGTGCATGCCATACATCTGCTTTGTTTTCCGCTGGCCCAAATCCTTTTCCTTTTACAGTGCAAACATGCAATAATTTAGGACCTTTCATACTTTTAATATCTTCAAAAACCTTAACTAACTCCTTAATATTGTGACCATCTATTGGACCAAAGTAGCGAATGTTAAGTCCTTCAAAAATATTATGTTGTTTCGTCAAAAGTGCTTTCAAACTATTGGTAAAACGAAGAATGAACCCCCTTTCTCTCTCTTTGATAATACTATATTTTTTAAGAAAATTATATAATTTGAAACGAATGGTATTATAGGTATACGAAGTAGTAATTTTAATAAGCGACTGGCTTAGTCCCCCTACCGAACGGTCTATAGCCATATTGTTATCATTCAGAACTATCAATAAATCATTTGGGTTAGAAGAAACATTATTTAATCCCTCAAACGCCAACCCTCCAGTTATGGACCCGTCTCCAATAATTGCTACTATCTTCCTATTTTCTCCCTTCAACCAAGAAGCAATAGCCATTCCTAATGCAGCAGAAATAGAATTGGAAGCATGACCTGCAATAAAAGCATCATATTCACTTTCTTGAGGATTAGGGAAACCGCTTATTCCTCCTAACTTACGAAGTGTATGAAACGATTCCCGCCTTTCTGTCAGTATCTTGTGACCATATGCTTGATGTCCTACATCCCATACAATTCTATCATACGGAGTATTAAATACATAATGCAGAGCGACTGTCAATTCCACTGTCCCTAAATTAGAACCTAAATGACCTGGATTTTCTGACAAAACTTCAATAATATATTCTCTCAATTCCTTACATACTTGCTCAACTTGCTCTATTGCTAATTTCCGTAAATCTTCTGGAGAATTTATTTTAAATAATAACGAATAATCTGAAATCTTCTTCATTGAAAAAATTATTATATAAAATCAATAGATAATTCTAACTTATGTAGAACAATATTATGGAATAATTTTCATTCAAATTTTTCATCACAAACAATTAGCGATAATAGGTTTTTGTAAAAAAAATGATTAGTTGATCAGAAAAAAACCATCTAATTTTTTTGACTTTAAATTCACACAATATTTCAAAAAAAGTATCTACTAATCCAGCCGAAATGACAATATGCCTAAATTATCTGCACAAATTGTTAAAAGTTAATCCTCTACAATTCCTCTCTGTTTTGCTAAATTGATTAAATAATTATGAGCAGCTTCATATTCATTTGGAATCTCTCCATCCAATATAGCCTCCTTGAGTGCCAATTTTAACTCTCCTATTTTTTTACTTGCAGGCAAAGAAAACATTTTCATAATCTCCACTCCATCTATTGGAGGTTGAAAATTTCTCACCCTATCCTTTTCCTCTATACTCTTCAACTTATTTCGTACCAGCTTGAAGTTATAAAGAAATTGTTTTACCTTTCCCAAGTTTTTAGAAGTAATATCAGCTTCACAAAGCATCATCAAATCATCAATGTCATCGCTTGCTTCAAATAACAAACGACGAATAGCCGAGTCCGTTACCTCGTTATCTGACAATACAATAGGACGCATATGTAGAAAAACTAGCTTTTCCACGTATTGAAGATTATTATTGATTGGCATTCGCATACGCCTAAAAATTTTTTTCAACATTTCTGCTCCTTTACACTCATGCCCATGAAAAGTCCACCCGCATCTATAATTAAATCGTTTAACAAGGGGTTTACCAATATCATGGAGCAAAGCTGCCCAACGTAACCATAACTTATTACTCACTTTAGCAAGGTTATCAACAACAGCTAAAGTATGATTAAAATTATCCTTATGACCAATACCTTCTCTAGTCTCTATCCCTTTGAGAGCTGTAAGCTCGGGAAGAATGAGACGTAATAAACCAGTTTTCTCCAAAAGTTCAAAACCCACCGAAGGGCGAGGAGAAAGAATAATTTTGTTCAATTCATCCACTATGCGTTCTCTTGAAACAATATTTATCCTGTTACAATTATTTCCTATAGATTCAAAAGTCTTTGATTCTATAAAAAAACCTAATTGCGAAGCAAAGCGAATTGCTCGCAACATTCGTAAAGGATCATCTGAAAAAGTAATATCTGGATCAAGGGGTGTTCTAATAGAACATTCTTCCAAATCAGTCAATCCATCAAAAATGTCTATCAACTCTCCAAAACGATTTTGATTAATACATATTGCTAATGTATTAATCGTAAAGTCCCTACGCTTTATATCGTCTTCCAAAGATC
Source organism: Candidatus Azobacteroides pseudotrichonymphae genomovar. CFP2 (assembly GCF_000010645.1). Taxonomy (NCBI): domain Bacteria; kingdom Pseudomonadati; phylum Bacteroidota; class Bacteroidia; order Bacteroidales; genus Azobacteroides (SeqCode); species Azobacteroides pseudotrichonymphae (SeqCode). The sequence continues at coordinate 966,155 of NC_011565.1, forward strand.
CTTCTTCCACTATAGGATTACGAAAAGCCCAACTGTAAGATTCTTTTCTTGCCCCCACAAATTCTATTGCTATATCCCTATATTTTAATTGAGCTGTACCATAATTCTTGAAAAGAATAAGACTGGCTGACCCTAAACTCTTAGCAACTTCTTTCGCTAAAGAAATTCCGTTACCTACGCAAACAACATCAATATCTTTAGATAAACGATGAAGAAATATATCACGAACAAACCCACCGATAACATATGCATCCACTCCCAAAGTATCGGAAGTAGAAGTCAAAACTCTAAAAATAGGATTGGTTTGAAGTTTTTCCCTTGAAATTTGAATGCTGCTCATAACATCCGTATTTTACGAAAAAACCATAGAAAATTGATATCTAATAAAAAAACGTCAGAACTTCCTAAAATTATCATGGTTAACGAAGCTAATTTATTCAAATTAGGAAGAACATCTAACCTCTCAAAAAAATAAAGGATACAAAGTATAAAATAATATATTCACAAAATACATAACAAACTTTGCATTGCATTTGTTGATTTATGGCATATATCCAGATATCCTTCTTAACATATAAGAAAAATATGCTATAATCCAATAATATTTCTCTTATTCATCAGTACAAATATTATGTATGGAGATAAAACAATAAATTTTTCACCACTTCATTCTAGTAAAACAAAAAAATAAACGCAAATAAAATCCATTTCAAAAGTGAGAAAGCATTCTTTCTAGAGATCTATTTGCTGAATTCTTTTTTCAGACATATCACAACAACAATATATATATAATTCTATAGCAATGTTACTCATATAGCAATGTTACTCATATATTTGTATCGTTTTGCTAAAAACAAAACGTTTTGAAAACTTTGGTCTCTCAAATGAGTTAAAGATGCAACCATCTTTTGAAAACTCTCATTATAAATGTAGAAAAACTAAAATAATCTATGAAAATTATTTGTGTGGCTTTAAATTATACTTCTCATAATGATGAAATACATAAGGATAAATTGACAATAAAAGAACCAATCATTTTTATGAAGTCTGATATCTCTTTGCTGAAAGACGGGAACCCGTTCTATATTCCTAATTTTTCATCAGAAATTCAATACGAAACAGAAATTGTAATACGAATTGATCGTCTGGGTAAAAACATAGCCCGCCGATTTTCTCACCGTTACTTCAAAGACGTCACGATTGGTATTGATATAACAGCAAGAGATTTGCAACAACGTTTTAGAGAATCGGGGTTACCCTGGGAGCTTTGTAAATCCTTCGATAATTCAGCAGTAGTTGGTACATTTATTAAAATAGAAGAACTGAAATGTAATATAAATCAATTGCCATTTCATTTAAATATTAATAATAATACAGTTCAAAAAGGAAATACATCAAACATGATATTCAAAGTAGATGAAATTATAGAATATGTAAGTCAATTTATTACACTCAAAATTGGAGATTTGATCTTCACAGGTACACCAGTTGGCACCGGAAATTTAAATATTAATGACCATTTACAAGGATATATTGGGGACAAGATGCTGCTCGACTTTTATGTAAAATAAAAAAATATGCACTTGATTTCATTTAAAGAAATATGAAAATACGTATAGGATTCGGATATGATGTACATCCGTTAGTGATGAACTATAATCTATGGTTAGGTGGAATAAAAATACCCTACGAAAAAGGTCTGAAAGGACATTCGGATGCCGATGTACTCATTCATGCTCTTTGTGACGCCCTATTAGGTGCTGCTGACATAGGTAACATTGGAACAAATTTTCCCAATACAAATAAAAAACTTAGAAATATTGACAGTAAAATCTTGCTAAAACAAACGATGTCCTTCATCTATTCTAAAAATTACGAATTAAACAATGCAGATATCACCGTTTGTATCGAACAACCCAAGCTTAATCCCTTTATTCCACAAATGAAAACTTGTCTTGCCGAAATTATGCAAACTGATAAAGGAAACATTTCCATTAAAGCAACCACTTCTGAAAAAATGGGCTTTATTGGAAGAGAAGAAGGGATAGCAGTTTTTGCTACTGTACTTATAACACCAATAAATGAGATAGGAATAAGTTGCCAATAATCGCTGTCTTTTCTATCGCACTGGAAAGCAGACTTCTATCCAGATTTCTTCCCACAATCGACTTACTATACTTGCATAAGTGATTCAATGATATCAGATATGTATCACATACATACTAAAGTACATCCCCCACTACGAGCCCATTCCATTTATTTGATTATTACTACAATAATTCGGAATCAATATTAAATCCAAACAAGAAATCGTACCTACTATTATGTACTCGTACGAATGATATTTCTATCCTTGATAGAAATATAGAAACCTAAAAATTGCATATGTCCATACTGCAAGAAATCAAAATAATGCTTGCAATGATTAAATTTTTAAGAAGCCGAAAACACTGTTTAATTCTGCAAATTTATAAACTATGTCTGTTATTCAGTATCACTGCGCTTTTACTTTATTATGTACAAAGCCACAACAAATAATCCAACTTGTTTTTTTAATAAATTTTACGAACCGTTAAAATTTTTATATTTCTATAGTTAATAATAAATATTTTTCTCGATATAATGATCATACACCGAGAAAAATCAAAACTATAACTCACTTATCCTCATAATATATAGCTATCTATATGTTTCCGATTTACCTTACGAAACCATACTCTATCTTCCTGCGGGGTCTTTTTCAATTGGGGATAATTCCTAACCGTTATTTTCCCGAATTGGCTTTCACTAATTTCAGTTCTCAAGCTCATTAGAACTGTCCCAGTTTCCAATAGATCAACATTTATATCCATAACTTCGCATGAGATAAGAATGAGTTAAATAATATTCGCTTTCATTCGCTTAAAATATCTTAACAATCAAAATATATTTCAAAAGCATTACAAACAGCTCTTTGTTTATCATTGATAAATATCTACTTTTACAACCTTCTCCTATTTTAATAGGAAGTATAGGAATACTTGAATTATTTATTTATTATATCATGAGCCTAAGAATTATTGTATTAGCAAAACAAGTACCTGACACACGTAATGTAGGAAAAGACGCGATGAAAGATGATGGAACGATTAACCGCTCTGCATTAGCTGCCATATTCAATCCAGAAGATTTAAATGCTCTTGAACAAGCTCTTCGTTTGAAAGAACAGTATTCTGATTCTACCATAACTTTATTAACAATGGGGCCGCCTCGTGCAGCCGAAATTATTCGCGAAGGGTTATTTAGAGGAATCGATAACGGTTATCTTCTCACCGACCGTGTCTTTGCAGGTGCAGATACACTAGCTACTAGCTATACTTTGCACATGGCTATCAAGAAAATTGGCAACTTTGACATAATTATCTCCGGACGTCAAGCGATAGATGGAGATACAGCACAGGTAGGTCCACAAGTAGCCGAAAAATTAGGTATTCCCCAAATTACTTATGCTGAAGAAATTCAATCAGTTAAAAATGGCAAAATTTTTATAAAACGCCGTTTGGAACACGGAATAGAAATAGTGGAAGGGAAATTACCTATGTTAGTAACGGTTAATAATTCTGCTCCTGAATGCCGCCCGAGAAATGCACGACTGATTCAGAAATATAAGTATGCAAAAACTCCTTCTGAAAAGGAAACAGAAAATAGAATTTACGTAGATCTCTATAAATCTCGTCCTTATCTTAATTTAATAGAATGGAGTGCTTCCGATATAGGAGTCGACAATAAACAGTGTGGACTTTCAGGATCTCCTACAAAAGTAAAAAAAATAGAAAATGTTGTTTTTCAAATAAAAGAGAGTAAAATACTTGATTCTTCTGATATACAAATAGAAGAACTGATAGTAGAATTAATGACCAATCATACAATCGGATAATTTATGAATAATTTATTTGTATATCTTGAGATAGAAAACAATATAGTAGAGGACGTCAGTTTAGAACTACTTACCAAAGGTCGTTCGTTAGCAAATCAATTAAAATGTCAATTAGAGGCTATTGCTGCTGGAAACCAGTTAAACAAGATTGGAGAACAAGTATTTCCTTACGGAGTAGATATGCTACACATCTTTGATGATGCCCGCCTATATCCTTATACATCTCTCCCTCATACTTCTATATTGGTTAAACTCTTTAAAGAAGAAAAGCCACAAATAGTCTTGATGGGAGCTACAAACATTGGCAGGGATCTGGGACCACGTGTTTCTTCAGCTTTGTCCAGTGGATTAACAGCTGACTGTACATCTTTGAAAATTGGCAATCATGAGGGGAAAAAAGAAGATAAAACTTACGCTAATCTCTTATACCAAATTCGTCCAGCTTTTGGAGGCAATATTGTAGCAACTATTATTAATCCAGACAATCGGCCACAAATGGCAACTGTTCGTGAAGGTGTAATGAAAAAAGAAATTTACAATGTCTCTCATAGAGGCAAAATAGTCATCCATGAAACTGCCAAATATGTTTCCAATTCTGATTTTGTAGTGAGAATTGTTGAGAGGCAGATTGAATCTTCAAAGACAAACGTCAAAAATGCCCCTATTATTATTGCTGGTGGTTATGGAATGGGTTCGAAAGAAAATTTCGGATTGCTCTATGATTTGGCAAACACCATTGGTGCTGAAGTAGGAGCTTCCCGTGCTGCTGTAGATGCTGGTTATGCTGAAAATGAGCGACAAATTGGACAAACTGGAACTACTGTTCATCCCAGATTGTATATTGCTTGTGGTATTTCTGGACAAATCCAACATATTTCTGGTATGCAGGATTCTTCTATGGTTATTGCTATTAATAATGATCCAAATGCACCCATCAATGCTATTGCTGACTATGTAATCATAGGAAATGTTGAAACCGTTATTCCAAAGATGATTCAGTATTACAGAAAGAATAGTAAATAAATGTAAGGAAATAGAATACAAAAAAGTTTCTATAAAAAGCCAAAGGTGAAATTTACATCACCAAAAATTATAAATCAAGAGACAATCTACTCTAAAGTATTTTACTGAAGAAACTATGAGTTAAATATTATAAAAAATTATGGCAAATTTTTATCTAGATAATCCATCTTTAAAACATCATCTCTATCATCCTTTGATGAAACGTATCGTTGAATTAAAAGAGCGAAACTTTACAGATAAAGATCAATTTGATTATGCACCGATCGATTTTGAAGATGCAATGGATAGTTATGAAAAAGTAATGGAAATTGCAGGGGATGTAATTGGTAATGTTGTTGCTCCTAATGCAGAAGATGTAGATCGTTTAGGTGGCAAATTAAAAAACAAACGCGTACAATACGCTCCAGGTACAATACAAAACTTACAAGCAATCACTCAAGCCGGCTTGATGGGACTCTCTATGCCTCGCATCTTTGGTGGTTTGAATTTCCCGATGGTTACTTTTATCATGGCTTCAGATATAGCAGCCCGTGCTGATGCAGGTTTTTGCAACCTTTGGGCATTACAAGACTGCATTATAACTTTATACGAGTTTGGAAATGAACAGCAACACAAGCAATTCATCCCTCGTGTTTGTGCTGGAGAAACCTTATCCATGGATCTAACTGAACCAGATGCCGGTTCCGACTTGCAAGCAGTAGCATTAAAAGCCACCTACGATGAAAAAAAAGACTGCTGGAGACTAAATGGAGTAAAACGATTTATCACTAATGGAGATGCTGACATACATCTTGTACTAGCTCGTTCGGAAGAAGGAACAAAAGATGGTAGGGGGCTTTCCATGTTTATTTATGATAAAAAAGATGGAGGAGTCGACGTTCGAAGAATTGAAAACAAAATGGGTATCAAGGGGTCTCCTACTTGCGAATTAACTTACAAAAATGCTAAAGCGCAATTGTGTGGAAAACGTAAATATGGCTTGATTAAATATGTGATGTCTCTGATGAATGGTGCTCGCTTGGGTATCATGGCTCAGGCAACCGGACTTTCGGAAGCCGCTTACCGTGAAGCAATAGTATATGCCCGAGAAAGGAAACAATTCGGAAAAACAATTATTGAATTTCCAGCAGTTTATGAAATGATTTCTAATATCAAGGCAAAGTTATACGCCTCCCGTTCTATCCTTTATGAAACTGCCCGTTTTGTAGATATATATAAAATATTGGAAGAAATCGCTAAAGAGCGCCCGTTAAATGATGCGGAAAAATTAGAATTAAAAAAATATAAAAGGTTATCCGATGCTTTTACTCCACTTGGCAAAGCCATGAATACTGAATATGCCAATCAAAATACTTATGATTGTATCCAAATTCATGGTGGTTCGGGTTTTATGAAAGATTATACTTGTGAACGTTTATATCGTGATGCTCGCATTACTAGTATTTATGAGGGAACTACACAATTGCAAGTTGTAGCTGCTATCAGGCATGTGTTGACTGATACCTACCTAACTCAGATTGAAGAATATCAAGCGATACAACTAAAACCGGAGCTAAATAATCTGAAACAAAGATTATCGAAATCAGTAGAAATCTACAAACAATTGGTTAAAAAAGTTGCTTCCACAAAAAACGCGGAACTTATTGATTTTCACGCTCGCCGTTTGGTAGAATGTGCAGGACACCTTATATTGAGTTATCTGTTATTATTGGATGCCAATAGAAATCCTGCAGAATTCGCTCATTCTGCAGAAGTATATGCCAATTATGGAGAGGCAGAAATAAAGAAAATTCAAAATCTTATTAACCGTTTCAATATTGAAAACATAAGTTTTTATAAACAGTTGTAAATAGACTAGATTGCTAAAAATATATTGCATTTTCAAAAATCCAAATAATTTTAGAGAATGTGATATATTTTTTAAATGCTGAGTTCTAATTCACAATAAGGTTTAGTTATATAAAATCCGTTCCCTCCCTTTTGTAAAAAGTGTTCGCTGACATTCAATTTTCCCTGTTTTTTCACCAGTTTTGTCCAAATTTTATATTGAGATAATGTAAAGTAGCCAATTATCCGACTTCAACAGTTTATTTGATATTTTTCCAATGAGAAGACACTATTAGCAAGTTGCGAACAAACACATGTTGAAACATTCCAGATACAATAAATCTCTTTCCCATATTATCTGTATTATTAAAATACTTTCATTATTTCTTCTTTCTATAATAATATTTCTGAATTTCACCCGTATTTTTCCCAAAATACCTCACTATAAATCATTCCCATTAATCAAAATTTCAGAACATCTACTACACATATCATCCAAAATATGTGATTGATTTTATTCCTCTGCAATGGATATTTCTTCATCTCATCTCCCATTCTTCTTTATAGGAGTGCTTAAACCATACCCGTCCTGCACAGTTCTGGTAACTGTATTCAGCTTTTTATAACAGAAAACTCCATATTCTGATTGGGCCCCTTCGATTATCCTGTTTCAAGAAAATAGAGGGTTACTTTTTGAAAAGTTATCCAATCTGTCCTGAAATATCTCTTTCTTATCATAATAGATGTCCACTTTGAGTAACTTCTTGATGAATAAGAATATTCCATTCGTCAACCATTTTTTACAGTCAATTCAATTAATTAAACTCTCCAATCCCTGAGTTTTTCTTATTACATCTGTCCTGCTTTCAAGTTCACCTTTCCTGAGAAAAATGCAATCAAAACTACCCATCATATTGTTTATATCCTTTATTTCATTATTACAGATTTGTAATCTCATGTCTGTTAATTTTTTCAAGAATTCTATCTATGTCTTTCACCAGAGGACTTATTTCAGATAGCAGTTTCTTATCATTGGATAAGCAAGGGTTTTATATTCCTTTATAATTTCATCCACTTCATTCTAAAACCATCGCACAGAGAGTCTATATTTTGTTGTTAAAGAATCTCTTTTTTTGTCATAGTAAACATATTCCATAATTCGCCGTTGAATTTCCCCATCTGACTATCATATTTATCATCATCCATCAAATTGTTATATCTATCAATCTTTTCGTAAAGACGATTCATAGAAATCAGATTTTTGAGTTTTGGATTTTTTCCTAATTTGCACTCAACAGCCAGTTTTCTTTTGTTAAGTTTAGGTATTATTATTGTTTTTATATGCTCTTTGCCGTATAGATTATTTATCCTGTTAGCAATATTCACTAGTTCGTCATTATAGTGGACGATTTCTCCATTGTCAATTTTCCGTATTACTTCATCCATATCATTTATCAGAAAATTTCTTTCTGAGACCAATTCGTTTTGATCGTCAATTAATTTTTGTTCTTCTTTTTCCAAATCATATACTTCATCCTGAAGCTTACTAGCAATACTATAAAGACTTTGCTAGCTATTTTTAGAAGGTGGAGTACTTCTGCTGGCTTTTGGAAAAGCAGAGAAAGTAAACAGTAATAAGAATAACAGGATTTTGTATTTCATACAATGCTTTTATTTTTGCAAACAGATATATAATAAATTTAAGATTTTCATGAAACTAAATACTTCAAGTTTACGTGGATTCATGTTAGGTATTTTTAGGCTCACAACACTAGTTATCATGTGGATGTCTTTGTTTCGCATGTTCTATTCGATGGTGTATGGCATTGCTGGTTTGATAGACAGCAGCTACCATTATGGAGTATATGAATGTTGGAATAGAGAATCGTACTTCAGCTTCTCCTGTGGAATCTTTTCAGCTCTCCGTCATAATAATACCGGAGCAATAGTTGTTTCTGCATTACTGGCTTCACTGAAGCTTTATGGATGGATTTACTGTTGGGATAAACGGTACGTCATTTGCCAGTGAATGAAAGGAAAGTTCAAGCAAAAAAACAAGCACCTACTTTGAGCTACCACAAAACTATGATTCAAATATGACTAATCATCGATTGATGTTCATTTCCGATATATGCCCATAGTATAGATTATAGGTGATTTGAATAGTCATCTATTTTAGAGATGTATCCACATTGTCTTCTTGTAGGCTATTTCTTTTATTTAAAAGTTGATTCATACATTCATCCAATTCTTCCAGATTTTTTGGGAGGTTAGCTATTTTTTTGTTAAAGCTGTCTACTTTGTTATAATAGACATCCATTTGCTTAGTAGCCTCTTTATCAAAATCGTTCCATTTTTTAACTATTTCATAGAGTTCATTCGTATGAACTATATCTTTTCGTATTGGATTTTCGTCCAGTTGGCAGTCAATAACTGATTTTCTGCGATTGAGTTCATCAATTTTACTTTTAAAATCAGGATATTTACGAGAGAGAGTACTTATTCTTTTACTGATATTTTTTTATTCTACCATTGCAGTATTGAATTTTGTTAAATTCAACCTTCAGAAGAATGTTGTTTATGTTTTTTGTCAGAATATTCATCTCCGATATCATTTTTTTACGATCGGTAAGTAAGGTTTTCCATTGAATTGTGATTCGATTCACTTCCTTTCTCATATTGTCAATATTCGCTTTGAAAGCGTCATATTTCGTATCGTTATTGTCAATATTTGTTTGGAAAGCTCCATATGACTGGGCAATGACATTGATATTTTTGTTGGAAAAGAGTGTTCCAAAAACTATAATAGAGAAGACTAATAGAAGTTCCGATGTTTTGGCTAAAGACTCTTATTTTTTATAAGACTGAATAGCAGTTTCCTTCCGGTCTTATTCCTCCTCCGTATACTTGTCTTTTTTTAGATAGCTACATTTCTCTTTGATTTCTTTCAATGCTTCCGTTGTAAAATCGTGAAAGTTCCTTGTTTTTTCTTTCTTCTCACGGAAGCAACTAGCAAAAGCAATACGTACAAGTAGGATTGTACATAGGATTGCACAGAAACAACCAGCGAAGGTTACGGCAAAAATTTCTAATTGATTCATAGTTTTAATGATTATTTATTGTTCTTAGTTATAATTAGTCCTATTCACATTTGCTGTAGCCGCATTCCATGCAATGAATGCAGCCTTCTTGATAAATGACTCGATCACTTCCACATTCTGGACAGACATCTTTTCCCATATTCATTCTGATAGATATGATCTAAGTTGAGTGATTGTATAATTTGGAAAGCGTGAATATTGCTAGAAGATTCCAAAAGATTTCAAGATATGCTTCGCAATAGCAAGAGATAGGAGTCATTCAGATTGATTTGTTTTCCTTCTAATAGTTTCTGCTTTATCTCTTCAATACATTGCAAGAAAACTTTCTTGACTACTTTTTTTCGTCTCTCCGGTACTTTTCTATACGCTAGAAACTATATCGCCGGTGCTAATCCTTGTGTTACTTTGTTTTTGCATAATGAATTGTTACGATGCTACAGATTACAGTTAGTATACCCAGTCCCCATAGACTCCAATTCAGTTTTATAGCATCTTTGGCAGATTCAATATCACAGTGTATACTGTTCAGTTCTTTATAGATCAAAGCTAGAGTAGCTTGAGAATCTTGCGAATTATCTCTTACAAGACTTTTTTCTGTAGCGTTCATCTGATCAGGGGAGGATGAACTAACGGATGGAAAAGTTGCTTCCATGCCCAGAATGAGCGATAGCAACAGAAAGATTTTCTTCATTTGTACTTAAGATTTAATTATAGTGGAATAGCTATTTATCTAAAAACTATTTATCTAAAAAAAACAAGAAGAACAGAAAAGAGTTTGCTGACTTTCTTGCGAACGAAACGAAAAGATAAAATATTATCTCATTAAAATGTCTGCATGGAGATGATAAAATACTTGCACCACATTGAGAATAGAACAATGCAACATTCAGATCATCTTGATAAGTCTTTTAATCGATTACTATTTGCGATATATTGCTCTGTCTGTATTCAACCCATGCTTTCTTCTGTGTCCCTCCTCTGTTTACTGGAGTATATCCCTTGGCTTTCAAGCCAGAGACAATATTGTTTATAATATCAACAGCATCGATGGGTGGCTGAACTATCCCTCCTATGTCCTTACAAATAATCCTCACATTGCCATCGGTATGGTTACAGGCATCAAAACAGGTTTTATTAGGATGACTATCACTGTAATAATAACCATCCGCTCCTCCATATGGATCAATTAGATAGATATTAATACTATTATAATGCTCGGACGAATTTTTCTGAATATCTGTTGCTTTTACTCCATAGCATGCTATGCTGAAGAGAAGTAGTAGTGTGATTCTTAGTTTTTTCATGTTCATAGTTATATTATGATGTGTCCTATTATAATATCTGGCGTATCATCTCCTCTGCTGGATTTTCACACTTTACGTCGTGGAACCAGTTCTCTTTTATTACCATAACCATATTTATTTATTCACAAAGTTATATGTTATCTGTGTCTTAGAGGAGGATAAATCCCTCTTCCATTCGTTTCGTGTATAGAAGGACTATTCTATCTATCAATCCATACACAGTCCTTTTCTGTTATGCTCGGATAGTCATCTGTTCCTTTGGTAAAATAACACGAATCGGGTACAGGTTCTATTTTGTACCTAGTTCCATTTGGGAGATCTTCCCAGGGGACTTGTATGTAGTTATCTTCATAAGCAGCATGTTGTGCTTTCACAATGAAGGGATTAACAAATGGTATTCCCCAGAAATTCATAACTGTCATCAAGATAAGCATTAATTTTTTCATATTCATCTACCTGAATAATGTGAGTAATGAGAACTATGGGAATAGTGCGAAGAGTGAGAGGAATGTGAAGGACTCCAATTGTCTTGTGCATCACCTCCCATCCTTAGGATAATATTATTTGTAGTTTCTTTCTTCATTGCTTTAGCCTTATTCCATTTGAACAGGAACCCACTAATAGCGAAAGCTGCACAAACCACATAATACAGAATTCTTTTAGACTTCATGATCGTTAGTGTTTATTAGTTATAAAATCGATTAGACATTCGTCTACTCTGAAGTTAGCACAACGACGGTATCTCTCATTACGATATCTCTCATTACAGCATACTTATATGCTTTCATTGATAAGCAGATAAGAACAAGCAGAGACAGTATTATACTTTTTTTATCATTCTATCTTAATTGATTTAATATCTGCCTGAGCTAGAGTAAAGCTTGTACAAGAATATGAACGATGGTAACATCCTTCATAATAGCAATAGTCTGGAGTGAAATGAACACCACAGTCAGTAAAGAAAGCATAAAGCAAATTAATACATGCTTCCCGTTAATGTCATTAACATCTTTGTTGTTGTCATTGAACCACTTGAGCCTTATTTTTACATTAGAGCCTTCAAGGTTTGCATAGTATGTTGCATGTCCCCCATTCTGACTTATTATAAAACTCTCTTCCATTTGTCATCTTAATAGTTAGCTCATTATCCCAAAACCAAGCTCTATCTATCGTTGTCTCTAGTGCAGGATGACGCATATAGATTACTGTCCACCAGCTCCGAGCGGAGCTATCAAGAATAGAAATATGGCAATTGTTAATGTTAGTTTCTTCATCTTAGTTTATTCTATTTTTATTGATTTAACGTCTTTTCCAGCTACGGTAAACAAAACCCATGAGTGTGTGGGGGGGGACGTAAGAGTATGGTGCCACCATTGACGACTCTTCGTGATACTCATAATGACGAGTATAATTGACACAACATTCGTCGAAGAAATCTCTCAACTTGTGATAAACCATAGCTCCGTTAATATCTGCACATTTCTTGTTGTAATCATAATCCCGTCTACACGTGATCACTACGTCTTGTCCTTAATCCATGCATTATAGGTCGAGCTATCCCAATCTGTCTTGATGTAAAAATGTTGTCCTTTGGTCATGTCGATAGTCAGCTCGTTATCCCACCATCTTGCTATAGTGATATCTATTCCATAGCGATCATGATAGCATGGATGTTTCATATGGATCGTCGTCCCGTTGGCCAAGTGAAAACCGAAGCTTAATAAGACGAAGATCAACAGTAATATATTGAGTAGTTTTTTCATAATATGCGAAACTCAAGCAGTAAGATTACTGCTATTCACATATACATAACAGGAAGCAGCACCTACCAAAATTTTAGTAGATAAAGTCTCTTTTTATCGCCTACTTGTCTGGATTTTTCTAAGGAAACACAGGTAAGGTTATTATTCCCTTACTATCTGCGTACTTAAGTAAGAGGTATCCGCACTCAACAGTAAAAGCTGTGGATGCTATGTCCTTGATTGTTTGCCACACTCCTGCTTGGGCAAAAAGGATACTACAGGACAGGATGGTTGTTAAAACTAATTCCTTCATAGATCTGTAGATTTTAATATTAGTTGCACTTGCAAGGATCGTCCTTACAAGGGGCTTCTTTAGGGCATTTTTCTTTCTCCATGATGAACAAATTTATTTTCTTATCTGTTAAATCTTCTGTATGTTAAATTTATTTGATGCAGATCGCTGTTTGTTTTCCAAATATAATCTATTGAATCAAAGAAACGGTAAGGTATAAACTACACCGAACCGTCCCAACTGTCGTAATAAAAAAACTAGAGAGAGGGATGGAAACAATTCTGTCCCATTTTTTTATTATTCATGTTATTTAATTGTATTATAAACAATACATTACATTCTCTTCGTTAAAGCTATTATTTGTAATAGGAGCATATTGTCATAGTCAGCATTACGTCTATGAATTCAAATTTTCATAATATGTCAAACCTTTTTCATTCCTGAAAGAGCGAGATCCTTAGGGTAACCCTCCTAAATAAACACCCCCTACCTTCATAAGTATTTCATACTAGCCCCCCTATACCTTATTTCACAACATTAAGAAGTACGTGTGGGAAATGAGCGGACAAAAACACCACACAGCATCAGCAAATGGGAAACCGCCCGCACATAACTGCGCTAAAAGGGTTTCCTTTGATTTCCGACAGGAGAAACGTACTTAGGTTCACTTTTTGGGGCGACTCTGAAAACAAGCTTTTTTGTCAAATAGCTTATTGTCATATTGTCAGTATCCTAAAAAACACGGTTCTACGATCTCATTCCTTATTTTTTTACATATACTATAGCAAGTATAGCAATTTATGTGTTTCGTAATTATAAATATTAAGTCTAACTATTAAAACCATCGAATGTATGAATGTTGTGTATCTAAGAGTAAGTACTTGCCATCAAGACGTAAATAATCAGATGATGGGGATAGAAAAGTACATGGAAGAACATCAAATGACGATTGACCGTGTAATCGAAGAAACTGTTTCAGGGAAAATAAAGGCAAGGGATAGAAAACTTGCTTCTGTTATGGACGAACTTAAAAAGGGTGATACCTTGATTGTAAGTGAAGTATCCCGTATTGGACGCAACATGATGGATGTAATTAGTAACATCAATATGCTCTGCAATGAGAAAGGATGCAATTTTATTGCAGTCAAACAGAACTATTATTTCAAGACAAATGATCTCAACAGTAAGGTCATGTTATTTGCACATACGATAGCAGCCGAGATTGAGAGAGATTTAAACTGTGCTAGGACCAGAGAATCTTATTTGAGGGTTAAGGCAGAAAGCAATGGAGATTTTGTTTGGGGGAGACCAAAAGATTCAGGGAAAAAACTGGTAATTAATCCTTATCTATCTATTGACGATATAGCCAGACAGAACAATGTACACAGGCGGACTGTTACCCGTTATGTGAGACAGTACAGAAAGGATTTATGCTACAAGCCAAGAAATCATTATTTAACACTGGCTCAATGTTAGTTAAAGAGCAAAGAAAAACCGGCAGGAAAAACCCTGTCGGTTCTATTTTTACTCGAAAGAACGTTTATCTTCCTATAACAGGAACCACAACGATTTCAACAGTAGTTTCATCGCTAATACCTTCTTTGTCCATCACACCCTTCTTATAGATAGCGTACATATCATCTCCAAGATCTACTTCATAGAATTCATTTTCTGCTACAGATCTATAACTTACTTGTTTTTTACTAAAAGGTTTTCCAAGAAATGGACATTCACGATGATGATCCCTTTCTTGTTTCACTTCTTCTGTCTGTGCAGGAAGAAGTTCAGGTTTTATTTCTTTTTTTGCCGCTTTAGCTTCTACTCCCCAAATTCCCCAAAAGAGAATGGAGAAAAAGATCAAGGTTAATAGTTTTTTTGCTTTCATATTCATAACAGTTGTTTTTAGTTTAACACTTTAGTTTAGTCTCATTCTTTGTCTAGAGACCGGACGATACAAATTTACTTGATTTAGAAATCAAATAAAAATAGATACATTTGCTGTATCTATTCCACTAAAAAACAAAAGGCTGATCCCATTGTTCTCCCCGTTCGCAATTTCGGGGAGTTTTTTTTTGTGCTAAACCGCATAAAACACAGGAGCGACAAGGCAATTACCTTCTACCGCTCCCATATCTAATAATCAACTAAAAATCTCTTCTTATTCTACGTAGTTGGATATGAACTCAACTATTTATTCAAAAAAACGTATCGTTTTTTCATAATCTTTAGACCGGATGCTATACCCCTATTACATCTTTTAAACTGTGAGTATAAAGAGTGATGTAGTCATAATGACAGTATTTCTTTACTTCCCCACCAATTATTTTAGCAATCCTTTCCATTTCTTTTAAGCATCCTTCTTGTGTTGGACTATTATCATACAATCCTATATTACAGTAGTTATCGCTACTATGATAGTAGTCACTAGTAAGAGGATCATCATATAGGCTGCATCCTGGGCTAAAATGTCTTCCGTAAGTCCCATATAAATTAATATGGAAAGTTCCCGGATGGCAAGTAGTGGTGCCTTCTAGAGACTGCTCATCAGGATATGGATAATCAGCACTAAGCCAACCTTCCAATCCATAATTAAGATTGTATTTGCAATCGATGTCAAATTCCTTCTTTGTTCCATCCTTAAAATACACTGTGCAATATTCTTTAGAACCCGAAACCCATCCCTTTTTGCATGAAGAGACAGACACTGTTACAAGCAACAGCATCAAACTATAGAAAAGAAATAATGTTTTTTTCATACTGAGCAGTTGTTAATCGTCATTTTATTTATCATCATAGTGTCCCAATAGCAAATGAACAATGATACAATCCCCTTTAATCTCATACACCATCCTATGATGTTTACTGATTCTCCTAAACCAAACCTCCCTTCTCTCGTAATGTTTCAATTGCTCTGGCTTCCCAATTCTACTTATTTTATCACGTGGTCTATTGATATTATCGATAACAGCACAGCAATCTTTTTATTAAGAGGACTGGCCAGCCTTAATATACTCTCTGTAGTCTTTTTTCGCCCTTCGAGATAACTCTACAACAAATGCCATCTATCTACATATTCCTTGTCCTTCCATTCCTCTTCTAGGCTTCCTCATTTCTTCCTTGTAAGCTTCGTCATAGGGTATGAGTTTGCCTTCTCGTTCGTCCTGATCAGCTTCTTCAATCCACCTATCAAGATCTTCCATAGTGTACACGAGTTTGATATCATCGTCTGAATCAACGTCCATACTTCCGTCAACCTTTTTTGTTTTTTCCTTTACTGTTTCCATAGCTTATAAAGATTATAATCCAATTATCTATTTTTTTTAACCCCTGCAATATACTCTATAATTTTGTCCGTTAATCTTTAGGAGTCAAATATTCCCTTATTGTAAGAACGCTCAAGCTCTCTTCGCCCGCTTCTTCTTATTCTTCTTGATGAAAGGATTTATTTTACTCAACTGTTCAATTCTTCTCTTAGTAAGTGGATCATTCTGAATAGCTTCCTTGCGTGCTAAAATAGCATCGTGTAGGAACTTGTCCATTCTCTCTGATCGTTCTTTTATACTGGCTATATAAATGTGCCGTTACACGTGGATGGATACCAATCAGTGAAGGAGAAATCCCTCCAGATGGTTTTACTGTATATTCACCGAGAGTAAGAGAGCTGTATAATTAGGACATCTATTTATACACGGACAATCGGAACGTTCTCCGTTGCACGATGGGTCCCAGTGTCCATAACACGCTTTCCGTTCTTTACAGGGAGATTTAAACATATCAGATCAAGTACTTAACTTGGCTTTTACCATTTAATGATTAACCAGATCACCAGAATAACGAACACAACAATAATAATCCATTCCAAAAGCATAGCGATTGAGTAGTTAATTTAGGATACAAACAGCTTCTCCTCATATTTTCTTAGCATACGGTCAAACACATGACACTCTGAAGAACGAGAACAAAATGAACAACAACGGCTATCAAAGGCTTCTAGCTTGCAATTCTTCTTCTCTTCCATCATACTCTATACCTTTTTATTTTTTTTATAGTTATTTGTCGTTATGATGTACACAGAGAGCTAAAATAGGGAACTATCTTTTCCCTTTCCTAAGTCTAATCGGATCAAAGGTGTCCTCTGCATAACTGTATTTATACCTGCATCCTTTTGAGTAGTCATCATTAAGAAAGAGTTTAAGTTGCCAGGACTTAAAACGAACCTGTTGTTTCGTGTTAGGCGCGATGACTAAGGAATCCCTAAGCTTGTCAAAGTTACATTGACTGATCAACTCATTACGGGATAAGCCTCTATCTTCTTCTATTTCAATAAAATAATCGTCCATCAGCAAAAACGATATAGGGTCCATTCTATTCATTAGAATTTGTCCAAAGATCTGAAATTATTTCGCTTTTTGAAATAGACTTTGATACTTGAGGAAGGTAATGGTTAATTTAAAAGGATAGATCTAACAACAAAGAAGCGGAAAAGCTATCATAACTTCCACGCCACCATTGTCTACAATGAATGAATAAGAAACGAGTATAGAAATCTTTAAAACAAAACAAGAAAAGCCAGCAAAACTATGCTGACTTCCCCTGACAAGAGCAAAAAATAAATTTGGAAATAATTGCTAGTCCGAAGGTAATAAAAATTATCGTACTTTATTTATCATCATAGTGTCCCCAAAGTGTCCCAAAGATTAGTTACCCTTACTTTGCCTGGTTCTTCATATTTCGTATGCCATACGGTAGCGTTCATCAATTCTGCGAGACCAAACATCTCCACCCCTGTGTTTTAAAGGTTTAGGCTTTCCAATTCCATATCTTCGAGGGTTAATAGCTAAATCATTTAGCATACGTTTGATTCTATCTAAACAAGATGGATTACTATCTTTTTCATGCCTTGCTAACTCCTCTATAGTATCTGAGGACAATCTCACAATATAAGTTTTCTTACCATTCACATTACTTTTCTCTTTCTCTTGCCTCCATCCTCTCTATCATCTGGTCTATCTCTTCCATCAAGGATTTGTCATAGGGTATGCATTTCCCTTCTCGAGATGCTTGACGGGCTTCTTCTATCGATTGATGAAGCTCTTCCATTGAATACAAGTACGGATCTTCTTGTTCTGCTTCAGCATTTCCTTTCATATCTAAATCAATCGGTAAAAGATTGGGGTCAATATTCAATTGATAATCCTTATCCGTTTTTTTTTCAGTTCTCTCTTTTACTATTCCCATGATATTGTAAAGATTTTATTTAGATGAAGGTCTAAAATTCTATTGAGAAAACCCAGAAGCAAGGGATTTCAAATTTTCAAAAAACCTATAAGCTCTTATAGAAGACTCTTATAGAAGAAAAGAGTTTAGGTAAGAATAGTAAAGTTTTACTTTAGATTAAAAACTTCCAATTAAGACTACAACTTTGAAAAATAAAAGCTATGAGATTTAGCTGGTATTACTTATTAAAAGTAGCAATATGAAATATTAAAACTATATGGTTGAAAACTGTTATTTTTTTACATTTATTAAAAGATAGCGTGGTATTTGTAAGATATAGCTTCTGTATTTATGGGTATTTGGAAAAAATGGAAAGGATTATTGTTGATATTTCGTAGGAATAAAAAGTTAGGAGGAATAGAAAAGTCTAAAGGGTTCCCCCTAACCACTATAACGACTCAAGGAAAAGACAATAAGAGTAGAGATATAATTCAATCTTATATTATCAGCAGTGCGAGGAAAGATTTTTCAACCTACGAGAAAAGATCTTATCCAGCATGATGGAAATGTTCCAATCTCAAGAGAAATTGGAAGAAGACTGTTCTATTCGTGAAAATCAATATGGAGATGTAGAGATTGTCATGCCTATTCCTCCATCACGGATAGAAGAAGGGCTTAATGATTGCCATAGTCTGGTAGAACAGGTTCTTGTTGATTTGCAAAAAAAGGTCATCCGTTATGAAAATGAAGAGAGATGGACTAGTATCTCTTTCATTGAAAGTCTAGAAATCATCAAAGAAAGTCATAGAATTCAACTTCGTTTGAACAGTAAGGTTTATGGAGCTTTAATAAGTCTTTCTAGTGGTCATCGAAAACAAGAACTAGAAGGAGCAATATCATTTCGAAGTACCTATGCACAACGTTTTCATGAAATTCTCAGGGATAAAAATATTCCATTTACCTACAGTATCGAAGATTTGAGGAATCTATTAAAGATTAAAGGTAGAGAACAAGTACAAATCAATATGGATTTTCATTGCTCACGTGATAGAACCAGCAAAGAAAGAACTGGATAAGAAGTCTCCATATAGCTTTACTTATGAGCCTATTTATGAGAAACAACGCAATCAGAAAGGTAGAAAGAAGATTATCGCTATCACTTTCACTCCATCTAGTCCATCGAGACAGCAGGATATCACTAAGGTAAAAGAAGAAAGCAAGCACGACATAATGCCTTTTGCAAAGAAGGAAATAGTACCCTCCACTTCCTCTGAACAGCAAGAGGAAAGATCTGACAGTAATAGAAAGGAGGAGAAGGTCCGTGATTTCTTAACGAACACACTTCATTTTTCAGGAGAAGAAATGGATGATTCGTCAGACCGAATAATGAAAAAGGGTGGAACCATCTACCTATTTCGTCTGTTTCGTTCCTGTGGCAGAGACTCAGAAAAGACAATAGAGAAACTGAAACAGTTGCCATGAGAACTAGCGTTCCTGTATTTCGCATTTTAAGGTATCCTCCTTGCATTTTCTCTGCTTGGCAACATTTTTTCTATGTCTTCGTTACAACGACATCATCTATGAGGCTTATTTTGCGTCAAATAGGATCCTGTTCTCATATGGCATTCCTACAATAGGAATAGGACATCGATCAATCTTTTCTTTTTAAGGGGAGTCACCGAAAGTAGGGGTAATTTTTCTTTTTAGTTGTTTAGATTCCATGATTTTTGATTTTGATTATTTAAAAATTTGCTACAATCTACTTATGATTGTTTTAACTTATTATTGATATAACTTATCACTTGCAAAAAAAAACAGATGTTAGCAACTGGTATTCAGTAAGTTATATCGTTAAAGTTGAATAAAAAAATCACGGATCGGATACATTTTTTTAATATTTGTGCACTCAAATTTATTTAAATGGAAATTTCGTCATCAGAACGAGAGGGTAAAAATTTAATTGCCTTAAAACCGTCCTTGATGAATAAGGACGTTATTCAGTCGTATATCCTGACAACAGCAAAGTATAATTTTTCTATATATCAGAAGCGTATTCTGTATAGAATTGTGGAGTACTTTCAAGCTTTACTTCAAGGGAAAAAGTTGGATAAGAATTTTTCAATTGAACATGATTCTTCGGGTTTGCCATTGATTAGCATGCCTATTTCTTGTTTTAGACCAAATGTAAAGGACAAGCATTATATCCACCAAATAAAAATGGCTCTAATGGATTTGCAAAGGGAAATTATACAATATGAAACCAAAGAAAGGTGGGAAAGTATATCACTGTTAGCTTTTCCGGTCATATTACATTACAGTCGTATCGTACAGTTTCGTTTGCATCCAAAAGTTTATGAATTTGTAATGGATTTTTCCAAAGGTTATCGTAAGTATGAATTGGAAACGGCAATGTCTTTTAGAAGTGTCTATTCAATGCGGTTCTATGAACTTCTTTCTGGGCAGAAGCATCCATTGACATATAGTATAGCGAATATAAAAGCTATGTTTCGGTTAGAAAATAAATATAAAAATGTAGGTGTTTTTATTTCACGTGTTATTGAGCAGGCTCAAAAGGAGTTGGATTTGAAATCTCCATACAGCTTCACCTATGAACTGGAATATGAGGAGGAACGTAAACAACATGTGGGCAGGAAAAAAATTACAGGTATAACTTTTATACCTGTTTATCGTTCAGAGAATCGTAATAGTATATTGGAATATAAAGACCTGTGTAGAACAGTTGTTCTTTCAGATGTACTCTTGCCAGAGGAGCAGCATTTCTTTGTTTCATTAGGTTTTACCGAACAGGAACTGAAAAAGTAAGTATTACAACTTGCTTATTGATATAGAAAAAGCAAGGAGACAAGGACGAATATTGATTACTCCTGTTCTTTTGGACTATTCCAAAAATAAGAAGAACCCGAGAAGACCTATGCTCTCAAAGCTTTGAGGAATGAGATTAGGGGGTGGAAAGAAGAATTGTCTAAACAGAATCAGGATAAGCTATCTAAGCAATTACAGCGGGAGGTCAAGACATATCATCAGGATAAGCAAAGTATCCATTACTTTCTCAAAGATTATTTAGGATTTTCAGGAGAAGAACTAGACAAGGCATTTGAATATGTTTCAACTCACGGAGATCATGACTGTTTGGATGAACTGATTCATTCTTGTAATAAGGATAAGGAGAAAATGAAGGCGTCATTACAAAAAATCATTCAATCCATCGGATCAGTTGGCCAACGAAAGAAAGCACTTAAGGCTGCTCCTAAGACTGCTCTTAAAGCTACTCATGAGGTTATTTCATTAGAACAGAAAGAGGATCAGACGAAAGATGAGCTAATTGTGAAGGAAGAAACAGTGAATGAAGAACAGATAGTCATCGTTTCCAATCAAGATCAAGAAAAACAGGAAGCGATTCCGCATAATGTCGTTCAGCCTAGTGGAAGGTCGTCTTATATAGGGAAATTCATCCGAAACGGGATGAAAAGGATAAGGAACTATTTTCATATCCATTGAACGTATACAGTAAGAGAACAAAATTGCTTTTGTCCTCTGATTTTACTGATTGCCATACCTAACCTATTTTCGGCAAGTGAGGAGCACACAGGTACTGATAGACCTAACGAAAGTGATTAGAACATATGAGCTACCAACTCAAAATCGATAAGATACATCCCAATTGGAAGAAAGATCTCTCAGATCGGACATCACATGAAGTTAACTTTCTACGTTATGTCATTGATGGTTACGGCGAAGATTACTATGTCATAGGCTTTGCTGGGGAGGACAGACAGTATCGTTATCACCACGATCTCTATTCATTTAGCAGCTGCAAACCTCCATCTTTCGATATCAGAGTGATGGATGGTAATAAAGTTTTTCTTCGTGTCTTCTACGTTAACATAGAGGTAGATCCATCTAATTGGAAGGATGTGATAAAGGAATACGGCTGTTACTATAGGCTTAGTTGGTCTTTTAATATTACAGTTGAGTATAGGCTTAACACAACTCAGTTCATGGAACATGTAGAAGATTTCTCACTACGGTTTTATGATCCACTCAGCATTGATACAGGACATAGCCCAATAGACATGGCTTCCAAATGTCTTACTTTGGAACCTTTGCAGAACATATTGGAGAGCTGGGACGAAGAAAATTGGAAGCAGAAATTGTCAAAATAGGCAAAGCTTCAGTATGCTTCCTATAGGGACACTGAACAGGAAGATAGAACGGCAAAGATAGATATGGATAAGAGATCAGACAGCTCCCTACAACGGATGCAATGTTGGATGAAAAATACGGCAAGAATGGAACTCCCATGAGGGATGCTTTTAACAGGGAAGCTGATGCTTGCTATCGAGATGTTATAGCAAAAGCCGATTCTAAAAAAGAGGAATGAATTGAAAAGAAGAATGTATTAATTTCATAATAAGACAGGCAAAACAGTGTTAGCCCTATTTGGAATAACCACTACATTTCAGTTTACCCCAAAAAGATTTCCATTTGTTGGCTAGTTTTCTTACACAAATAGAACATTTTCTACATGGGATACAGGCTTTGCTCATTTTATTTATTTTTGCTTGTCAATGTACGAAAAATATTGCTTGATTAGTGGTAAAGTCTACTCTTTTTTGATAAGTCATCCACATATTTCAAGTTATCATGAGTATCAAGTAAATAGTAACAGTATGCAGGATATATTGATAACCATATTTAAGACATTGGAAGGATTCTTCTCATTTAGAGGACGAATTAGCAGAAGGGAATTCATCATGAGCTTTCTAACTACTTTTTTAGGCTTTTGTATACTAGGGAAGATCGAACCGTCTTGCATATCTGATTCTGGTCTTATAACAGAACACTGCTTTGAATCGAGGTTATCCATTCTATGGATAATCTTGTTTTGGTTCATGTTTGCCCAAAGAGCTAAACGTTGCCACGATGTAGGACACAGCGGTTGGTGGCAATTTATCCCACTTTATGAACTATGGCTTTTGTATGCAAAGGGACAGGTAGGAAAGAATGAATATGGTGAAGATCCACAAGATTTGGAAGAAGATTTGTCCTCTCAAAAAGAGGATTAAGAATAATCAAATTCCATCCAATCTAAAGTGTGATGAATTGTTTCTCTATGTTCCATCTATTCAAATGCTGTTTCAGCAGGATGTTTTGAGGTTTTTCCAAATTAGGATCATCATCTAATATTCTACGGGCTAGATTTCTTGTATAATCTAGTATATCCCCGTCTTGTGATAGTCTAGCTATTTTTAAATTGGAATCGAATCCACTTTGTTTTATTCCGTTTAAACTTCCCGGCCCACGCAGTTTTAAATCTTCTTCAGCAATAATAAATCCATTGTTGAAGTTAGTCATGATAGTAATACGTTTTCGTGCATCTTCAGATAGCTCATGATTGGTCATTAGAATACATACGGCCTGTTCTGTACTACGTCCTACTCTCCCACGTAATTGATGCAGTTGAGACAACCCAAAACGTTCGGCATTTTTTATAATCATCACAGAAGCATTCCTGACATCTATTCCTACTTCTATGACGGTTGTTGAAGTCATTATCTGCGTCTCTCCAGAAATAAATTTTTGCATCTCCTGCTTTTTCTCCTCTGGCTTCATTTGCCCGTGAACCATACAAATATTATATTCAGGAAATACCTTGCTTACCGCTTGAAATCCATCCTGTAGATTAGTCAGATCTATTTTTTCATTATACTCTATCAGAGGATAAACAATGTAAACCTGCTTGCCTTTTTGTACTTCCTTTCGCACATATTCGTAGATTTTATCTCTTTGCTCATTGTGTCTATGATAGGTATTTACAGGTTGTCTTCCTGGAGGCAACTCATCAATAATAGATACATCTAGATCTCCATAGATTGTCATTGCCAGCGTACGAGGAATAGGAGTTGCAGTCATGACTAATACATGTGGAGGAGTAGTATTTTTGTCCCACAACTTAGCACGTTGTGTTACACCAAAACGATGTTGTTCGTCCACTACGACTAATCCCAGTTTTTTGAACTCAACCTTGTCTTCAATCAAAGAATGAGTTCCAATAAGGATTTGGATGTCTCCGCTTTTCACTTTTGGAAGCATATCTTCCCGTAGCTTGTTATTTGTCGATCCGGTTAGCAAGGCTACTTTTACAGCTGATCCTTTCATCAAACGATTAATTGTCTCGTAATGCTGCATTGCTAATACTTCAGTAGGAGCCATGATTGTTCCTTGAAACCCATTGTCGGTTGCTATCAAAATGGAAAATAATGCTATCAGTGTTTTTCCACTTCCTACGTCTCCTTGTAATAAACGGTTCATTTGTTTACCACTACTCATGTCCTGCCAAATTTCATTACCTACCCTTTTCTGTGCATAGGTTAGTTCGAAAGGAAGATGATCTTTCAAGAAGTAGAAATTCTCTCCTGTCTCTTTACATCTGAACCCATCTATATGCGTCTCTCTGTGTTTAGCAATAGAGAGGATACTAAGCTGGAGATAAAAGAGTTCCTCAAATTTTAGACGGTACTGAGCCTGCTGAAGAAGATCATTTGATTTTGGGAAATGAATGTTACGTATGGCTTCATCTAAGGATATTAATTGGTATTTATCAATGATTCCTTCTGGTAATGTTTCCCAAAGAGGCTCTTTGGTGTTTTCTAATATTTGTTTTATCATTTGATTTATAACACTGGAATCCAACAAAGCTTTTTTCATCTTTGCTGTTGTACGATATACTCCCTGCATACCTTGCCACTTTTTAGTCTTTTTTTCGCAAATATTCCAAATCAAACAATACGCATAGATACATAAAAGCTCTAGCAGGAAAGCATGCCAGAAATTCGATTCTTTTGACTAGCTTTATCTATATGGACATAATTAAGACCATATCGGACAAGATTGACGTAGAACAGTAATAGAATATACAATTCTCACCTCTGACAAGCTTGGGCACAGGTCACTGATTTCGCTCGCCAAATGGAGAACCAATTCAGGAAAGAGCTTACAACAGAGCTCTTTGACGATCTTGCTAAATTGTATGTACACATATAGATAAATTTAAATTTGAATGATATGAATAGACTGGATGAGATAAAGATGAGACTTGACAACTTGATTGAAGAAGCTCAAGAGATCAAAAATCTCCTTAACGACTTCAATGACGAGATAGAGTAAGGGACTATGTCAATAAAGATAAACTAACATAAGACGATCATGAAGCTTGACGATTTCAACCTGCGTAACTTCTTCCTATGGAAGGTCAAACTTATCATGTGGCTTTACTTTTTCCTTTTTGCCTATAAAAACGTATATACTGTTGCAGGCTTATGTGATAATTCAGATGTATTTCATCATTATTATCATAATGGTCATATAGTATATGGACATTGTGGTATTTTGGAATGGGGTCATATATGTATATGTTGGGACCATAGTATTCTTTATGCTTTGATTAGGAATGGCTGGACAACAGACATGGCTCTGCTTATTTCAGCATGTCTGGCAACACTCGTGCTATACGGACTTACCTATTGCTGTAGCAAAGACAGAATTTTCAGATTGATGAAAAGAATGTCAGATTATATAGGATAAACGCCATTTGATGCATTTTAAGGCACATTATAACGATTATCTGCTTTGAGCAGCAAAAAAACATATTCAAATAACAATCGTTCACTACAGGTCGATTTTGACTATTATACATGATATTTTCTGTTGGCACTCTGTTTTTTGTTTTCTACATTCCATCACTTACTATTTTAGTAAAGCCAAGGGTATATCATTATACTACATAGTAAAATGTTGACTACTGTATGCAGGTATAGATTCCGACGCCATTAGAATGATTGGATACATAAGATGTATATCTATTTTGTCCTAGATATATTACCAAAATTATAATATGTATGCGTTATGGACTCTGTAACGTGTTTTTATGAAGGTTGACTATTCTACTTATAAGTTAAGTGTATTTAGTTTGTCGACGTTATCATTCAGCTTTAGTTCCTCTTCATTCCAAAAAGCTTCACATTCTTCAATCGTTTTGTTATGATCAGTCCAGTCAACTAAATTTCCCAATCTATGTGTTTTGTTCACTACATCTATCCTGCGATTAAGTTCAGCATACCTACTAGAAATGGAATCATTTTTATTTTTAATATTATATATCTTATTATTTATGTTTTTTATTTCTTCATCATTGAAGTCCGTGATTTCACCTCTGTCAATTCTTTCCATGTCATGTATAAATACATCCACAATACATCACATCCACAATACATCCACTTCTAGAATCAACTTCCTTATGTCAGAGAGTAATATTTGCCATCCTTTTGTGATGTCATTACTTCATTCTGAATCTTTTGTACGGATGGGATGGGTTTTCACTTTACTGTTAAAGGCATTTACCTTATCGATGTAGACATTTGATTTCGCAACAAATTTTTTAGCAAAGGTGTTCCATTCTTTAACCTCCTTATAAAGGAGCATCTATGTAAACTAGATTTATCAGTCTTGGGTTATCATCCATTTGACAATCAATAACGGTTTTCTTGCGGTTGAATTCATCAATTTTATTTTCAGAATCAAAAAAAAATGTTGGCGAGAGTACTTATTTCCCCCCCCCCCCCTATATTATTGCAATCTTTAATTTGGCAGTTTTTAAGCTCCAAAAGGAGTTTGTCTATGTCGTTCGTCAAAATGTTCATTCCCAATAGTAATTTTTTACGATCGGATAGCAAATTTTTATTTCCTGTGTGATGGAAGAAACTTCTTTTCTAATTTTGTGAACGGTGGTGGCAAAATTTTCATCGGACCGAGCAGAGACACTATTGTTTGTAGTGGGCAAGAATACTCCCAAAGGCTATAACAGAAAATAGTAACAGGATTCTATGATTTCATTTTTATCCGAAATGAGGATATGAAACATTTTTTTTCGTTTTCATAAAACTTTCTTTGATTGCTACAGGTTGGATTATTTGCTTTGTAATCTTCTAACAATCCTTCCTTCAATATCCATCACTAAGTCAGTATTTTGTTTATTCATTGTATCCCAGAAGCTAGCCACTACATTATGGACAGCTCGTTGATTAGATTTTTCTTCTATCTTGATGATCCCTTTCCTTTTGAGCCAGTTAACTGCTGTTACCCATTCTTCATCTGCAATTTGCCACATGAAGGTCTCTTCCATGAGCTTGGAACGCAGTTCACTTAGTTGATCTAGAGTATAGTTTGTTCTCTTGGCTTGATGGCATAGCCGTGCTAATGTATTATAATCAATTCCTCCTCCCTGCATAATGAATTACCTTTTTTTTGATAAAAATAATTCATTTCAAATGGAGGTTGACAGGGATTGTGTCAATTTTCTTTACTTTGTTTCAGGTCAAATTGTTTTTTTTAGAATGACTATTCTAACAATTACCCCTAATACATGAGAAAAATACCAATACAATTACCATCTTTGTTTTTATCTATTTCCTTGACAAGAACAATAGGTCCTCGAATATAACAAATATCTTTGGTCCAAGCAGAACGTTTGCACAATCAGATGATGCGTTTGAGAAGATGGCATTAAATAAATTGAAACAAGTATATGAGATCTTGACATGTGTGTATACTAAATCAAGTGAGACATATGAAGAAGCTATGGAGACAGTATAGTTAAGCAATTCAATGAGTGTGATGTTTGGGAAAAAATAACAAATCGAGCCATTGAAATTTATGAAGATTGACTTGAGCAGCATATGGAAGTACACGGAACAAGAGACATTAATGTCAGTTAGATATTGGTTTATAACAATAACGATTGAGTGATATTGCTGATTCAACGTATACAAGCCTAACATTTACCCTACAGCCTTAATTGACCTTGAAGACAAAATCAAGTTTTTTACTATAAATGAGAAATATGACTGTTTCATACGTCAAAAAGACATACCAGTAATTGCAGACGATCTTGCCAAAGTTGATAGTTTGTTAGAGTTAGACACAAAGAAGATAGAAGTCTCTCAAACAGGGTTACCGTTTTAAGTTAAATCATAATAGTAAGAAGGGATAAGAGTAGGTAGTGAAAGCTATCTGCTCTTATTTTTTTATGTATGTACAATGAGATAACGAACTATTATAACTATGAGACTAATATTATTTTTTATAACAATATTTCCATAGATATCAATTAACAGGCATGATATATATGTAAATGTAAACTTTATTGAACCAGTTTTGAGAATGTTAACAGAGTTTATATTAAAACATATTTAAATATTAAAACTATGAAAGAATTCAGCTTTGACGAATTACTAAAAGAGAATAGGTACCGAAAGAACACACGCAATGGTTAAGAGATCATGGATGTGAGTATGATGAAGAT
Source organism: Candidatus Azobacteroides pseudotrichonymphae genomovar. CFP2 (assembly GCF_000010645.1). Lineage (NCBI taxonomy): Bacteria > Pseudomonadati > Bacteroidota > Bacteroidia > Bacteroidales > Azobacteroides (SeqCode) > Azobacteroides pseudotrichonymphae (SeqCode). Next base: position 994,958 of record NC_011565.1, read on the forward strand.
TATGCTGATATGATGGAATAATGCTACTACGAGTAATCATCATTGTTAATGCTAGTCATCATCTATCCTTTATTGTATTTATTAAGACAATTAAGTATTATGGAAGAACTAGTAAAAAATATCAACAAGCAATGTATCGGTATTACAAATGAGACGGATGATGTATTAAGATCATTATCTCATAATATGTGGATAGCTTATCCAATATTCTCAAGTATATGGAAGCTGAGTATGATATGATAAGAATAATGCGTACGATGTAGATGTATAAGAGAAAAGAGTAAACCAAATACTAACAATTTAAATTTTAAGACAATGGCAATTATATCAGAAGAAATGATTATGGATTTCGTTGGTGGATATGAAGCATTAGAAGATCTTAGTGAAAACAAAAAATACACAGCAGTAGAAGCATCTATAGACTTCTAGATCCAGATCTAATAAAGAAAATAGAAGAAGACTGTTAGTTTAAGTTAAACTTGAAATTAAGGGTGAGTGTTATGCTTGGTTTGATTTTAAAAATCAAATCAAACCAAATGAAACATGAATTTATAGCTTACAAAGGTGGAATACAATTAGAGAATGATGTAGAAGAAACAGCAATGGTTGTTAGTTGGGCAATAATCAGAGATTTAGTCGAGAATGTTAAATACGAAGAGTATGAACGTTAATACATCCTTGAATACATTAAAACACAGTACTGTATTAGGATGAAGGAAGCGGGAATGAGATTTGATATTCCTATTTATGATTTAGAAGAGCCTAATCCTATGTATGAAGAAATTAGTTCTTTAGTAGAAGACAAAAAATATGGGATAGATTTAGAAGAAATAGACGATAAAGGTAAGAGACTTATCATTCAATTAAGTAGGTATAAAACAATATTATATGTTGCAGAATATCTTGTAGATAACGTAAGCTAAAATAATTATGAAAAAGGTAAAAGACTATTGGGACGACAGAAGCTATGTATTTAATCGATCCAATTTAGATGACATGTATAAGAATAGAAAAATAGTAAAAGAGCAATATGATGCATATATTGTAATATATGCCAGAAGTGTTATGATTAGAATTAAAGAAAAGTGTTAGAATAAAACTGAGTAAATAAAATTATGGCAAAACACGAATTTATAAAGCACGTATACCAGGAATTCCAAACATATAAGGATAAGGATAAGATAGGGATGGAATGTCCTAGTCTCGTTGCTGCTATATGGGAAATATCTTGAGACCAATTGTGATAACGAAGAATATAAAAAACGCGATATGATAAACTTTATTAAAGAATATTATATTATTCAAATGACAGATCCAAGTAGCGAGACAATAGTTAATATTCCTATTGACAACGAAACGACTAAATGCATTGACAATGATTTGGATGCTAAATTGTCGCTAGGGGTGAAAAAATAAACCTATGATAAAAACAATAGAAGATGACTTGTTAGAGGCCAAAGCAATTAAGAAAGCTTTGGCTTTTGCTATGAATGAGTTTGTTGGTTTAGCAACAGAATTGGAATATAACAACAAGAGAATGGGGAGATATACAGATCAACGGGGGAAGTTGAGTTTAGAGAGAAAATAGAAGTTAAATGTGCGTAAATAAAGAAAAGATATGTTTTGGTTTTGGGAAAGAATTGAGAAGTGGCATATAGATTTCTGGTATAAGTTCAGTGAAAAGACAGGACGTGATAAATTCATTGCAATCTATGCTACAATCTATCAAGTATTGAAATTAATAATTGTAGTACCACTATGGCTAGTATCAGTAGGATGGTTTATTCAACCAATGCTAAGCGAATCAGGAGGTAACTTTGGATTTGCATTTATAGCAAATGTTGTACTATACGTGTGGACTAACTGGGTTCTATTTATACCAAATTTATAAATTATGGACTTAGGAGATATACTACTAAGACTAGGACTAGGACTATTCATGACAATGTTCTATTACAGAGCAATGATTGTAATATGGGAAACACACTGGCATGACAAATTAAGAGGTCAATATCCAGATAGAAAGAAATTCTCATGGTGGAGAGGACATTATGTATGGATTTATGAAGACAAGAAGCCATACGTAGATGAATGGGATCAATGGGAACTAGAGAACAAATAGTTTTGATTACACATGACATAATAGTTGTGTGTAGTTAAAAGCCCGACCTTGCTCGACCACCGCTGGCCAAATCCAAGGGTTATCCTATTAGGAAATTGGAGGAGTCGTATATATGCTTGCTATAGAAGAATCTCTTTTGTTTTAATAGTGGTAATAATAATATAATTCTATCAAGGAAAGTGAAAGGAAACGGAATTTAATAAACAATTTTTAAAAAGTAAAATAATGGAAGCAGCAATAAAAGAAATAAAAGTTATCCAGCTGCTCTTGCAATCAGGTGTTATAAGAGCGAATAAGAATGAGAACCCAAGACTGATGGTTCTATACGAAGATAGAAAAGCAGGAAAGAGTACCCTCTGTGCTATGATTCCTGGAGATTTGATTATTGATCTTGCGGAGGAGTACAAATACATTGATGCCATGAAGGTTCAAATTTCTTCTATAGAAAAGATTATTCAGTTGGGGAAAGAGATATGTAACAGTGAAAAGAATTTCCCTGTAATTTCCCTGTAATTGTTATCGACAATGTCTCATTACTTTATGAGCTTGTGAAGCCCTATGGGTTTGTCGCTCTATAAGAAGACAGCAAAAGAGAAATACTATCAAGGCCCTGTTGAGGATATACCCTTTGGAGGTGTATGGTATTGGCCTAGGATGGCATTTATGAAGGTACTTGAATGATTTCTAGGCCTTTGTGAAAGCCTTGTATTTGGTTGGACATATGAAAACAGGAGATGGAGAAGATGGTACAGGAGATGCGAGCATGATGACCTTGGACTTGCCAGGTCAGTTGAGGAATGCTGTTCTGGGAGCAGCAGATACTGTAGGAAGATTATACAGAAGCCGTAGACAAAATATTTTGGATTTAGATGGAAGGAGGTAATGCTTTAGTAGAGTCAAGAGCTCCTAAACTCAGGGGGAAACAGATCGTTTTGGGAGAAGCTGATGAAAAAGGTGTGATAAAACACAACTGGAGAGAGGTATTTGAATAGGCAGGATTGGTGTCCTGCTTTTTTTCCTCTATTTTTGAGGGAATTCCAAATAAAAGAAATTTACAGGATGATCATGTTAAAAAAATTAAAAGGGTATTTCTCATTTAAGGGATGTATCGGAAGAAAGGGATATATCAATAAGTTTTATTGGCTTTGGTATTATGATTGCTATCATGAATGATATTATGAATGATAATAACAAGGATAGTATAAACCTTTATTGTCAGTGGATACACTCTATTGTCTTGGAATACTCTTTCTGTATTTTATCTTTGCACAGGGATCAAAGCGTTGCCATGATCTAGAACGTAGTGCTTGGTGGCAGTTTATTCCTCTTTTTCCTCTATGGCTTCTATTTGAAAAAGGGTATGGAGACCAATACAAAAGTAAAGAACGTATTAGCAGAAAAGAATACATTGTAAGTACTCTATTTAAATTTCCTCTATTTTTGTTTGGGTTTGTGTATTAACAGAGCCATACCATAATAATTCAGGATTATTATGGATATGTTCATGGAAAACTTCATATGATAAATGCTGCGAAGATTACGATGGACTCATAAATGGCTATTAATAATGCTAGAGAATGTCGTACTATCTTTGAGTATGTAAAGAAGTCATATATGCTCCATACATATATGGATGGAGAAATAATAATGACATTCTTTAATGATTCTGCAATAGAAAATATTATTAAGCACATTTACATGTTAACAATTGTTAACATAACAACATTTGAACCAGACGCGTATGTACAAGGGAATAGAAAATTTTTTAGACAAAATATCCTCATATCAATTCCCAATTTTTGTTTTGATTGGGATAATCGCTGTCATTATTTATATTCTATTCGAATGGCTTGTTTCACTTCTCGAAATATGCATATTCACCATAGGATTCTTCATTAAGAAAATATTTAAGAAAAGATCAGGGCATTCTCTCACCAATAGAAACTCTTATGAAAGAGTAAGTAATACAAAATCCAAGAAAGAAGAAAGTTCCTAAATTACGCTTTAGAATGCGACAAAAGAGAGTTAGATGGAATGGTCGATCAAAAGACTCCTCCAGGAGATTGACCAAATCTATAAAAAGATTTATAATAATTATAAGGATTATTGGTTTCAATGCCAGATCCAAGGTTTAGGCAATCCATATCTAAGTGATGAGAACACAAAACACTACATGGAAACAAACCAGCAATACGTATTACATCCAGAAAAAGGTGTTGGCTTGATTGACTACGAATACAAATACAGCATTCCACGCTATTTTCGTAAAAGGATCTGACCAAAGGACACAATAAAAGTATGAATTTACATAATCATGTGTTTTGTATAGACAAATAGCCAGTTTTTTTACAAAAACAAATGGAATATCAGCATATTTATCTGAATGAATAGAAAAATACTTGATTGTTTGAATGATAGAACAAAAGACAAATATAGTTTTTGAACTACTAAACAAATATCATAACGCTTGGGATGAAGTTTTTATATTGTATTTGCTCAGGATTTTGAATTTGGAATCAATATCGAACCTACAAGCAATAAATCGGCTTTTCAGCTTTTTTGTTTCGGATTTTCAGGGAACCAACCTCTCTTTACACGTTTGACTTGTTGAAAAATCTCAAATATACTCCAAAACGAAGTAAATGCCAATATACCACACAATGCGGATATAAAAAAATTAGGTGTGATAATAGATGCAATTGCACTTATAATGCTTATTGCTAAAAATACACGCCAAGGCTTAATCCCCCAATAATATTCAACTTTTATTATTAACGAATGAAGTAGGCCAATAATGATAAATGTAAACAATCCAATGATGAGTCCATTAAAATTAAGTGGTGCCAAAAATTCCATTTGTTATTACTTATATCTGTGTTATAATTTCTTTTCTAAGTTATAATTTCTTTTCTAAAAAGAACTAGATTAATACAACCCAGATCTCCCTGAATAATTAAATCAAATTAAGAAATTGAAAACATTCAAATTATAATAATATTCAGGTTATTCATAACCTGTTTTCGTATGTATATACATACGAAAATAGGTGTCATATCTCCTGCATCATATTTCACTTGATAAATCTCATAATCTTCGCATTCATCATAATTTTCACTTTTACCTGATTTATTATTCCAAAATATTTTGCATATATCATATATAATGATATGATCTTGAAACCTTGTGCATCCTTTCGTTTCAAATGCAACTAATCCAATTATTACCAGGATCTCTTTATTTGTCATATTTTCTCATAAACACAATTTGTTATTTTTTAACCAAAGATTCTTAATATTACCGTTCCTAGGGTTCAACCAAAGAGTACCTTTTCGAGTCTCAAAAAGTTGACATTTTATTACTTTGACTTGCGTAGGATTTTATCAAACATAAACTTTTATTATTGTGTTAAATAGAAGCCTGAATCGTTGGTAATCAATTTGTTGACGTTTTGGTGTCTTAATACACAAAATTCAGACAATTTGTAAGGAAAAGTGGTTAGAAGGCGGATTAGCTTGACAAAGTCAAATTGGAAAATACTGGAGTTTTTGCCAAAAATCTTCTAAAAATCAAGTAGATCATCAATCATTATATATAATTGTTCTTCTATTTTCTTCTATTAGATAATTCCAAAATAAACCACATGTATTGGTATCCAAGTATTATAAGCTTGGAAGGAAGTATCACTATACTATCTTAGTAATTATAAAATTAATTACACGATATTTGAATACACGTCTTGCTTTCCTTGCTGATGAGGATTATTAATCTCGCTATCTTCTATTTCATCGATTTTGCCAATATCTACCTTCCAAGCAATCCGTTTAGATCGTTTATCAGAGTATTTATTTCTTTTATCTCTTTTTAGAGATTGTAAATTAAAGTTTGGCCTTCTTTTGTGATGTCATCTACTTCGTTCTGAAGTTGTCGAAGGTGGTAGGTAGTGAAATATTGTCCAAATCTTCATATAGATAGGAGATAGAAGTACTGTTTGTGTTAGGCAAGAATAAACTAAAGGCCATAATAGATAAGCATCCTAGAACCATAATACAAAACATGTCAATCATCGATTGGCGTTTATTACGGATGTGTGTAGCATAAGATTATAGATGATTTGAAAGGGTAGCTGTTATACTCTTAACAGACTTCAAGCTTATCGTTATAGATCTTCTACTTTGGATTATCTTCTTCAGTCGTAAGAGTAAACCATTCATCAAGCACTTTATTATAGTCAGTAGAGTCAACTAAATATCCAACTCATGGAGTTTTTCTTACTGCATATTTCCTGTCGTCAAGTTCATCAGCCCTATGGTCAATATGTCATCACTTTTGTCGTAAAAACTACCTATCTTACTATTGATATCCTTTATTTCGTTATTACAGTCAGTTATCTCATATGCTTATCAATCTTCCCAATAGCTTCATCTATGTCGTTTATCAATGCATCCGTCTCAGGTATTAACTTCTTCATACCAGATAGTACGGTTTTCCATTCCTCTGTGATTTTATCAACTTCATCTTGATATATTATGAATACATGGGAACGATTGTACTTTGCTTACAAAGATTTTTGTTTTGTCCTTGTAATTATTCCAATTTGTATCCCATTCTTCATCAAAAGCGTTCCATTTTCCAATCGCTTTGTTAAGATCTCCCATATAAACTAGATCTTGCAGTCCTGAGTTTTCATACAGTTGGTAATCAACAACGGCTTTCCTTCTATTGAAATCATCAATTTTACTTGCAGAATCAAGACCTTTGTCGCGAACAGTCTTTATTCTTTTGGCTATATTTCTTATTTCGTTGTTGCAATCTTTAATCTGGTAATTTTTAAATTTCAGAAGGACTTTGTCTATATCGTTCGCCAGAGCATTTATTTCCAATAGCAATTTTTTATGATAGGAAAGGATGTATTTTAATTCATATGTGATAATTGTCTACTTCCTCTTTAGTCCTTATAAAGGGTTGTGGCGAAGTCATCATCTGTCTGAGCAAGCGACACTATGGCTTGTGCAAAGGTTATAACAGATAAGAGTAAGAGAATTTTATATTTCATATAATGCTTTTATTCTTGCAAACAGATATATAATAAATTTAAGATTTTCATGGAACTAAACAACTTCAAGTTTACGTGGATTCATGTGAATTCATGTTAGGTATTCTTAAGCTCACAACACTAGTTATCCTGTGAATGTCTTTGTTTCGCATGTTCTATTCGATGGGTGTATGGCATTGCTGATTTGATAGACAGCAGCTATCATTGTGGACTATATGAATGTTAGGATAGAGAATTATGCTTCAGCTTCTCTTGTGGGATCCTTTCAGCTCTCCATCATAATACCGGAGCAATAGTTGTTTCTGCATTACTGGCTTCACTGAAGCTTTATGGATGGATTTACTGTTGGAATAGACGGTACGCCATTTGTCAGTGGATGAAAGGAAAGTTCAAACAAAAAAACAAACATCTACTTTGAGCCACCACAAAACTATGATTCAAACATGGGACTAATCATCGATTGATGTTCATTTCCGATATATGCCCATAGTATAGATTATAGGTGATTTGAATAGTTATCTATTTTATTAGGATGTATCCACATTGTCTTCTTGTAGGCTATTCCTTTTATTTAAAATTCGATTCACTTCCTTCTCATATTGTCAATATTCGCTTTGAAAGCTTCATATTTCGTATCGTTATTGTCATATATTCGTTTGGAAAGCTCCATATGACTGAGCAATGGTATTGATGTTTTGTTGGAGAAAAGTGTTCCAAAAACTATAATAGAGAAGACTAATAGGATTTTGTATTTCACGTTAATATTTTTATTTATTGCAAGTAAAAGTATAACAAATTAAGATTTTAATTAATTGGACACTCCGAGTTAATAATACTGTTCATTAGGAGTTTCTCCGATATCTTTGGCTAATGCTTTTGTTTCTTATCAGCCGAGAAGATACCATTGCCTATCCATTGCCGATCTTATTCCTCTCCCGTATCCTAATCTTTTTTTAGATAGTTACATTTCTCTTTGATCTCTTTTAGGGTCTCCGTCATGAAATCGTGAAAATTTCTTGTTTTTTCTTTCCTTTCACGCAAGCTACTGGCAAAAGTTATTCGTATAAGTACAAGCATACATGAGATTGCACAGAAACAGCCAGCGAAGGTCACAGCAAAAATCTCTAAATGGTTCATAGTAGTTTTAATGATTAATTTATTATTTATTCTCGATTGTAGTATGATTATAAATTGAGGAGTTGTATAATTTTGTAGTCGTGAGCCTTATTTTTTCCATTTATCTTCTCATTCATCAGTCTGAATTGCTCTGATCTGAGCTTGTTCATTAGAAGATTAGCTTTGATAGTATTCTTTTAGCTACAATGCCCTTGTGTATGGCTTTCTCATTTGCTTTCAAAGTACCTTTGTATTTTTTGTAGGAATGTGCTTTATACGGTCCTGCTTTCCCTATAAGGGAAGCAGGACTGTTACCAGAAGGGTTCGATGTCCGCTCTGCAATGCTAAGAGATAGGAAGTCCTTCAGATTGATTTATTTTCCTTCTAATAATTTCTGTTTTATCTCTTCAATATACATCGCAAGAAAACTTTCTTGACTACTTTTTTCGTCTCTCCGGTACTTTTCTATACGCTAGAAACTATATCGCCGGTGCTAATCCTTGTGTTACTTTGTTTTTGCATAATGAATTGTTGCGATGCTACAGATAATAGTTAGTAGACCTAGTCCCCACAGAGTCCAATTCAGTTTTATGGCATCTTTGGCAGATTCAATATCACAGTGTATACTGTTCAGTTCTTTATAGATCAAAGCTAGAGTGGCTTGAGAATCTTGCGAATTATCTTTTACAAGACTTTTTTCTGTAGCGTTCATCTGATCAGGGGAGGATGAACTAACGGATGGAAAAGTTGCTTCCATACCTAGAATGAGCGATAGCAACAGAAAGATTTTTTTCATTTATGCTTAAAACTTATCATTATCAGTAAATAGTCTCCTTCCATTATCTTATATACAAATGGCTTTTCTTCCATATTACATATTAATTATAAGTTGCTTGAAGTAAGGGCTTTATACCTAGTCCCATTTGGGAGATCGTCCCAGGGGACTTGTATGCAGTTATCCTCGTAAGCAGCATGTTGTGCTTCCACAATGAAGGGGTTAACAAATGGTATTCCCAAAAATGCATAACTGCTATCAAGATAAGTGTTAATTTTTTTATATTCATCTACCTGAATAATGTGAGTAATGTGAACTATGCGAATAGTGAGAGGAATGTGAGTAGTGTGAAGAATGAGAGTAATTCACTCTATCATTTTCATGCGCTACACTTGTTAAGATAATATTGTTTGCAGTTTTTTTCTTCATCGCTTTAGCCCTATTCCCTTTGAACAGGAACCCACTAATAGCAAAAGCTGCACAAACCACATAATACAGAATTCTTTTAGGTTTCATAATGGTTAATGTTTATTAGTTATAAAATCGATTAGACATTCGTTTACTCTGAAGTTAGCACAAGACCGGCACTTGCTATTAACAATATGACGTTCTTGTTTAACACCCCCTATAATTTCCGTGATTCGCTCTTGTTCTTTCATATGTATCATATATTGATATGTATACCCACGTAATGGATTCTATGCCGGGCATATCGTTAGATCCCCTTAGTATACCAAACTACAGGTTCAGTATCAGTATCAGGATCAACACAGTATTTTCCCCCGTAATCTACGTGTATATAGTCTATCTTTTCAAGATCTTCGTGTACACTACAGTCAGTACACTTTGCTTAGTTTCCTTAATTGTCCATATTTTACTTCTTCAATATTTACGATCTGATTATGATTGTTGTCTTCCCACCATGCACTTGCTGGAAGTGCGAATCACACAAGAACAAATACCAAGATAAAAATCCTAAAAATTTCTTCATGTTGTTTAAGATTTAAAATTTAAAAATTAGGGTCCGTGATAACGTCTATTATGTGATCAATCACATCCAATTGATATCCTGCATATGAGCCGTTCTAATCTCATGTATACAATAGTAGTCTTTGATCATTTTGTCAGTTCTTCTGTCATCTCTGGCATGTATTGTTTAATTTAGTTTAATTTAATTTAGTTTAGTTTAGCTCTTCTGAGTCATAAGCAGGAATATGCTGTACTTCTTCATCTCCTAGAGTATGGATTAACGTAAAAGTTACGGTTGTAAATTATGCTCACATTATCTGCTCTCTTATATATGACAACAATAGTCTCTTTAGATGACGTAACCCCATCTTCTTTTCCTTTAACGTGCCAGTAGTGGCCATCATCCATCGTCATATAACCTTCACCCATCTAGTACTTCCCATACGTTATGTTAATCATCACTTGTGCTGCAACTCCGCTGTCTTTCAATCTCTGACTCAGATTCCTCTGCATGAAGGATAGGGTGGTAGAAAAATAGGAATACCACCAATACCGATAATAGTTTTGTCTCGTTCATATCAACAGTCTTCGTTTATATAGTTAACGTTGGTATATTCTCCGTACATATGTCGCTAGCAAGTAAGCTTAAACTTCTTTACATCAGTCTTCTTTATATAACAACAAGCATCATCTTTCTCATTCGTTTATCTGATTTAGCTATCTTGGTTATTTCAATGATGCAAACCAAGGCAAATTCAATACAGGTAAGGTTATTATTTCCTTGCTTTCTGCATACTTAAGTAAAGAGGTAACCGCACTCAACAGTAAAAGCTGTAGATGCTATATCCTTGATTGTTTGCCATACTCCTGCATTGACAAAAAGGATACTACAAGACAGGATGGTTGTTAAGACCAATTTCTTCATGGATCTGTAGATTTTAATATTAGTTACACTTGCAAGAATCGTCCTTACAAGGGGCTTCTTTAGGGCATTTTTCTTTCTCCATGATGAACAAATTTATTTTTTCTTATCTGTTAAATGTTAAATCTTCTGCATGTTAAATTTATCTGATACATATACTAGATTTAGTGTTGATTTACTACTTCATTTGGACAATGAGAAATCAAACGATCACGGAAAAGAACAAATGAAAAATAGAAAACATAGAAAATCTTATACCAGAAGTATTGAATGATATACTAAAACTCCTTCGCATTGGAATAGAATAGAGGATCAAGGATGGGAAGTATGATAAAATATGATTACAATTGTTGTCCCATATATACGGAGCAGCACCAACCAAAACCTTAGTTACACTCTAGTTTTTCTCATTCTCTCTCATGGAGACTGAATGATGTAGATTTACTTGGTTTTGGAATAATAAAATAAAAATAAATACATTTACTCGCCATTCATACCAAACCGTCCCCACTGTCGTAATAAAAAAACTTTTGCTATTCTCAACATTTATTCAGCTAACAACTATTCCTCCAAATTCTCCAAACATGGAATGTACCTTAGAAGACTATTTACTTTTTTATTAGATTTCTTTTCTATCTTCCTGAATGGCATCAGGACCAGGGTTGGATCTTTCCCATTCTCTATAGAGGTTATAAGCTTTTTATATTCTTGTATCGCTTTTGAAAAACTACTCTTTTCGTCAGAAACAGAGTTTTGCAGGGTTGGATATTTTTGCAATGTGTATTCAAGCTTTTTTGTCAAGAAGCTTATTGTCATATTGTCAGAACCCTAAAAAACACGGTTCTACGCTTTCATTCCTTATTTTTTTACATAGACTATAACAAGTATAGCAATTTATCTGTTTCGTAATTATAAATATCAAGTCTAACTATAAAAACCCTCGAATTTATGAATGTTGTGTATCTAAGAGTAAGTACTTGCCATCAGGATGTAAACAATCAGATGATGGGGATAGAGAAGTACATGGAAGAACATCAAATGACGATTGACCGTGTTTTCGAAGAAACTGTTTCAGGAAAAATAAAGGCAAAGGATAGAAAACTTGCCTCTGTTATGGACGAACTTAAAAAGGGTGATACCCTAATTGTAAGTGAAGTATCTCGCATTGGACGCAACATGATGGACATAATTAGTAACATCAATATGCTCTGCAATGAGAAAGGATGCAATTTTATTGCCGTCAAACAGAACTATTATTTCAAGACAAATGATCTCAACAGCAAGGTCATGCTATTTGCCCATACGATAGCAGCCGAGATTGAGAGAGGATTAAACTGTGCAAGGACTAAAGAATCTTATCTGCGAGTTAAGGCAGAGAGTGATGGTGATTTTGTTTGGGGAAGACCTCAAAAACTACAGGAAACGATGGAAATCGATCTTTCTCTTCCCATTGACGAGATAGCCAGACAGAACAACGTTCATCGGCGGACTGTTACCCGTTATGTGAGACAGTACAGAAAGGATTTATGCTATAAGCCAAGAAATCATTATTTAACACTGGCTCAGTGTTAGTTAAAGAGCAAAGAAAAACCGGCAGGAACAACCCCTGTCGGTTCTGTTTTTACTTGTTTTACACAGACCAGTTTCAGTCTAGTGTATCTATCTCTGAGAAAAGATGCGTTTATTCTTTCACAAGCTCAATGAACGTTACTTCTTTATCAGAAGTGATCCCTTCCATATCCGCTACACCCTTCTTGTAGATAGCAAATGTGTCGTCTTCAAAAAACACAACATAGAGATTGTTGTCTGCTAGAGATTCGTAGCTTTTTTGTGTCTTAGTAAAATGCTTACCAAAAAATGGGAATCCATGACAGTGCTGATGACATTCCTTTTTCACTTCTTCTGTCTGTGCAGGAAGGATTGCAGGTTTTACTTCTTTTTTTGCTACTTTAGCTCCTACTCCAAAACAGATAACGGAGAAAAAGACCAAGGTTAATAGTTTTTTTGCTTTCATATTCATAATAATTGTTTTTAGTTTAACACTTTAATTTAGCATCATTCTTTGTCTAGAAGATCGAACGATACAAATTTACTTGATTTAGAAATCAAATGAAAATAGATACATTTGCTGTATCTATTCCAGTAAAAAACAAAAGGCTAATCCCATTGTTCTCCCCGTTCGCAATTTCGGGGAGTTTTTTTTGTACTACATCGTATAAAACACAGGAGCGATAAGGCATTCACTCCATACCGCTCCCATATCTTAATAAGCAATCGAAAATCTCTTCTTGTTAATTCTGTCTTGGATATGAACTCAACTATTTATTTAAACAAACGTATCGTTTTTTCATGGTTCTTAAACCTATAACTATATCCTGTTACGTTCTTTGAACTGCATACAGAAAGAGTGATATAGCCATAATGATGGTGTTTTTTTATTTCACAATCTCCAATTTTTTTAGCAACTTTCTCCATCTCTTTTAAGCATCCTTCTTCTGTTACATTTTTTTTGTCTATTACACAACAACGATCCCCTGTACGAAAATAGTCATCCCCACCATTTTTCCATTCACCAGATAATTTTTGGGAAGAAGAATAAATATAATTTAAACAAATATGGAAAATTCCTGGATATTCATCACAATTTTCTAATCCACAATTAAGTTGATATTTGGAATCGATGTCAAATTCCTTTTTTGTTCCATCCTTAAAATATATTGTGCAATGCTCTGTACAATTCGAGCCCAATCCATTTTTACATGAAGAGACAGACACTATTATAAACAGCAGCAGCAGACTATAGAAAAGAAATAATGGTTTTTTCATATCGAGAAGTTGTTAATCGTTCTTTTATTTATCGTCGTAGTGTCCAAATAGCAAATGAACAATGATACAATCCCCTTTAATCTCATACACCATCCTATGATGTTTACTGATTCTCCTAGACCAAACCCCTCCCTTCTCTCGTAATGTTTCAATTGCTCTGGATTCCCAATTCTACTTATTTTACCACGTGGGTCTATTGATATTAACGATAACAGCACAGCAATCTTTTTATTAAGAGGACTGCCAGCCTTAATATACTCTCTGTGGTCTTTTTTCTCCCTTCGAGATAATTCTACAGCAAATGCCATCTATCTACATATTCCTTGTCCTTCCATTCCTCCTCTAGCTTTCTCATTTCTTCCTTGTAAGCTTCGTCATAGGGTATGAGTTTGCCTTCTCGTTCGTCCTGATCAGCTTCTTCAATCCACCTATCAAGATCTTCCATAGTGTACACGAGTTTGATATCATCGTCTGAATCAACGTCTATACATCCGTCAACCTTTTTTGTTTTTTCCTTTACTGTTTCCATAACTTATAAGTATTATTACGCTAATTATTACTGCAATATACGCTATAATTTTGTCAATTAATCTTTAGGAGCCAAATACTCCCTTATTGTAAGAACGCTCAAACTCTCTTCACACGCTTCTTCTTATTCTTCTTGATGAAAGGATTTATTTTACTCAACTGTTCAATTCTTCTCTTAGTAAGTGGATCATTCTGAATAGCTTCCTTACGTGCTAAAATAGCATCGCGTAGGGCCTGTCCATTCTCTTTGATCGTTCTCTTATACTGACTATATAAATGTGCCGTTACACGTGGATGGATACCAATCAGTGAAGGAGAAATCACTCCAGATGGTTTCACTGTATATTCACCGAGAGTAAGAGACAGGAAATCCTTAAGACTTACCCTCTTCCCAGACAGTAGTGTTTCTTTCATCTCTTCTATGCATTGCTGAAAGACCTCTTTCACCACTCTTCGAGAGTACCCAGAAGCTCGTGATGCACTCCTGATGATATCTCCAGCATTCATCTTGACTTTATCCATCTTCTTTTTAGATTAAATTAATTAAGGTTAAAATTTTGAATATACAACTATAACTAACTGCTGTCAGTTGATGCCTTGTTCCGTTTTTGTACGATGGTTCTTTTCTGTAGACGCTTAAACCATGTCATCAGCATAGTGAAAGGCTTCAAGAGCTTTAATATTTTATCTCTTCTTGCTGTATAATTAGGACATCTATTTATACACGGACAATCGGAACGTTCTCCGTTGCACGATGGGTCCCAGTGTCCATAGCACGCTTTCCGTTCTTTACAAGGAGATTTAAACATATCAAATTAAGTACTTAACTTGGCTTTTACCATTTAATGATTAACCAGATCACCAGAATAACGAACACAACAATAATAATCCATTCCAAAAGCATAGCGATTGAGTAGTTAATTTAGGATACAAACAGTTTCTCTTCATATTTTTTTAGCATACGGTCAAACACATGGCACTCTGAAGAACGAGAACAAAATGAACAGCATCGGCTGTCAAAGGATTCTAGCTTGCAATTCTTTTTCTCTTCAGGCATTGCTCTACCTTTCTATTTTTTTTATAGTTATTTGTCGTTGTGATGTACACAGAGAGCTAAAATAGGGAACTATCTTTTCCCTTTCCTAAGTCTAATCGGATCATAGGCACGATGACTAAGGAATCCATAAGCTTGTCAAAATTACATTGACAGATCAGCTCATCACGGGATAAGCCTCTATCTTCTTCTATTTCAATAAAATAATCGTCCATCAGCAAAAACGATATAGGGTCCATTCTATTCATTAGAATTCGTCCAAAGATCTGAAATTATTTCGCTTTTTGAAATAGACTTTGATACTTGAGGAAGGTAATGGTTAATTTAAAAGGATAGATCTAACAACAAAGAAGCGGAAAAGCTATCATAACTTCCCCGCCACCATTGTCTTCGATGAATAAACAAGGAACGAATATAGAAATCTTTAAAACAAAACAAGAAAAGCCAGCAAAACTATGCTGACTTCTCCTGACAAGAGCAAAAAATAAATTTGGAAATAATTGCTAGTCCGAAGGTAATAAAAAATTATCGTACTTTATTTATCATCATAGTGTCCCCAAAGATTAGTTACCCTTACTTTGCCTGGTTCTTCTATTTCGTATACCATACGGTGAAAATCGCTTATTCGGCGAGAATAGATTTTTCCATCCATGTACTTCAGTTTTTCAGAGTCCCCAGTTCCATTACGAGGATCAACTACTAGTTCTTTTTTTATTATACGTCTTATTTTTTTTTACAAGTTTAACGTTTCCAGCCTTAATATGCTTTTTATAATCCTTTTTTGCAGTTAAAGTCAATTTTACAAAATCTATATCTATCTCCTTGCCGTTTTTTACATCTTCTTCCAACTGTCTCATCTCTTCCTCAAAGGCTTTTCGTCGAATAAAATACATTTTCCTTCACGATCTTCCTGACGTCCCTGCTCTATTGATTGATGAAGCTCTTCCATTGAATACAAGTACGGATCTTCTTGTTCCGTTTCAGCATTTCCTTTCATATCTAAATCAATCGGTAAAAGATTGGAGTCAATATTCAATTGATAATCCTTATCCGTTTTTTTTTCAGTTCTCTCTTTTACTATTCCCATGATATTGTTACTTCTTTAGTTTATATACATGTAGTTTATATACATGCCCCGTTAAAGATAGGCATAATATTCATTACTCTTTCTACAGAAGAAGTGGATTAAAGTAAAACTTGAAGTTACATGGGAATTTATAAGGTTTAGATACGAATGTTAATAATAGATGTATTTACTTACAGCTTTTCTATCTATGTAAGGATACGTTTTAGTCCATTTCATTTCACCATATCAGTAGCTACATTTTGGGGTTTTATCGATAGATACACATCCCACTATAATTTGTCATATATAGGATATCCTTTATCTATCATCAGTTAATCATTATTTTATCATTGTATATATATACATACTTTCACATGTTTTCAGCGAATAGCAATAATGTACAGAATTCACCCATTCTGCTTCATTAGAAAGCACAGTTAAAGAATAATTTTAGGTGATTTAGCTTAAAGCCTCCCTGTATTGTATTCTATGCAAGCATAATAAAAAGTATTTCACTCACCATGTTACGATACATAGTACAATACTAGATGTAATTATCTACAACTTTTCTTTCTGTGTAATGATACGTTTTAGTCTGTTTTTATTATCAATAGCTACATTTTGGAATTCTACCAATGAATACATTCTCTTGTATTTGTTATTTTTGATAGATATTTATTTAATCAGACCCATTGATATTACAAATTATGAGTACATGGAGAGAATGGTTATTATCCTTCATTATGAGAAGGAAGCCGATAGAAGCTAAGGTTGTGGAAAAGGTTGATACCAATACTATCGATGACCTTTCTATGTCCCAAGAGAAGGTACATCTTCCTAGCAAATTTATTCAGTCCTATCTACTGTCAGTATCGAAGCACCCTTTCTCTGAAGATGAGAAACATGTTCTATATCGATTGGTCGAATACTTCCAACTGGATAAGGAAGAACAAAACAAGGATTTTATTCTTAGAAATAATACTAATGGATACGTAGAGATTGTCCTGTCCTTAAAAGAAGGAGAGAATTTTATACAGACAAAAAAGGCTATATATAACTTACAGAAGCGAATGATACAGCATGAAGACGGAGAGCGATTGATACGTTTCCCATTTATTTATTACATGGGAATAGATAAGAATACGAACGATATACACCTTCTCTTACGTCGAGAGATATACGAAGTATTGTTACATCTTCCACATGTGAATCAAAAGAAGGAACTAGAAGCGGTAATATCTTTCAGAAGCATCTATGCTCGTCATTTTTATGAACTTATCAAAGGGAAGAATGAACCCGGTAACTTACAATATAGAGAAGATAAGAACTGTACTAGAACTTGGCAACAAAATACATGAAAATGAATAATTCCCTTGCACGAGTTGTAGAGCAGGCAAAGAAAGAGTTGGATCAGAATGCTCCGTATAGTTTTGTCTATGAGTTGGATTATGAGAATAAACATAACCCCAAAGGAGGAAAGAAAAAGGTGATAGGAATCACTATTACCCCAGTGTATCAACCGGAACAATTATCCAATATTCCTTCAGGACAAAAAATAAGCCAACAATACAGAGAGGATGTGGAATTGGATAGTATTCGTATTGTTTTGGATAGCGTATATAAGTTTTCTGGAAAAGAATTAGAGAAACTAACAGATTCTGTATTAAGGAACGGCGGACATTCTTACCTGACCCAATTGCTTCAATCATGCAAGGGAAATATAGAAAAGGCGATAGAGAAACTGAAACAGTTGTCATGAGAACTAGAATTCCTGTATTTCGCATTTTAAGGTATCCTCCTTGCATTTTCTCTATTTGGTAACAAAAATTATTTTTATTTCGATTCCTTGCCTTTCCAATTATATCTTTTATTGTATCATTTCTTCCTGGTGAAGAGTATTGCGAATTTAAAAGTGCGTGGTTTGCTGATATTTGAGATTACATAACGATAATTTTACTTCTTGTATGTGTCTAACAACACTCATGTTATACGGATTGATCTACTGCTTCAATTGGGACAGAATTTCCCGATTAATGAAAAGAAAATCGAATAATAAGGGATAAACGCCATTTGACGCATTTTAAGACATCTTACAGCAATTATCTTCTTTGAGTAGTAAAAAACGTTCGTTACAGGTCAATTTTTTGACCATTATGCGATGTGTTCTTTGAAAGAAAGTGCGGTAGAGTTATTATGATAAATGTAAATTTAGGCACTAGAAATTGACATAATTGTCCCGTGTCAATTAGCTCATAAATTGTGCTCACAACTATTCCTTATAGCTTCCGGTAATGTTCTGAGTTAGTTCTGATGGCTCTTTTTACTATTCATACATGCACCTCTTTTTGGAAGAGCAAGTTTCAAGTAATATTATGAGATATATGAGTTACAGGAACTGTTGCTTGGTTTTATGGGTGATTTGAAAGGTTTGCTGTTATGCTATTGAAGGTCTCTACTTTTTTGTTGTAGATATCCAACTTTGGGTTAGCTTCTTCATCCATAAGAGCATTCCATTCACCTATCACTTTATTATAATCAGTCCAAACAATTAGATTTCCCACTCCTGGTGTTTCTTTTATTTTGTTTTTTCTGTTATTAAGTTCATCAAGCCTATGGTTATATCACATCACTAGCTTTATCTATAATACTACTTATCCTATTTATTGACATCCTTTATTTAGTTATTGTAATTTGTGATTTCTCGCCTATCAATATTCCCAATCACTCTATCTATATCTTTCATCAGATAATCCATCTCTGTCAGCAGTCTCTTATCATCAGAGAGTAAAGTTTCCCATTCCCTATAAACCAAATTTTTTAATCTTGGATTTTCGTCCAATTGGCAATCAACAGCGGCTTTTCTTTTATTGAAATCATCAATTTTACTTGCAGAATCAAAATATTTGTCTGCAACTGTCTTTATTCTTTTGGCTATATTTCTTATTTCGTTGTTGAAATCTTTAATCTGTTGATTTTTAAATTTTAGAAGAACTTTGTCTATATCATTTGTCAGAGTGTTCATTTCCAATAGCAATTTTTTACGATCGGAAAGTGTATTTTTTAATTCATATGTGATATCTCTTACTTCCTCTCTAGTCTTGTAAAGGATTGTGGCGAAATCTTCATTTGACTGAGCGAGGGCACTGTTATTTGCTTTGGGGAAGAATAACCCAAAAGTTAGAATAGAGAAGAGTAACAGAATTCTGTATTTCATATGATGTTTTTATTTTTGCAAACAGATATATAATAAATATAAGATTTTCATGGAACTAAATACCTCAAGTTTACGTGGATTCCTAATAGGTATTTTCAAGCTCACAGCACTAGCTATCATGTGGATGTCTTTGTTTCGCATGTTCTATTCGATGGTGTATGGCATTGCTGGTTTGATAGACAGCAGCTATCATTGTGGAATATATGAATGTTGGGATAGAGAATCATGTTTCAGCTTCTCCTGTGGAGTCCTTTCAGCTCTCCGTCATAATACCGGAGCAATAATTGTTTCTGCATTACTGGCTTCACTGAAGCTTTATGGATGGATTTACTGTTGGGATAAACGGTGCGTCATTTGCCAGTGGTTGAAAGGTAAGTTCAAGCAAAAAAAACAAAACCATGAATCTTGAGGTTGTTATATAGAACGTGTGTTTGTTTTGGGTGTTTTTCGCGCAAAGCTATGGATTGTCTGAAGGGTTAAGGTGGTTTACACTGCTGTTAAAGGCCGCAATTATGTTATTGTAAGTGTTGATCTTAGAATTCGCTTCTTTCAACAGGTCGTTCCATTCATTGATCAATCTAAAAAAATACTCCATAGAAACCATTTCCTTCAGTAATGGATTTCCCTCTAGTTGGGAATCGATAAGTGTTTGTTTCTCCTTCAGCTTATCTCGTCTGTAACGAATATTTCCGTTCTTAGTGTTCAGAATACCTATCCTACTATTGATAGTCTCTAGTTCTTTGTTCCAACAAGTAATTTTGCCACTACCCATCTTACCAATGGATTCCTCTAAGTCTCCCATTAGAATAGTTAGCTCCGATATATATTGATTTTCATCAGAAATCAATTGTTCCCATTGCAATGTTATATCTGACACTTCTTTCATTATCTGCTCTTTCTTTCGAAGTAGACAAAGTTCTGCCGCGTCGGGTTCAGTAATTTCACTTAGAACTTCTGTTTCTTCTTCCACTCCCGGTGTGTCAATAGGTTTAACATCTTCGATTTCTTCTTTCACAGATTCCTGCTCTATGAGATTCTCTTCTGTTTGACCTTTTCTATAAACATAGATATCATCACCGTCCAATGAAACATATATACTGTCTCCCGCTTGAAAACTTATATCGATTCCACAGCGAAAGAATTTACTACAAAGTTTATCCTCATGGGAGTAAATTTCCACAACAGCAGGCACTGTTAGTCCTGGGATAGATTCAACGAGTGGGTCCGGAACGGGAATACCTTCATATGCCTTCAAGTTTTTAGCGACAGACTTTTCCTCATATAGTTCATCTGAAGGAACGATTCCTGTATTAGATTTCCGCTCTAATAGACAAACTTCCGCTGTAATTTTTTTGCTTCTACCCTGTTGCTTTCCTTTCAGATTTATGCCCTTTACACCATATTTTTCTGCATGTACTGCTATGGGAAATAAAAACAGGATTATTTCAAATAAACTTATGATAAATACTTTAGCCAAATTTCTCATTCGTTACTGGATTATTATGATGATAGTTTATTGTTCTCGATGAGTAGTCTCATTAATACTTGGGGATCATTTTCCCTTGCTAAATAAGATTCCAAAAAATTCCAATAAAAAAATCAGATTCTTTTGAATGAGGACACTGCCAAAAACAACTCTCTATCGTTTTACATTTTAATTAAAAATTGCATACTGCAGAGTCTAACATTGGCAAAACAGTATTATACTGTCAATAAAATGATATTTCCGGTATTTTATCTTTATGTTACTTTGTTTTTGCATAATGAATTGTTGCGATGCTACAGATAATAGTTAGTAGACCTAGTCCCCACAGAGTCCAATTCAGTTTTATGGCATCTTTGGCAGATTCAATGTCATTATGGATACTGTTTAATTCTTTATAGACCAAAGCCAGAGTATTTTGAGAATCCTGCGAATTATCTTTTACAAGACCTGTCTCCATAGTATTCTTCTGATCAGAGTAGGCTGAACTGACGGATGGAAAAGTTGATTCCATGCCCAGAATGAGCGATAGCAACAGAAAGATTTTCTTCATTTATAATTAAGATTTAATTATAGTGGAATAGCTATTTATCTAAAAAAAACAAGAAGGACAGAAAAGAGTTTGCTGACTTTAAAGAGTTTGCTGACTTTCCTGCGAAAGATAAAACATTATCTCATTAAAATGTTTGCATGGAGATGATAAAAATATTTATACACTCTTTACGGAGTTACCAACCACAATTCTGATTAACTCGTATGCATACGTTCATGGTCTTCTTTTGAGATTCACTCAAAAGAACAATCGAAACACTCAGATACACCTTTATAGTACATGATAATAAAGTCCTCACCTACATTGATGAAGTAGTGTTCGTGCTCTTTTACTTCACTAAGTTTCTTTGCTACCATATGATATGGACACCTAAGAAGTGATTCGATTTTTTGTCAGCTGCTTTTGTAAGAAAGAGATTAATAAAAGGTATTCACCAGAAGTGTATAACTGCTATCAAGATAAGTGTTAATTTTTTTATATTCATCTACCTGAATAATGTGAGTAATGTGAACTATGCGAATAGTGAGAGGAATGTGAGTAGTGTGAAGAATGAGAGTAACTCATACCATCATTTTCATGCGCTACACTTGTTAAGATAATATTATTTGTAGTTTTTTTCTTCATCGCTTTAGCCTTATTCCCTTTGAACAGGAACCCACTAATAGCAAAAGCTGCACAAACCACATAATACAGAATTCTTTTAAGTTTCATAGTTCTATAATTTAAAATTATTAATATGTTTCACAGTCTTCCACTAACTTTTCATCCATTGATAATAATCAATCTAATATATCTACTAAGGATGCCTATTTCTATCTTTCAATCCACTCCCCCTTTTTTTAACTACAAAAAAGATAGAAAAACAGTAAAATTATGTATTTTAATACAATTAATAAGGTCTATTTAGTGTTTTTTTCCAATAAAATTAACTATTGCTTCCGATAATATTTTAGCAAATTCAAGCTGTTTTGTCTCAAGAAGAGTTGCAGCAACTGGATTAGTGATATATTCAATCCCTACCATTATTGCTGGAGAATTAATATTGCGTATTACATATAGATCTTTAAAATTTACTCCTCTGTTTGGTATCCCCATATCAGCAACCTGTTTGCCTATCTTTTCCATCATTGTATTAATGGTTTGACAAAATGGTGAACCTTTTTCCTTAGGATGCATAGTTATTTCTATTCCTCTAGTTGTAGTTGCTTTAGATACAACTGCATTACATTGAATGGAAATAAAAAGGTCTGGCTTAAGAGAATTAGAAAAATCAACTCTATCATCAAGAGAAACATAAGTATCTTCACTTCTTGTCAATGCTGACGTTATATTTTCCTTCTTTAATTCCTGTTGTAGCAATAGAGCTACTTGTAGATTTACATCTTTTTCCTTCAATTGATTGTGTAAAGCTCCAGGATCTTTCCCTCCATGACACGGATTTATTACCACATTTACTTGTTCTGCTATCCCTCTAACTCCGAATAGTATAGAGAACATGACAAGCATGATTTTAATTTTATTCATATCAATTAAGTTTTTTTTGTTATAAAATCGATTAGACACTCGTTTACTTTGAAGTAAGCACAGAGGACCGAGTATTCTTCTAAAAGATAACAAGGAGCAACACCTACCAAAATTTTAGTACATTTAGTATCTTTACTTATTCTCATTAGTCTACTTGGGGGGGTTAGATTGTCTGGTTTATCCCAATATATACAAGGTTATTAACCTTCCCTTGCTGTCTGCGTACTTAAGTAAGAGATGCCCGCACTCAACAGTAAAAACTGTAGATGCTATGTCCTTGATTGCCTGCCATACTTCAGCATTGGCAAAAAAGACACCACAAGACAGCACGGCTGTTAAGAGCAGCTTCTTGGCTTTCGCCGATACAGACATATTCATAGCTCTAGAATTTAACGAATGTTTTACTTTCAATTGCACTTACAAGGATCGTCCTTACATGGAACTTCTTTAGGGCATTTTTCTTTCTCCATAATAAATTTATATTCTTTCTTATATTATGCTATGTTAAATTTATCTAACACAGATCTCTCTGTTCTTCAAATATATATATCTTCATCGAATTTTTTCATAACATGCTAAATAGTTTAGATTTTTATGTAGAGAGGAACAGAAGCAATTCTGTCCCTCTCTTTTTTGTTATTCATGTCATTCAATCCCATTATAATCAATGTTTTATACTATGCTTTGTTAAAGCATTTTTTCACCATGGACAAAAGAAAGATAAATAGGAAAAAAGATTCAATTGATTTTAAATTATTGGTAGATATTGGCAAAAGAATGGTTGCTGTTCAAGGCAAGGTCTTCGATAAACAGGATCTGGAAGATCTAAAGAAGATATATTGTCAAAAGCAGGGAATTCTTTTCCCTCCTGAAGAAAATGAATGGAATAATGCCATATGCTGGCTCATAGAAAAAGAGTTAATCAAACGTGGTCGTCATGACTTAAAAAGAAAGAAGAAAGTCCCTCAAACAGATGCACAAGCCTGAAGTTATTCCTTTTCTAATCAGAGGAGATTTGCGTATTCCATTGGACAGACAGAGGAAGTGGCTTGGTAAGTTTAGGAAAAAACTTCATCACAGTCAATATCACGTTCATTAACCAAAATTTTCATCACTTCCAATAATGTAATGGCTAATGCAGCATTGGTATTGGTAAGGTACTGGAAGCATAAATGTCAAATGTCTTTTACAACTGCACAGCATTAAGAAAATAAACTTGGGAAAGTATCCAAAAACGCCTGATAAAATTGGGATCGTACCCCATATCCATTTTAAATCATGGTCAACGAAAGAAATTTTAATTATTAAAAATGATTTACAAAATAGAAATTTTAGGGAATAGAAATTTTAGGAAAAATTTTGTTGGAGTTTATGGCAGGCATAGGTATTCTATTACCTATGATAATTATGATATGTCTCCTTGTTATATAAGTTGATCAACCATAGCAACAAGGAGGATTAATCAAGAAGCATAAAGGTATTTACATTTACAATGAGCATGTATAGATTATGTTTATTCAATGGAAGCAATGAATAAACTAGGATAAATGAATAAACTAGGATAAAAGAGCTTTTTGATACAATTGAGTAAATTTGGACATCGTTTAAAATCGGAAGTGGACAGAATGTTTTTACTTGCTGAAAAAAGTAATGCATGAATATAGATCTAACCTGTTTATACAATCTAATGATAATGTTGAAAATATAACGAGAACGTGGACAACAGACTTTTATCGTAAGGGAATAAAGGAACTCGTACTTTTTTTTTACTAACCAACTTGGTATTAATCTTATGAACTGAGCAGTAGTAAAAACGTATTGAAAAAAAGAATTAGGCAACTTGCGCTTATAACGACAGAGAGTGTGTGCGTATACTGGGTGTGTATTGGATGGCTCCTTGGGGGGGCTCTACTGGGATGAAATGGAGATCACTTAGTAGAAAGCCTTATTCAATGAATATTTACCCGTTATCATTCATATCAATTGTTTCATATGCTATGAGTTGCAGCATATACGAAACAAAACAAAGGTAAGTGGCAGTGAATATCACCAGATAGATCTACAGAACTACCATTACACATAAAAATTATGATTATTGGTGCTGTTTCTACAAGACTGTTTATGGTAATGGAATTCAAGTGAAAGGGCTAATGGAAAATCAGCAAGACGTATTACGGGCGAATGTCATGCCGATGCTCTTGTTGTTTTCAAGAATTAATTGACTTTAAAGAATGCACGTGCCATACTATACTCTATTATTTTCATAGCAAGAATAATGATTTATAGAGGATTAAATTAAATAGTAGCATAAGGCTTTCTAGTCTTTTCCCTTTTAAATATTGTTTATTTAACTAGTTTAGTCATTGATGATGCCTTATAGACTTGGATTGATATTGATTCTGATGACGTATGTATATATGTATGTAATGTATGTATGTATACTCCAGACAAACTGGAGATCGTTGAGAAATATTTTATAAACGAAGTATCAGTAGGAGACAATGTTGAAAATTATGAGAATATAGGAGATGACTGCTGAAAAAAAATACAGCTGCTGTATTCAGGTAACAAATACGGATAATATTTGTGACAATACATATGAGAATATACAGTATTGCAGTAGATGGATAGAAATTAAATTAAACCAATTTAATTTAATTTAATTTAATCAGTTTTAATCTTAAGAAACAAGCGGGTATGAGAACGTATGAATTGGATTTAGAATCGATTATTGAAATGGCATTTAGCGCCAAACGATTACAGAGAAATATGACTGAATTTTTAGAAAAACACGATGAAGATATAAGATTGCTATTAACGCTCCATTCTTTTGGACTAAAAGAATGGAGCGTTTGGTAAAAACCAACGCAAAAGTACCAGAAAGCAAGTTTTGATTGCAATAAATTCAAGGATAACGTAGACAAAAAGGCTTTTGATTGAGATAAGTAAATGAAGGATTATGGAATTCTTTTGAAATATACGAGAGAGTTCAATAATATCATACAATCAAACGGTTAACAAATGAGAGGTGATGGAGCCTTTCATTTGTTAAAACCAGTAACCGAATCCGATCTTGTACGATATAAATCGTGAGCCTTCAAACAATCAGGATTAGGTCAAGCCCCCTGCACTCAAGAACTGAAAAATGGTACAGATGGTACAGAAATAACGTACAAAAGAAATGAAAAAATACTGTTGTGGAGAATCGTGAGACTTGAGTCACATGGATAACTTAATTGACGATTGATTTTTCTATTGTGTGTAATAACCCAATCTATGTCTCCTGTCTTCAAATACATGAAAACATAATAATTATGGAATTATCATTTGGGAGGAGTAAGTCATATACTTTTCCCAAAATTTGTCTATAAACAATCCCGTACTGATTACGTAAAAGCTTCATAGGCATTAATAATTTTTATTGGCTAAACACATCATACATGCTTTCCATAATATGCTTTCTTTGATATTCAGATCTATTATACCTTGTTGTCTGCTCAGGATATAGATGGTATATCATAGCAAAACATTCCAGTGCGGTAGAAAGTCTTTATGTCCTAATACTCTTGCATATAGGCAATCTGTATGAGATTTTTTTCACAAAATTATTTTTCATAAAAGAAGGAGAAAGTAGTTTGTGATAAGTTTCTTAAAGCATTTATGACATTTGACTTATGCCTATTATTCCTAATGTTAATTGTGAAATACAGTAGAATAAGAAAATGATTATCTTTAAACTTTTATGAGAACTATTACTATGACTGAATTAAATTATCAAGAACTGTTTTCCAGTTTCTTGGAGGCGGTTCATGAGAAAATGAAAGAAACAGGAGAAGACAGACATGGACTGTGGGATTTGCATAGAAATCTTGGACATTATAGGGAAGACTTGCAGGAGAAGATGGATAAGATCTACACGAAAATATCCAAAAAGTGATGTTAAGAAATGAGACAAAACTAGAGTATACACCACGAAATAATGGTTGGTTTTGAATACGAAGCAAAAAAAACTATTAACCTTAATCCTGTTGTTCATTATTTGTTTCGGGTAAAAGTTGTAGTTCCTACTCCAGTTTGGGAGTAAGAAAAATGGCAATGGCTTTGAAATAAAAATGTATTACATGGCTTTCCGTATTAACAGCCTGATACGTTAAACATAAAGATTAACTTATCATGAAAAGATAACTGAACCATTATGCTCTCTATCTACCTACTTTACTTACTATGAAAGTGGGAAGTTAGCGCGTAAAATTAGAATAGCCTGTCCAGATGTAACAGTGATGCCGAGCATGAGACAATATCCACTGCTATAATGGACAATATCCCTGCAGGAAAGAGAATATTTTGACCGCGTAATGTGGTTAACATTGTGTTCGGTAGACCAATGCAAAGATTAAACTGAAGTAGAACTATGATTATACGAAGGTATATTGAATGGACAAACTGTTCTGAATTAAAAAAAATAATTATTCTTTCGTAAAGAAAATGCAAATTTAGGAACAAAGGAATACACTGCTTAATATCCATATAAATACTATGAAAGCATATTTTGGATGGCAACGTGCCAATAAACTTGGCGGCAGTTCTTTCTATGCTGCAAGGATGGGATTGAACGGTATAGAATGCAAGATGATTCCGTATGCTGTAATCGACGATTGTGAGCATTGCTTTCTCAATGGGGAATTATGTGATTTCTGGAAAAATATTGATCCTACAGAAGAACAAGGATGGGAACAATTATCCGAAAATTACAGTGACTGGCTTGGATTGGCAAGTCCGCTCTTTGAAAGAGCAGAAGAATTGAGATATTTCATTCTGCATAATGACCATTCTAATATCACATTGGGAAATGTAGGTAAGCTATCAAAATAGCTCGCTTAAAAAACTTTGATGGAGTTTGAATATTTTCTATTTCAATACAAGTAGCTAGTTAATACTTTAAACTTCGCATTTAAATACTGTTTTGCATTTTTCTTCAGTTTAATTTTGGAAAAATCAACTACACAACCCGACCTCAAAAAAAAATCGTCTCTACTAGAAAACGTTGTCTATAGTACTTTTTTTGTGTAAAATACAATTTAGTCCTATATCAATATTAAGCTAGTCGGTAGTTCATTCTTTTTATCTCTTTTTATGAGAGTTGCCCGAAAATAGGAATGATTTTCCTTTTTTAAGTCGATAGTGTTTGTGTGTGGATTGTTATTCCATAATAGAGTTTTTATAGATACATTCATGTCTATGGAAGGGCTTGTTCTACAGTGTCGACAATTATCACAGCATTGTAGGTTTTCCCTGAACAAACGAACAGATCCCGTTCTCATATTAACACTAAACTAGTGCACACCTGTTGTATGATTGACTGAACTCGAAGTAACTGTCTCCTTGTCGACTCTGGGTTGGGTATGTGAATTTACAAACAAGAAAGAAACAATCATAACTGTCACAAGTATGAAAAATAGACTAACTTCAGCCTCTATTCTACTTTCTATTCATATTTCATATAAACACAGAGAGAAGCTCTGTGTTGTGTGTATTGTTTTATATACAAGAGTGTATTAAACTGATACAGAAGAAAAAAAAGAAATAAGAGTTGTTTCTATCCTATTAAAGTGTCAAATTCGTAAAAGTACGTGAAAGTATAAGAAAGGCATTTCAAATTTTTTATGATAAATAACA
Organism: Candidatus Azobacteroides pseudotrichonymphae genomovar. CFP2; assembly: GCF_000010645.1. NCBI lineage: Bacteria > Pseudomonadati > Bacteroidota > Bacteroidia > Bacteroidales > Azobacteroides (SeqCode) > Azobacteroides pseudotrichonymphae (SeqCode). The sequence continues at coordinate 1,023,839 of NC_011565.1, forward strand.
AAATCACACCATGAAACAAGTTCAATGTTCGTTGATTGCTCTCATTTTACTGGTTAAAATACCTGCTTTTAGCAATGGTGAAAATGATATGACTTTTTTCGTTTATTCAGGAATAAACAGAGAAGATTATTATAATTTTCATTGGGAAAGAGATCCTTCTGATCCAAAATGCAATCTTCCTTATACAAGGAAGTCTATGCTGTCAGAAGGAATAGGTATAGAATTGATGTACAAAGAAGTCTCACTTGATTGTAAAATCAAGTTTAATTTAGGTATGGATAATAATAAAATTGGTTATTCGGGTAATTCTATTGGTATTAAACATTATAATTCAGTATATAATAATTCCGACAACAATAAGATCTTTGCTGGTATCACTATGAATAATATTTTTGACACTAGCAATAGTTTGAATGATATTGTTAAAAAATTTTCAGTTGTAACTGGATTAAGATATTTTTCCCCCAGTGGAATTTATTTATCCCCGTATATAGGACTACAAGGGAACAATTATCATAATGATGATTCTATTAATTGCTATAAGCCTGATGCCCTACCGTTGTTTATCCCGTGTTGTGGATTAAATATGGGATTTCGGTACCATCTAAGAAGTAAACAGAAATTAAGCGATATGTTCTAAATTCATGATGGTGGTGAAATAGGACTAAAAGAGATGAGAAGTTTATTACACATCCGTTATACTATAACTAACTGATAAAGAATGAATACATATGTGCTAGCAAAAGAAAAAAACTACCGATATAACTCTATTATTTTTCATCATTTGTTTCGAAGTAAAGGCAAAGCAATGGAAATTGACGCCTACTTTTGTAATAACGAATTTGCTGAGGGCAAGTATTATGGTGGATGTAGGTGTGATAAGATTTACGAGCGTAAATATATATTGATTTAATAATATATAATTAATGATTATTGGTTGGAGAAAAAATATGAAGCCAAGAAGGTCTGTTGGAGAGAAATAGAGAGTAGGAATTCACCGGTAATTTGACCTGGCATGGCATGTTTGTACATAATATGTTAAGAATGACTTGGACAAAATTAAAATTATTGAGCAAGAAGTGCTCTTAAGAAAGAGCTCCCTTGATAGGATTATAATAAAAATTTCAGATGAAAAAACTTTCAATGATCGCTTTATTGTGTGGAATAATAGTGTTTCCAATAGCTGAAGGCAATGCTAAAAGAAATATTCCTTTTAAATATAAGGGTATGGATGAGATAGCTGATTTAAAGCATAGTAGGACTGTGAATGTTATGATAACTAGTGTCAAAACGATTGTTTCTGCTGCTATTATTTATAATGTGTACTATTTTTTAAAATTTCCTGATAGAGAAGATACTTGGTAAGTATCCCAAATAATAAACGCAATGCTTAGGAGAAGAGCAATAGTAATAAGGACTAAATTAGAATGATGGAGAATGATAAAGTCTTCCTTCGTGTCTTCTGCGCTAAGGAGGAAGTTAATCTTTCCCCCATTGGGGAAGATGTGATAAAGGAATACAGCTATTACTATAGGCTCATATGCTCAGTTGGTCTTTTAAATATTACATATGAAACATGTGGAAGACATTATGGTTTTTGCTCTGATCAGCATTGATACTGAATATAGTCAAATGGATATGGATTTCAAATGTCTTGCTCTGGAACTCTTGCAGGAATGTACTAGAGAATTGGGAAGAAGAAGAGTGGAAGCAGAAAACTGTTAGATAAAACAAAGATTCAGTATATCTCCTATATAGATACTGAGAGGATGATAAGGATCGATGTAGATAAGAAAAAACAAATCCCTACAACGGATGCAATACTTGATGAAAAGTATGGCAAGAAAGGGACACCCATGAGAGGGGGAAGCTCTTAATAGAGAAGCAATATGCTTACTATAGAGAAAGTATAGCCCAAAAAGACCGAGAAGAATAATAGAACGTTTAAAACATTTACTGTACTATGAATTAAAATCAACTAATACCACTAAGGCATTCAGTTTTATTTCCCATCTTTTTTCTTAATCAGTATACATTTAAACTGATGCGGATTGGATTACTGATGCACTATCCTGTCTCAAAATTCAATTCCTATTCTTTCTGTTTTTATGCGAGACTGATGTGGTCTCCTTTTAACATCCACGTTGATATTTGAAACTTTAGGATAGTGGGTTCTTTTGTTGAAGGTCTATAACAATTCCTTACAAGGAGTCTCTAGTTCACGAATCTCAGCTCCTACGAGCTATTTGATTTGATCTACTCCATCTTCGAATAATTCAGGATACTCTTGTTTCAATCTAAGTATTTGTTCCGGATAACTAGTAAAATATCCACCTGGACCAATAAGTTTCATAAATGCTTTTAGATTCTCTCTGTATGTCAAATTGTATGTCAAATTATTGATTAGATCCTGTTTTTTCCAGCTAAAAGCATGTAGCTATAAAGTCTCAAGCTCTCTCACGAGAAACTTCTTCTCGGCTAGTCTTAACATATGTTCCTTTTTTAGAGGATTTTTAAAGATAACTGTGATAAGTAAATTCCTCATCAAAGCCCTCCCCTCAGCTGGGTTCTTAAATGTAAGAGACCGTTCTAGTAATCACTCACATAGCAGGGATGTTGTTCAAATCAGCAAATCGATTAAACATTCGTTTACTCGAAAGTTAGCACAAGCTTGGCTTCTACTGTCCTTTAGATGCTTCTCTGATTTAACTCCTTCCATTATTGTTTGGACCACTATCTCGTTTTCTATATTAACAGTCTTCATATGTGAAGGAAAAAATCATTTATTAACAAATGACGCGAGTGGAGATAGAGTTACAAGTTTTATTCCTACTTTTTTTATTCCCGCCAGATCAGCGATAATTTATATGTTGCTCATGACGTTCGTATTATATATGTTATATGCAAGCAAATTTGGTTATAAATATCTAACTGCCTGATATTCAAATTCAATTCAATTCGATTCAATTTAGTAGCTTATAATTTAGTAGCCTATAATGAGAATAGTTAGTCATGATATTACTCATGACTGGATTTGTTATTATTATTTTTGTGGTGTGAGAGAAAGCCCAATAGTCACAGCTACTATTACATTACAGACTTGGAATATAGGTGTTGTGTGTGTGGTGAGTGGCCATGTATTATGTCTGTCTCGAGGCTAATATGAGTAATTTATAGATTATCCGAGATTGAATACTGTTTTTCCTTTTCTTTGGACTATTGGGAGTAAGGTTTGCATCTGTTCTTTGAGTATTCTTTCGCGTATTTATGCATCAGTTTTATTTTTCTTAATTCAGTCTCTGCATACCTCGTCTCCTTCAACCATTCGATTAGGAAAAGATTAGATTTTTCATAAGATTATCATAAGATTAGATGATACACTATTTGTTTAAACAATTAATTATTTAATACTCATAAATTATAATAAAATAAACGATTATGATAGTACACTTTCCATAACAAAGGTTGTTATGGAAAGTAGCTTGCTAAATTTGCATTAGCAAGAAGTAGTTTCTACTTTTGCATTGTAGAGTATGCTTAAGAAAATATTTTTGGTAGGAATAGGTGGAGGAATAGGTAGTGTTCTTCGTTTTGTGGTCTCTCTACTGATTGTCAGGATCAGATTTTCTATCTTTCCGTTAACCACTTTTGTTGTCAACTTATTAGGGTGCTTTTTTGTTGGGATTTTAGTTGGTTTATCTTTAAAAAATAATTGGTTGGATGAAAATGTGAAAATTTTTTTTATAACTGGATTTTGTGGGGGATTTACTACTTTCTCATCTTTTTCATTGGAAAATTTTCAGCTCTATCAAGCAGGGAATTACCATACACTTGTTTTATATATTCTAATTAATATTATTGCAGGATGTGCTGCTGTGTTGCTAGGTTATATTTTAACAGAATTTTTTTAAACTATAGTTGACGATGATAATTCAGCCTAGCTTTTCAGACGCCATCGACACTTTCAGTAGGCAATATTGATAAAAAATCTCAATATTCTTAAAAACAGCAAAAACGCTTAAATAAAAAAAATAATAAAATAAAAAGAGGAATCCTTTAGTTTAAAGGGACTATCAATCAATATATATAGGATATCTCTTAATGAGAAAGTTATTTCACTTACGATTTTATAGAAAAAAAAATAAATACGACGATTAATATCAACAAGAAAAATATTTTTTATAAGAGTTTTAAAAAAAAAAGATGATAATCACTAGATATTCCAGTGATTATCACCTAATGAAAAAATATTTCAATTTAGAAAGGAGCTGGTTCTGTAGTTGAATAGTGATTAATTATTTGATCTATGTCATCAACAAACTTTTCCTTTCCTAACTTCATAAATCTTTCGCTAGCAGTTTTGCCGTTCCCATCTTCCCTAAATGATGCTGTTCGAGCCGCAAACAATTTAATATTATTTCGCTTAGCAAACTCATTGAGATCTTTGGTTAGCTGAGGCATGTCCAGTACAGTAGCAGAAGAAAATTTATTTGTGATGTAATACATATCATTTTCATGCTCTTCTCTCTTTTTGCCAAACTGAAAGTTTTCATCTATAGTTCCTACGACATAACAATTTGGACAATTACAGTGAATAGTTATTACATCTTCAGGAGACTTTGCAATTATAAGAGGCATGTTTGCCGTTGATTCATCTTTTCTTTGCAAGTTTTTGTAAAGAATATTCATACCAAACAGGTATCTCCTAGAATTTGGAGAATCAGTCAGTTTACTGTTCCTATTTTGCCAATTCAAAATATGAAATTCATAGAAAAGTTCATATTTCCTTTTGTTTGAATCAAATTCTTGTGATACATCCAACTTAATAATAATAGAATCAGTTTTTTTATGCTTCCATATGTCCAATTCTTTAAGAATCTCTGCTGAAGCCCCAAATTTTCTTTGGGTGAACTGTAAGAACTCTTCGGGATACTTCTGCTCACATTCATCATTGATTTTAATTGAAATAAATCTTGATGATTTGATAGAGTTCTTAACTACATTATCTTTCTGTATAATATACTCCCCCTTATTGTCTATTAACTCTTCCTTCTGAAGAGTAGACTTAGCATTACTGATAAGTTGTTCAATTTCTGCTTTTACAGTCTTAACTGCTTCTGCTACCTCCTTACCTTCCAATACCATGTTATAGACCTTGTCGCTGATATCCTTTCTACACCTTCCTTCATTAGGAAGATATATACTTACAGCTTTTGATTCTTTACACAAATCATTCAGCTCTTTCACTCGTTCACGAGAATGGTTTGTTCCAGCTTTGTCTTCATCATAAAAGACAACAATTTTTTTGTAGCAACATACCAGTTTTTGCATTATTTCTTTTGGAAGCTCGAATTGCTCACTCATCGGGGCTATTGTATCGAATCCCATAGCTAAAAGGACTAATGCATCTTTTGGGGACTTAGCTATAATACACGCCTCTTTGATCTCCTTTTGTTCAATTCGCTCTTTTAGTTTTTTCCATCCAAAAACGAATTCCTTTAGTTCATCTCCAGAGCTATGCTTCCCCCTCTTCCAGATATTAAGAGAATCTATATACTCTTTCCATTGATACTTTTCTGAGTTTTCATCTCTGTTCCGATGAATATCAACCACCCATTGCCAAATATCGTATATCTTATACTGATAAGCTGCTTTCCCAGTGTAAGCAATACGATGGTATTTGGTTTCCCTTACATCGTATTCTGCCAGCAACTTCCAATCTACTCCAAGTTTATTCCATGTATCCAACATTGGTATTGAAAATCCATCAATAAGTTCTGGAGGAGTTTTAGTAGCACCGTTATATGGCTGTTTGTCCATATTTGAATACTTTGGTTGTTGTTTTTTCACTCCATTCCAGCCAGTAGATGCGTTAACTTCAGCAGCCACTTCTGGAGTAAGTTCTACAATAGTAGGATTTTTACAAATACTCATCCAACGTAATGCTCTATGAAATTTATTGAGAGTGTAATCTTTCAGAGAAAATTCAGAGAAAAACTCTTGAGCAATCTCTTTATCTTCCAGTATGGGCTTTTCATAAGGTAATCCATGCTTTTTCTTTATTTTCCAAGCTACACTTGCTTCATATTGACAATCATTTTTATAATCCGAAGATTGTGTATTAGATTGTTTATTTACACCTAAAAAGTCAAAAAGCATTTTCATAGCACTCTTCTTTTCAACTCCATAAAATAGCTTGATAAGCTCAACGATATTCCCTTTCTTGCCCGTACTATTGCAAAACCAACTTGCTCGTTTATATTTTTGTGACATTAACACAGACACAGCAGGTGACTACATCAAACGTCTAAAATGTCATTAGACATCTGCAGTCCCTTGCACTGGCAAAGAATTTTTAACAAAATATTAATTAAATATTCAAGTGGACCGCTCTAAATTGCTTTGCATTAACTACTTATCCTTTTAGAATATTTATGTCAGTTCACTACTATCATGGAACAGATAGCTGATCAAATACATCTGTGTAACACTGAAAAGAATGCCATGCGTGATGGTTAACCTAAAATTAACAATCACCTTACCAATTGCTTTGTACATAAGTTCCAACAAGAGAAAAAAATAATTAAACTCTCAATAAGTATGGAGTTGGATCAACTCCAACTCTCTATGATACCATCTATCTACGACAAGCAAACTTCCGTTACGACAACGTACATTGAGGTTTTATGTATGATAAGTGTGATTTCATTCTATGAAAGCACACTTGTATGTATTAAAAAAAAAAGCGTGGGTGTATTATTTAATACGATATCTTAGTTAACAATATTCTTCTGTTGTAATTACAATATTTAACTAAATAAAAAAATAATAACATATTCGAAAAATGCAAATTAAAATGATAAAGGTTTCATGCTTTTTTTTTATCATTTTTTTTTTTAGATATGTAGATTAACTCATACCCTTTTTTTGTTCGTATTTGTATACAAGTAAGAATAGTAAGAATTGAGTATGCATTTTCACCCAGCTTTTCATAGCTCACCTCCAGTGATTATCTTTGTTTTGCTAAAGAAAACAAGATTATGCTTGAGAAGGGATTCTACCTTGAACACGACTATCCAATCATAACCGAAAAAGCTCTTCATCCACGTAGCTATCGCAACAAACATTGCAGTAATCAGCATGTAATGGTCCATTGTCAGGACTACTACTACAAATATGGATATGAGAGAGTACAGCGAAGAACCGACTTGCTTCTACGATGAGATGAAAAAACGCTTATATCATCATTTAGTTCGTGAAGGGAGAACTCTGTTTATTGTTTATGGGATCACCAATGGGCTGTTTCTACATGAGTATACACAATGACGTGCCGATGGTATCTAGGGAAGGACGTAAAATAAAGGAAGCCTTCTTTAGCAAGAAAACGAGCATACGGCATCCGGGAGTAAAGCTTTACTGCATCGCATTGTGGCGACCAATAGCCTTTAGAAACCGTGTACGCTACATGAATCAGAAGTTTGGCGTAACAGAGAGGACATTATCCTTAAGCGGATGGAATTACGGGTGGAAGTTAAAGAATAAAGCTAGACAGCTTGAAGGATAAATATGTAGAGAGAGAGAAAGAGTTCCATATGCCACTTTTTATCCCTTTTTCTTGCAAATATTCCACTTCAAACAGCACCCATATGATAAAGTTATCCAATTTGGTAAAAAGCACTAGAAGGAGTGTATCTTCGAAATCCAATTCTTTTGCCTAGCTTTACCTCCATGAAGATAACTAAGTCCACCCCGGACAAGATTGAAGTAGAGTACCCAGAGTTAGTAATAGACTATGAGATTCTTACCTCTGAAGAGTTTGAACACAAATGTACTGACTTCAAGAATGTGATGGAGAATCAACGCAGGAAATGTAACTTAAATACAAGCGATACGATGTACAAGGATAGACTAGACGAGATAAAGGTGAGACTTGACAACCTGATTAAAGAAGCTCAAAAGATCAAGCATCTCCTTGACTACTACGATGACGAGACAGAGGAAGAGACTATGTCAATAAGGATCAACTAACATAAGACGATCATGAAACTGGAAGATTTCAATCTGCGTAACATATACCTATGGATAGTCAAGCTTATCCTTTGGCTTTACCTGTTTCGATTCGCCTATAAAATTGTGTATTATATTGCAGAATTATGTGGATTAAGTTATGATTATTGGGATAGGAATTTGGGTGTTTGCGAATGGGATAGTATGCACATATACAGAGATGGCAGCATTCTTTATGCTTTGGATCGGAATGGTTGGGCAACCAACATGGCTCTGCTTATTTCAGCAAGTCTTGCAACATTCATGCTCCACGGGCTAAACCATTACTGCAAATGGGACATGATCTCCAGACTGTTTAAAAGAAAGTCAGATAATAAGGGATAAACGCCATTTGACGCATTTTAAGGTATCTTACAGCAATTATCTTCTTTGAGTAATTAACCCCCCCCCCCCCCCCCCTTACATTCAAATAACGATCGTTCGTTACAGGTCAATTTCGGGCTATTATACGATGTGTACTATTTTGAGTGTTTGGGTTTGAGTTGTGAGGATTTGAAAGGCTCGGATTAGTTCGGCATATCTTATGTAGATCTCATTGTTTTTTGTTCATTAAGCATGATGATTTGTGTATTTGGAATTGGTTACAATCCGGACAGAGCCTTGATATCTCATAGGATTGTTTTCACTTGAATAAACCAACAAGTATGGGTGTTTTGTGCAGTAAAAACTAACAACTAGGGGGGGGGGGAGAATAGTTATACGGATTTTTATCCGTTTTGGTTAAGCTGGGCTAGCTCGATATTGGGTTTAGATGATGGGCGGTTTTAGCTAGACCAAAGTTGTTAATGATTATAAATTGTGCTCACGACCATTTCTTCTAGCTTCCGGCGTTTCATATATCACATGGAGGGAGTTGCCCATCATATGATTAAGATGGAAGGTTATTTATTTTACTGATAAAGAGTTTTGCATTGTTATTATAAATAGTAATCTGATCATCTTATTTATTACGATCTAGCCAATTGTTATACCCGTTAATCTTGTCGTAAAGACGATCCATATAGATCAAGTTTTTGAGTTTTGAATTTTCCTCTAATTTGGCATTCAACAGCCAATTTTCTTTTGTTAATCTAATTGACAATTAGATCGCGTCATTTGCCAGTGGTTGAAAGGTAAGTTCAAGCAAAAAAAACAAAACCATGAATCTTGAGGTTGTTATATAGAACGTGTGTTTGTTTTGGGTGTTTTTCGCGCAAAGCTATGGATTGTCTGAAGGGTTAAGGTGGTTTACACTGCTGTTAAAGGCCGCAATTATGTTATTGTAAGTGTTGATCTTAGAATTCGCTTCTTTCAACAGGTCGTTCCATTCATTGATCAATCTAAAAAAATACTCCATAGAAACCATTTCCTTCAGTAATGGATTTCCCTCTAGTTGGGAATCGATAAGTGTTTGTTTCTCCTTCAGCTTATCTCGTCTGTAACGAATATTTCCGTTCTTAGTGTTCAGAATACCTATCCTACTATTGATAGTCTCTAGTTCTTTGTTCCAACAAGTAATTTTGCCACTACCCATCTTACCAATGGATTCCTCTAAGTCTCCCATTAGAATAGTTAGCTCCGATATATATTGATTTTCATCAGAAATCAATTGTTCCCATTGCAATGTTATATCTGACACTTCTTTCATTATCTGCTCTTTCTTTCGAAGTAGACAAAGTTCTGCCGCGTCGGGTTCAGTAATTTCACTTAGAACTTCTGTTTCTTCTTCCACTCCCGGTGTGTCAATAGGTTTAACATCTTCGATTTCTTCTTTCACAGATTCCTGCTCTATGAGATTCTCTTCTGTTTGACCTTTTCTATAAACATAGATGTCTTCTTTGAGACAAAGCTTATCAAAATCGATTATTTCAGCCGGATTAATAGCATTACACAGAATGCGAATTTCAAAATGAAGATGAGGACCGTAAGCATTTCCTGTACAACCACCTAACGCTATTGGTTCTCCAGCATTTACATTTTGATTTTGTTCTACCAGAAATTGAGAAAGGTGTCCATAGACAGTCTCCAATCCATTGGGATGTCTCAATACAAGATAATAACCATAACCATTAGGATCATAATTTCTTACCCTTACTTTCCCCTCAAATGCCGCACGAACAGTATCTCCTACCTGAAGCTTGATATCAGTCCCATAATGAAAGTGTTCTCCATGATATTCACGAGGTCCATAAGGAGAAGTTACTTTCCCTTCTACAGGCATTACAAAATTTGAAACATCTATAACAAGTGAATCTGGAACAGGAATATTTTTATATGCTTTCAAAAATTCAGTATTCCAGCTTTCTTCATACAATTCGTCTGCAGGATACTGTTTTACTACTATTCCTGCACTCAACTTTCTCTCCGAATAACTTCTTGCATGTATCTCCATTACAGGAGATAAAAACAGGATTATTCTTAGTAAACCTATGATAAATACCTTAGGTAATTTTCTCATTCGTTACCGGATCATTTGACGATTATTTATTGTTCTTGATGGACATCATTTAATTTAAGACACTACAAAACTATGATTCAAATATGACTAATCATCGATTGATGTTCATTTCCGATATATGCCCATAGTATAGATTATAGGTGATTTGAATAGTCATCTATTTTAGAGATGTATCCACATTGTCTTCTTGTAGGCTATTTCTTTTATTTAAAAGTTGATTCATACATTCATCCAATTCTTCCAGATTTTTTGGGAGGTTAGCTATTTTTTTGTTAAAGCTGTCTACTTTGTTATAATAGACATCCATTTGCTTAGTAGCCTCTTTATCAAAATCGTTCCATTTTTTAACTATTTCATAGAGTTCATTCGTATGAACTATATCTTTTCGTATTGGATTTTCGTCCAGTTGGCAGTCAATAACTGATTTTCTGCGATTGAGTTCATCAATTTTACTTTTAAAATCAGGATATTTACGAGAGAGAGTACTTATTCTTTTACTGATATTTTTTATTCTACCATTGCAGTATTGAATTTTGTTAAATTCAACCTTCAGAAGAATGTTGTTTATGTTTTTTGTCAGAATATTCATCTCCGATATCATTTTTTTACGATCGGTAAGTAAGGTTTTCCATTGAATTGTGATTCGATTCACTTCCTTTCTCATATTGTCAATATTCGCTTTGAAAGCGTCATATTTCGTATCGTTATTGTCAATATTTGTTTAGAAAGCTCCATATGACTGGGCAATGACATTGATATTTTTGTTGGAAAAGAGTGTTCCAAAAACTATAATAGAGAAGACTAATAGAAGTTCCGATGTTTTGGCTAAAGACTCTTATTTTTTATAAGACTGAATAGCAGTTTCCTTCCGATCTTATTCCTCCTCCGTATCCTTATCTTTTTTCAGACAGCTACATTTCTCTTTGATCTCTTTCAGGGTCTCCGTTATGAAATCGTGAAAGTTCCTTGTTTTTTCTTTCTTCTCTCGTAAACAACTAGCAAAAGCAATACGTACAAGTAGGATTGTACATAGGATTGCACAGAAACAACCAGCGAAGGTTACGGCAAAAATCTCTAATTGATTCAATTGATTCATAATTTTAATAATTATTTATTATTCTTAGTTGTAGTTAGTCCTATTCACATTTGCTGTAGCTGCATTTCATGCAATGAATACAGCCTTCTTGATAAATGACTCGATCACTTCCACATGTCTGGACAGACATCTTTTTCCATATTCGTTCTGATAGATATGATCTAAGTTGAGTAGTTGTATAATTTGGAAAGCGTGAATATTGCTAGAAGATTCCAAAAGATTTCAAGATATACTCTGTAATAGTAAGAGATAGAAGTCCTTCAGATTGATTTGTTTTCCTTCTAGTAATTTCTGCTTTATCTCTTCAATATACATTGCAGGAAAACTTTCTTGACTACTTTTTTTGTCTCTCCGGTACTTTTGTTGATACGCTAGAAACTATATCGCCGGTGCTGATCCTTGTGTTACTTTGTTTTTGCATAATGAATTGTTGCGATGCTACAAATAATAGTTAGTAGACCTAGTCCCACAGAGTCCAATTCAGTTGATCAGGGTAGGCTGAACTGACGGATGGAAAAGTTGATTCCATGCCTAGAATGAGCGATAGCAACAAAAAGATTTTCTTCATTTATACTTAAGATTTAATTATAGTGGAATAGCTATTTATCTAAAAACTATTTATCTAAAAAAAACAAGAAGAACAGAAAAGAGTTTGCTGACTTTCCTGCGAAATTTGAAGTGTAAAGTCATTCTTCCAAAGCTTGCAGGTCTTCCTCGTATTGATTTCTTCTTGTGCCCATCTCTTTGCGTACAAAAGCCACATTTCATAAAGAGAAATCATTTCTCACCAACACCACTGTGTTCCACATCATGGAGTGGAATACAGAATATTTTTTTAATACATAGACCCAATCTCCAATTTTGTATATCGACAAATAAAGGTAAAACAAATAAATAAAACTTGTGTCCCCTGTAGGAAATGTTCTGTCTGTGTAAGGAAACAACAACTAGCCAATAAATGGAAATCCTTATGGAACAAACTGAGAGAAGAGATAGTAATGTTTCTAAACAGTGCTGAAACTTTTTTCTGTTTTATTTTTCTCCTACAACTAACACGTTCTGTTTTTTAGTCCCGACTTTATCTCCACACGTCCTCACACACCCATTACTACAATAGTACTTTGATAGTAAGCATCTGCTTTCCTATTAAAATGCCTCTCTTGTTGGTGTCCATTTCCTTCCCATATGTTTGCACCAACATATCATCAACTGTTGGAAGCCTTTCTTCTTTCTCCTCCCAAATCAACGACTTTTTTCATCTTGTTCTTATTGTTGTTCATATTCATATTTCGTAATTGGTTTTGTGTAATGCAAATACATGTGAATACTAGATTATCCTCATAATATAACAGTTAATATTCTAATATTCTTTTCTATGCTTTCATATAACCCGTTTTTATCTATGGATATATTAGCTTGCTTAAATACGAAACAGGCATCTCTACCAATATCGGGATATTCTTTATTGGAAACTTCTGTGATCTTCTCACATACATCGATTCCTTTTTCTTCTTCTACCCATTCTATCCAATTTTTTATTGCCTGATAACTTTCACTATTTGTTACATATATGTCTGGAATACGAAAAACGAACTCCCCATTATTTTCTGTGCTATAAGTATACTTATCGATACTATAGACTATATCGCTCTGTTCTATCGTTTCCCCTTCTGAATTGACTATTACTATTCCGATTTGACCATTTGTTGGTATATTTCCATATTTCCCTGACGTAAGCGTAAGGCATATCAATCCTAATAGTGCACACTTAACTATCTTCACAATTTTTTATTTGTAAATATTTACAAAGGCTACTGTCCATCCTACGAAATTCATCCTGCAAGTAGCAATACAAATTTAATACAAATATTGTGGTATTATTTCTATTTTCCTTAAGATTTACTACTATAAATGGTAAAAAATAAGTGTGTATCCCAATTATAAACGGCATTGTTTTAATGCATTTTAATACACTTCTCAAGTGCGTTTCTTTTATAGGAAGTGAAATCCTCTTTGGAAGTTAGAGAAAGTTAGTCTATAGTACTGGTATCAACCTTTTCCATAACCTTATCTTCTATCAATTTCCTTCTCATGATGAAGGACAACAACTACCAATCTAACAACTACTAATTTTTCGATATACCAAAAAGAAAAGAAAATCTATTTCTATATATAGATGTATCTATAAAAGTAGCAATTGGTAGTAAAATTTGACTTAAGTGTGGTCCTCACACTTAGGGAAAGGCTGTAAATAATTACAATATGTAGTGAAGTGTACAGTTTACTACAAAATATTACTTTCATAGAGTTATACATCGAATCATAAATTCGAGAAAAAATATAAGGAAGAGTTATCCAGTCGGTCTTTGAGAAATACAGAATGGTGTATTTAAAGTATTTAAATTGGAGGAACAATTGGTAATTATGTCGGCTCTTTTATTTACATTACGTGTAAAATCCGCCATGAAGAGACTGATTAGAAGACTGATTATATTGCTTGGGCTATTGGGATGTTTTGGCTTTCTGATTGATATAGCTGTTAGTGAAAGACATACAGCACTCTGGTTTATTCTTTGTATAGCATCCATTGCAGGTATTGTACAGATAACGCTTGTGTGGATATCAGATACAAAGAAGAAAAGTACTAAGGAAAGTCAGAAAAGGGGAACTTAGAATAGATTTTGATGACAGCTAGTATTAAAATTTTTATATTCGGTACCTTCTCTCTTTAACTTATTATTCATTGAGTGACAATAGGGGGCTTATAAGATAGTTTTTCTGATTCTCTTATTGTCAACTATATAACTATAATTGAAGAAAACCATATATAAACGAAGGTAATGCATGATCTTTTGAAAAAAATATTCTCGTATCAATTCCCAATTTTTGTTTTAGTTGGGATAATCTCCATAATTATTCATATTCTGTTCAAATGGCTCATCATATTTATCGAAACATGTATCTTCGCAGTAGGATTAATCATTGAGAAGATAAGTGAGAAAAAAGGGAGGTATTCTAATTCCCATAGAAACGATTATAAAGTGGAAAATAAAGAAAACTAAATCTCTTTTTCGTTAAATGGACGATTATTTTGTTGAAATAGAAGAAGACTGGGATGTCCTGATATGAGTTGATCCCCGTGGTTGTAACTTTGACAATCTTAAGAAGTGAGATTCCCTAGTTCATCATGCCTAATATGAAACAACGGGTACGTCTTAAATCCTGAAAACTTAAACTCGTCCTCAATGAGGCCTACTACAAAAGAGTAGTAGGTATAAGTACAGTTATGCAGAGAGTACTTTTGCTCCAATAAGGGGAGGGAAAAGATAAAGAAACTTGTAAGTGATAATCAAAATATCTTTTCCTATGGAATTGATGAGCGTCACCGAACAGGTATATGTATTACTTGATGATAAGTTAAAGAGAATTGCTATTTTGGCTCTCTGGGAACATCACAGCGACAAATAACTGTAAAAAAAATAGAAAGGTAGAAGTATGATTGAAGAGAAGAAGAATTTCAAACTAGAAGCTTTTGACAGCCTTCGCTGCTTACTCCTTTTACCAAACGGGTCACCTTACGTGTATAAAATATATGTGAATTCGCCAACTGGGAGGTTGGTCTATATCTACTAAAAAGTGCATCCTTTAAACCAAAAGAACTATAATAATGGAAGACGAAACGATTGTACATAAGATAATGGAAGGAGTTAAATTAGAGAAGCATCTAAAAAATAGCAGATGCAGAGCCTGTGCTAACTTCCGAGTAAACGAATGTTTAATCGATTTTATAACTAATAAACATTAATCATTATGAAACTTAAAAGAATTCTGTATTATGTGGTTTGTGCAGCTTTTGCTATTAGTGGGTTCCTGTTCAAAGGGAATAAGGCTAAAGCGATGAAGAAAAAAACTACAAATAATATTATCTTAACAAGTGTAGCGCATGAAAATGATGGTATGAGTTACTCTCATTCTTCACACTACTCACATTCCTCTCACTATTCGCATAGTTCACATTACTCACATTATTCAGGTAGATGAATATAAAAAAATTAACACTTATCTTGATAGCAGTTATACACTTCTGGTGAATACCTTTTATTAATCTCTTTCTTACAAAAGCAGCTGACAAAAAATCGAATCACTTCTTAGGTGTCCATATCATATGGTAGCAAAGAAACTTAGTGAAGTAAAAGAGCACGAACACTACTTCATCAATGTAGGTGAGGACTTTATTATCATGTACTATAAAGGTGTATCTGAGTGTTTCGATTGTTCTTTTGAGTGAATCTCAAAAGAAGACCATGAACGTATGCATACGAGTTAATCAGAATTGTGGTTGGTAACTCCGTAAAGAGTGTATAAATATTTTTATCATCTCCATGCAAACATTTTAATGAGATAATGTTTTATCTTTCGCAGGAAAGTCAGCAAACTCTTTAAAGTCAGCAAACTCTTTTCTGTCCTTCTTGTTTTTTTTAGATAAATAGCTATTCCACTATAATTAAATCTTAATTATAAATGAAGAAAATCTTTCTGTTGCTATCGCTCATTCTGGGCATGGAATCAACTTTTCCATCCGTCAGTTCAGCCTACTCTGATCAGAAGAATACTATGGAGACAGGTCTTGTAAAAGATAATTCGCAGGATTCTCAAAATACTCTGGCTTTGGTCTATAAAGAATTAAACAGTATCCATAATGACATTGAATCTGCCAAAGATGCCATAAAACTGAATTGGACTCTGTGGGGACTAGGTCTACTAACTATTATCTGTAGCATCGCAACAATTCATTATGCAAAAACAAAGTAACATAAAGATAAAATACCGGAAATATCATTTTATTGACAGTATAATACTGTTTTGCCAATGTTAGACTCTGCAGTATGCAATTTTTAATTAAAATGTAAAACGATAGAGAGTTGTTTTTGGCAGTGTCCTCATTCAAAAGAATCTGATTTTTTTATTGGAATTTTTTGGAATCTTATTTAGCAAGGGAAAATGATCCCCAAGTATTAATGAGACTACTCATCGAGAACAATAAACTATCATCATAATAATCCAGTAACGAATGAGAAATTTGGCTAAAGTATTTATCATAAGTTTATTTGAAATAATCCTGTTTTTATTTCCCATAGCAGTACATGCAGAAAAATATGGTGTAAAGGGCATAAATCTGAAAGGAAAGCAACAGGGTAGAAGCAAAAAAATTACAGCGGAAGTTTGTCTATTAGAGCGGAAATCTAATACAGGAATCGTTCCTTCAGATGAACTATATGAGGAAAAGTCTGTCGCTAAAAACTTGAAGGCATATGAAGGTATTCCCGTTCCGGACCCACTCGTTGAATCTATCCCAGGACTAACAGTGCCTGCTGTTGTGGAAATTTACTCCCATGAGGATAAACTTTGTAGTAAATTCTTTCGCTGTGGAATCGATATAAGTTTTCAAGCGGGAGACAGTATATATGTTTCATTGGACGGTGATGATATCTATGTTTATAGAAAAGGTCAAACAGAAGAGAATCTCATAGAGCAGGAATCTGTGAAAGAAGAAATCGAAGATGTTAAACCTATTGACACACCGGGAGTGGAAGAAGAAACAGAAGTTCTAAGTGAAATTACTGAACCCGACGCGGCAGAACTTTGTCTACTTCGAAAGAAAGAGCAGATAATGAAAGAAGTGTCAGATATAACATTGCAATGGGAACAATTGATTTCTGATGAAAATCAATATATATCGGAGCTAACTATTCTAATGGGAGACTTAGAGGAATCCATTGGTAAGATGGGTAGTGGCAAAATTACTTGTTGGAACAAAGAACTAGAGACTATCAATAGTAGGATAGGTATTCTGAACACTAAGAACGGAAATATTCGTTACAGACGAGATAAGCTGAAGGAGAAACAAACACTTATCGATTCCCAACTAGAGGGAAATCCATTACTGAAGGAAATGGTTTCTATGGAGTATTTTTTTAGATTGATCAATGAATGGAACGACCTGTTGAAAGAAGCGAATTCTAAGATCAACACTTACAATAACATAATTGCGGCCTTTAACAGCAGTGTAAACCACCTTAACCCTTCAGACAATCCATAGCTTTGCGCGAAAAACACCCAAAACAAACACACGTTCTATATAACAACCTCAAGATTCATGGTTTTGTTTTTTTTGCTTGAACTTACCTTTCAACCACTGGCAAATGACGCACCGTTTATCCCAACAGTAAATCCATCCATAAAGCTTCAGTGAAGCCAGTAATGCAGAAACAATTATTGCTCCGGTATTATGACGGAGAGCTGAAAGGACTCCACAGGAGAAGCTGAAACATGATTCTCTATCCCAACATTCATATATTCCACAATGATAGCTGCTGTCTATCAAACCAGCAATGCCATACACCATCGAATAGAACATGCGAAACAAAGACATCCACATGATAGCTAGTGCTGTGAGCTTGAAAATACCTATTAGGAATCCACGTAAACTTGAGGTATTTAGTTCCATGAAAATCTTATATTTATTATATATCTGTTTGCAAAAATAAAAACATCATATGAAATACAGAATTCTGTTACTGTTAACGCCATTTGCCTTCTCCACTTTTCCAAAAGCCAGCAGAAGCACTGCTCCTTCTAAAAATAGCCAGCCAAGTCTTTATAGTATTGCCAGTAAGCTACAAGATAAAGTAGATAACCTGGAAACAGAAGCACAAAATTTAATTGACTGAATATCAGAAAGAATATGAACAGAAAGGAACTCACACTTAAATGCCATCGACAGCCTTCAACTCGTATTTCTTATAGCCTTTGAAGAAATCAAACGATGTAAACGAAACAAAAAGCTTTACATGCTCCAACTGATACTCCTTAATCCATCCAACTGTTCTCCTATATTTACAAATATTGTTTCCTTCGGTAAAAGACTTCCAATCCTGTCTGCCCACTCCATAAAACACAATACACCGCTCTCGAAATAATCTTCTATTCCAATATTAATTGCTTCTTCTATACTTTCTATCCGATAGAAATCAAAATGATAAATCCGACTATTCAAAAACTCTGCATAATATTCATTTACAATTGAAAAAGTTGGACTATTCACCATATCCTTTACACCTAATGCATCACAAATTTTTTTAATAAAAGTTGTCTTTCCAACTCCAATTTCTCCAATAAAAGCAAACACTTTATTATCCCCCATACAAGAAATAAACTTCTTTGCAACTACCGGAAGTTCCTCTAATCTCAATTCCATATATTTTCAAATGCAGTAAACAAATGACAGCGAAACAAATTTGACATTATTCCACACAAACAAAAATACATCGATAAACTTTTCTTTCCATCGTTTCTCATTTCCTGTAAAAATCATTATATTTAGTTCAGATGTACACATAGTTCAAATGTACACAAAATTCCTCGTTCAACAATTTTGCTAGTATAATACATATATTTTCTATATGCCATAACCATTTTAGTGAGTCAAATAGCAAATTGGAATTTTATACAAAAACCACTCTT
This sequence comes from Candidatus Azobacteroides pseudotrichonymphae genomovar. CFP2, assembly GCF_000010645.1. Lineage (NCBI taxonomy): Bacteria > Pseudomonadati > Bacteroidota > Bacteroidia > Bacteroidales > Azobacteroides (SeqCode) > Azobacteroides pseudotrichonymphae (SeqCode). Next base: position 1,042,963 of record NC_011565.1, read on the forward strand.
CTATTTCAAATATCCTAAAGTGAATGGATAAAATATGTACCGTCTATACAGTCTACTTATAAATGTTCCATGAACAAGTATTCTCCTACTCCTTTTCTCTATCTGGTCGCGGAGAATCTAATTTCCCGTTTTGGAACAGACCTTTCTGATATTGTCGTGGTTTTCCCCGGTATGCGAGCAAAATTATTTCTCAACAATTATCTTCATCAATATGTTAAAGTTCCTCTATGGTCCCCCCAATACCAAACTATAGAAAGCTTATTCACGGAATCATCACCTTTACAAATCGGTGATGACATTTTATTGATTTCCGAACTTTACAAAATATATAACCAAATACATAATAAACACTTCAAAAAACCTTTTAAAAAAACTTTAGACGAATTTTTCTTTTTTGGGGAAACACTTCTAAATGATTTTGATGAAATAGACAAAAACAATATCGATGCAAAGTTATTATTTGGAAATCTGCAAGATCTGAGTACACTACGAGACAACTTGTCACATTTATCCGAAAATCAAATCCAGGCTCTAATTCACCATTTTAAACATATTTTTCAAAACAAAACTCCACTACAAAACAATTTCCGCAATATTTGGAATATGTTAGGTGAAGTGTATACTTCTTTCAAGACAAGATTAAAAGAAAAAAATATTTCTTATCCCGGAATGTTAATGAGACAAGTGGTAGAAAACACGGAAAATCTTTTTAAAGAAATGCACTACGCCTTTGTGGGATTTAATGCATTGAACAAGTGCGAAGAACAACTATTTGAACTATTGAAAGAAAAATCTTCTTTTTATTGGGATTACGACAAATATTATCTCGAAACTGAAGCTGGACAATTTATAAAGTACAATATCCACAAATTCAACTCGTCTTTACCTCCACAGCAATTTGATACTTTCCTAAATATTGACAAAAAAATCACTTTTTTGAACTCTTTTTCCGAAAGTGGACAATCAGCTGTTATTCCACAATGGATAAACTCTTTGCAAAAAGAATCTTCGTTTATACAACCCAATTCGGCTATTATACTGTGTAATGAAACAATTTTACCAACAATAATACATACTATTCCACCAAATACAGTAGAAAATATCAACATTACAATGGGATTCCCTATCGTACAAACAGCTATTAGTGGATTTTTACAAATCCTCATTGAAATGCAAATCAAGGGTTATAGTCCTGCCAACCAATCGTTCGGATATAAATATGTACTATCCGTACTAAGACATCCCTATACAACTCTTATTTTCCCAAAAGCCCTTGAAGTAGAAAAAGAATTAATAAAAAACAATATTTTCTTCCCCACATTAGCCGAACTACAAGACGAAATTCTTTTTACATACGTTCCGGATACGTTAAGTCTAACACAATATCTTTTGAATATTATCCAAAAACTAAAACAATCCTATAAAAATAAAGATACAAACATATATGCTGGATTATACCAAGAATCCATTTATAGCTCTTATATAATTATAAATCGTTTATATAGATTGCTATCTACCGAAAATTTGAATATTGGAAAAACAATCTTTTCTTGGCTTTTGCGAAAATATTTATCTGAAACAAAAGTTCCTTTTAATGGAAATCCTGTAAAAGGGCTACAAATAATGGGTGTATTAGAAACTCGTACACTGGATTTCAACAATCTAATAATTTTTAATGTTAACGAAGGATATATGCCTGGGCATAGAAATGAAAACACTTTTATTCCTCAATTTCTTCGAAAACATTTTAGGATGTATACTGTTGAACATCAAGATTCAATATATGCTTATTATTTTTATAGGCTGATTACTCGAGCACAAAATATTACACTTGTATATACTACAAACGAAACACAAATAGGCAAAGCTGAAATGAGCCGTTTCCTTTTACAATTGCTAGTAGATCCTCGATTAAAAGACAATATTGAGCGATTCACTTTACAAGCAAGTGTTATTCCTATGCATTCACGACACATTACAATAGATAAAGACAAATCTTTACTGGAAAAAATCAAAAACAAATACGATTTAAATACCAACATTCAAGCAAAATCTTTATCCCCAACAATTTTATCTTGTTTTATCTCCTGTCCTTACCATTTTTACCTTGAATATATTCAAGAATTAAGAAATAAGACAGAATTATCTTCCGAGACAGATAATTCTATTTTCGGCTCTATATTCCATCAAGCTGCAAAACTTCTTTACCAACAAATCGGTACAAGACAAATTGATTCAAAAACTCTTGATATGTATACTCAATCCCCACAATATATACGAAACATCGCACTAGAAGCTTTTCAAAGAGAATTTTTCAAAAGACAAGTTAAAGAAAAAGATTATAATGGGAAACAACTAATCAACCTACATGTCATTTGCAAAATGTTGGATCGCCTAGTCCGATTCGACCAAAAACATACTCCTTTTTCAATCCTTGAACTAGAATTTCCTATAAACGGCTCCTTTCCTATTAAAAAAGGAAACATTCACATAAACATTGGAGGAGTTATTGACCGACTGCAAGAAAAAGATGGGAAACATATCATTATAGATTACAAAACTGGCCATGAAAAAAATTCATTCAAAAATTTATCTGAACTTCTCAGCACTAAACATAAACATATTTTCCAAGCTTTTATCTACGCTACACTTTATTCTCAAAAAGAGAAAAATAAACCTATAGTACCAGTTCCATTATATATCCAACGGATCCATAAAAAAAAATATTCTCCTATTCTAATTTATAACAATACACCTGTAGATAATTTTAACAAATTTGAAATCGATTTCAAAAACCTACTTTTCAAAAAAATTGAAGAATTGTTTGATCCAAATATTCCTTTTCAACAAACTAAAACAATCCAAAACTGCGAGTATTGCAGTTTCAAAGAACGATGCAACAGATATTAACAATAAGTTCAAGAACATATCATTCTCAAGTTCCTTGAACTAGTAATTACCATCGACAAGCTAATAGAGCTTTTTTCAAAGGTTCTATTAACAACTCAATATCGCCTGCTCCTATAACTAAAACAACATCCATTTTTTGTTTAGCAACAGATGAAATCAATTCATCGTAATTCACCAATTGTTTACTTGAAATAGTCAGTGAATCCAGTATTATTTGTGAAGAAACATTTGGGATTGGTTTTTCTCTTGCTGGATAAATTGGTAGTAAAATTACCTCATCCGCTAAAGATAATGATTGAGCAAATTCTTTGTAAAAATCATTAGTACGAGAATACAGATGTGGTTGAAAAATAACTGCCAATCTCCGATTGGGATACAAAGTTCGCACCGATTTAATAGAGGATTTCAATTCTTGAGGATGATGAGCATAATCATCTATTAAAACCAAATCATCGGTCTTGATATGGAAATCAAAGCGTCTCTTAACTCCTATGAAAGATGCCATAGCTTGCTTTAATTCTTCAGAAGTTACACTATTAAGCAAGGCTACTGCCAAGGCGGCAACACTATTAACAATATTAATCTCTATTGGTTCATTTAATTGAATATCTTTAATAACAGTATTTGGTGCTACAAAATCAAAATGAATTTCTTCACTATTTATTCGTACATTTTGTGCATAAAAATCAGGTTTATTTTTCCCTCTTATTTTTGAAATATCTCCACTATAACTATAATGTTGTACACCTTCTTGCAAAGAAGGGGCAATATCTATGCCTTCTCTCATTAATAGTACTCCACCTCTACGAATCAAAAAAGTAAAATGTTCAAAAGCCTCCTTATAACTTTTCTCTGTACCATAAACATCTAGATGATCAGAATCCACAGAAGTAATCACTGCCATAAAGGGAGAAAGCCAATGAAAAGAACGATCATATTCGTCAGCTTCAATGACGATCAAATCACTTGTATCTGACAATAACAGATTATTATTATAATTTTTTAATATGCCTCCTAAAAATGCGTTACAACCCGCACTTGACTGCTTTAAAAGATGAGCAATCATTGAAGAAGTAGTAGTTTTCCCATGGGTTCCAGCTATACATATTCCTTTCTTATTTTTAGTTATTTCTCCCAAAAGCTGTGCTCTCTTTACAATATTAAATCCAGCATTTCGAAAAAAAGTCCATTCTGAGTGATCGTATGGGATAGCAGGAGTAATTACAACCAATGTATTTTCTTTATCTTTAAACAATTTAGGTATTAAATTGACATTGTCATCATAATGAATAGATGCTCCTAAATCATTCAATTGCCTAGTAAAAACGGATTCCACTTTATCATATCCGGAAATATTTTTCCTGTTAGCAAGAAAATACTGTATCAAACTACTCATACCAATACCACCTGCTCCAATAAAATAAATATTAGTCCAATTTATTTTCACGTTTGAGTATTTTCACTATCTCATCTACAATCTTATTTGCCGAATTAGGCAAAACCATTTTCAAAATATTTTCACTTAATAGTCTCAATGAATTTTCATTTCGAATAAGTTCCAATACCTTTGGAATTAATTTTTTAATTGCTTCCCTGTCAACTATCATAACAGCAGCGCCCTCCTTCGCTAATATTTCTGCATTTCTCTCTTGATGATTTTCTGCTACATTAGGAGACGGTACAAGAATAGCCGGCCTACCTAACAAACATAATTCAGAGATAGAACCTGCCCCTGCACGTGAAACAACCAAATCTGCTACCGAATATGCCAGATCCATACGAGAAATAAATTCTGTAAAATAAATATTGGAAGGTAGAGTATGAATCAAAGAAAACAAGGGTAATCCTGCTTGCCATATTAACTGAAAATCACTTTTTTCTATTATTTCAATCGAAGACAAAATACTTTCATTGATCGTTTTCGCACCCAAACTACCACCAATTACTAAAACAGTTTTTTTTTTCGGATTTAATCCAAAATAAATATAACCCTCTCTCTTTTTTTCTTCAGTAAATACTAAATCTTGACGAACAGGATTCCCCGTAAGTGCAATTTTTTCTTTCAGAAAAAATTTCTCCATCCCATTATAGGCAACACAAACTCGTGTTGCTTTTTTTGCCAATAATCTATTAGTTATACCAGCATATGAATTTTGTTCTTGAAGCAAAACCGGAATACCTTTCCTTACAGCAACTTGTAATATTGGCCCACTTGCATATCCCCCCATCCCAATAGCAATATCAGGTTGAAAATTATTAATAATCCTATAAGCAAGCGACAGGCTATTAAACAATTTCCAAAATATAGGAATATTTTGGAATAAATTTTTCCTATTAAACCCAACAATGGGTAACCCTATAATTCTATAACCAGCATCAGGGACACAATGCATTTCTATACGATTTTCAGCACCAACAAACAATATCTCAACATCTGGGTACCTCGCTTTCAATGAATCAGCAATAGATATAGCAGGAAAAACATGCCCTCCCGTACCACCTCCACTAATAATAATTTTCATTATTGAAGATAATATAGTTTAGATTGGCGCAAAGGTATTTGAAATTTCAACATATTATTAAAGAATATTAAAGAATAATACACAAATTGTCTGAACATCTAATTATTTCATAATAATAATAAAAGAAAAAAAGAAACATGAAGTTATCGTCATTATCCTACATGCGCATAACATTGGGATAATTATTAATTCATTATTTTTTTACTAAATTTGTAATAAATATCTCTATGGATAAAGATTCACTAGATATTGCAGGATTAACCTTAAATAGTAGAGTTTTTATAGGAAGTGGAAAATTTCCTGATAATGAGCTCATTCCTGAAATTATAAAAGCCTCTGGGTCTCAAGTAATAACAGTGGCTGTAAGGAGATTTGATTTTAATAACGTTAATGAAAACATTCTTGAATTTATACCTGAACATGTTTTTTTAATGCCTAACACTTCAGGAGCAAGAAATGCAGAAGAAGCCGTTCGAATTGCAAATATCGCTCGTGCTACTGTGAAAACAGATTTAATAAAAATAGAAATAATGACAGACAACAAATACTTGTTGCCAGACAATTATCAAACAGCGAAAGCATGTGAATTACTTGTTAAAGAAGGATTTAAAGCGTTCGCTTATATGAATGCTGATTTATATGCAGCACGTGATATGCAAAATGCTGGAGCTTCAGCAATTATGCCATTAGGTTCACCAATAGGGACAAATAAAGGATTACAAACAAAAGAAATGATACGAATTCTAATTGAAGAAATGGATGCTCCCATAATAGTTGACGCTGGTATTGGAAAACCCTCTGATGCATGTGAATGTATGGAAATGGGCTGTACAGCAGTAATGATTAATACTGCTATATCTTCAAGTGAGAGTCCTATCCTCATGGCATCAGCTTTCAAAAATGCTGTAAAAGCAGGTAGAAAAGCATTTGTTGCCAAGCTTGGAACAGTTTCGACTGTAGCAAAAGCATCATCACCCTTAACAAATTTTCTAAATGAGAGCTAAAATTAAAACTGAATTATTAATAGTCCTTTAGTTTCGCTTTTGTATATAGTAATAGTATCTAGTTCTTTGATATCTAATAAATAAACAGGGTGTTATTATTATAATGCGTAATTTTGATTGAATATGAAAGAAAAAGCAAAAGAATTATCACAACATTTATCAGAATTAATAGATAAAGAAGTGTACATAGATCACATTTTACAAAACAAAATCGGAGAACCGTTCAGTAGTTTGATTATTCAGAGAGATAATTTAAATGACAGAAATTCTATCTGGCTAAGAGATTTGAAGGGAAAAGAACGAGAGGTTTTAAAACTTATAGATGATATTTTGAAGGAAAAAATTAAGGAGAAAAGTGAGCAATTATTAAAGGTATTACAACAATTATTGTAAAGGAATGAAATTATTGAGCTCCAAGAATAAAAAAATCTTTTATGAAAAAAATGTAAATATTCATTAGATCCACAAAGTTTGTCCCTTAAAGGTTTTATTAAGAGACTTATTAAAAATAGCGCTTCGCTTCGTGAAATTTTGTAGAAAATATTTAACACTAAATTAAAACGGATATATTGCAAGGTAGTAGAGTAAGAAAAACGGACAGAGTAGAAAAAAAAACAATTGAACAAAAAATTTTATGGGATTGTACCTTAGTATTATTATGGAAATAATTATTCTATGCGCCCTATGAGTTTTTACGATATCAAAAAAAATTATAATAAGCTTGATTTTACCAAATACACAAAAAAACTTTCAGAGAAGGCAATAAAAGATTCACTTGACAAAGAATTTCTTAACGAGACAGACTTCCTGAATCTATTATCTCCACAAGCTTTCTCCTATATTGAAGACATGGCACAAAAAGCTCATGCGATTGCTAATAAACAGTTTGGAAAAACCATACTATTATATGCACCTTTATATGTTTCCAATTTTTGTATTAATGATTGTATTTATTGTGGATTTTCCTCCAAAAACAAAATCAAACGAAATGTATTAACTCTAGAAGAGGTAGAACAAGAATGTAAAGTTCTTACAGATTACGGCATAAGACATATTTTGCTCGTTACAGGGGAAAGTCGCATTAAATCATCTGTTCAATACCTCAAAGAATGTACTGCTATCTTAAGCGATTATTTCGATTATATCGACATAGAAGTCTATCCACTTGAAATAGATGAATATCTACAATTAAAACAATTTGGAGTACACGGACTAACAATTTATCAAGAAACCTACAATGAGTCTTTATATAAAATACTCCACACCAATGGAACAAAATCAAATTATAAATACCGATTAGAAACTTGTGAAAGGGCTGGTAATGCTGGTTACATTAATCTAACTGTAGGAGCATTGCTTGGATTAAACGATTTTATAAGTGAAGTTTTTTTTGCTGGGCTTCATGCCAAATATTTACAAAAAACCTTCCCTTTTGCAGAAATAGGAATTTCTTTTCCAAGACTCCGTCCTGCAGCGGGGAATTACCAGCCAAAAACTATTATTTCAGATAGGGATCTTGTGCAAGCTATTTGTGCCATTCGGCTTTTTATGAATAGGATAAATATTTCAATATCTACTAGAGAAAGTAATGAGTTAAGAAATAATCTTATATCTTTGGGTGTAACCAAAATATCTGCAGGTTCAAGTACGGAAATAGGAGGATATTCTAATAAGAATAGAACCGAAGGGCAATTTATAATCAATGATCATTCCAATGTAGAACAAATAAAAAATATGATTCACAAAAAAGGTTACCAACCAATTTTAAAAGATTGGATGTTATGAAAAAGAAAATTCCTCAAGGGTTATATGCCATTACCGCCGAAAATTTCTCAAAAAAAAACAACGTTGAAATAGTAAAAGAATTGCTTGATTCTGGAATCAGGATTATACAATACCGCGAAAAGAAAAAAACAAAATTCGAAAAATTGAAACAATGCGAAACCATAAGACAATTAACGTTAAGCTATAATTGTTTTTTTATTGTCAATGACGATATTGATATAGCAATGTCTGTCCATAGCGATGGGATTCATCTTGGACAAGATGACCTACCACTATTGAAAGCCCGTATAATTGTAGGACAGGATATGGCTATAGGTATTTCTACACACAACCCTGAACAGGCAAATAAAGCCACTATTAATGGAGCTGATTATATAGGAGTAGGCCCTATATTTCAAACATTTACAAAGGAAAATATGATAGATGCTGTAGGTCTAGAATATTTGGAGTATTGTGTTATACATATCAAAATTCCCAAAGTCGCCATAGGAGGAATAAAACTTTCCAATCTCTCAAGAGTCGCTAAATTTAAACCAGAAAATATTTGCATGGTTACTGAAATCGTCGGATCAAAAAATATTGTTGAAACAATAAATAAAGCAAAAAAAATAATCAATGATTACTATTAAACTCAATGGAATAAATAAAGGGATTCAAGAAAATCTTACAATTCAAGAGTTATTACAATATAACGGTATTGATCCCAAAGGGATTGCCGTAGAGCATAATCTCAATATCATTAGGCCGATAAAGTTTAAAGAAATTATATTAAACGAAGGAGATTCTCTTGAAATACTAAAATTTGTAGGAGGAGGTTAAGTTCAATTAATCTTTATTTTGATAAGTCGAGATTTGTCCTTCTTTTTATTCGCCATAAATATTACCATAAATACTAATTTGATAAAAGATCAACAAACACATATATAATATATATTAACATGGTTGCAAACCAATAATAAATTATGTAAATAAATGACAGGTATCCCTATCGTCTGTCATTTATTTATCAACCATAGTTTTTATACTGAATAGTGATATGAAAGGTCTAGTTATAAAAAATACAGGTAGTTGGTATCAACTAAAAACAGATAGGGGAGAATTGATAAAAGCTAAACTTAAAGGAAACTTTCGTTTAAAAGGAATACAAAGCACTAATCCCATTTCAATAGGCGATTATGTATTGATTGAGAAAGACCTTTATGGAACAGCCTTTATTTCTACTATCGAAGATAGGAAAAATTATATTATTCGGCGAGCTTCCAATCTGTCCAAACAATCGCATATCATTGCTACTAATCTTGATCAAGCTTTTTTAATTGTAACGGTCAATTATCCAATCACCACAACTATCTTTATTGACCGTTTTTTGGTAACAACAGAAGCATATCGTATTCCAACGTTACTGTTTTTCAACAAAACAGACCTATATAACAATCACGATATGAACTATGCCGATATCCTTATCCATTTATACAAAAGCATTGGTTATTCTTGCTACAAAATAGCAGCTACAAAAGATGAAGATCTTCTCTTTATGGAAAAATTATTAAGAGGAAAAATTACGTTGTTTTACGGTCATTCGGGAGTGGGAAAATCTACTATTGTCAATCGGCTCATCCCCAATGCTAAGCAAAAAGTACAGTCTATATCAAAACATCACAACAAGGGGATGCATACAACTACTTTTTCAAAAATGTTAGAACTTCCTTCCAGTAGTGGGTATATTATTGATACACCGGGCATCAAAGGTTTTGGTATTTTTGACATAGAAAAAGAAGAGATATCTCATTATTTCCCTGATATATTTAGATTCTCGCCCTATTGTAAATTTTATAACTGTACTCACCAAAAAGAACCTGCATGTGCAGTTCGTGAAGCTATAAAAAATCATTATATAAGTAAATCACGTTATATTAGTTATATAAATATATTAGAAGACGTAGATATGAACAAATACAGAGAAGCTTTTTAATATCTTCAAATAATTCTTCAAAAGTCTTACATTTGTACACATTAATACAAATCTCCAATTAAATGGCAACAAAAATTAGATTACAAAGACATGGCCGCAAAGGATATGCATTTTACCACATTGTAATTGCAGATAGCAGAGCTCCGCGAAATGGAAATTTTATCGAAAGAATTGGATTTTACAATCCAAATACAAATCCTGCTACAATAAATCTAAAATTCGAAAGAGCTTTGTACTGGTTAAATGTAGGAGCACAACCCACGGATACAGCAAGGAATATTCTTTCTTGTGAAGGTATTTTTCTTAAAAAACATCTATTAGAAGGTATTAATAAAGGCGTTCTTTCTGAAGCAGATGCCAAAAGTAAATTTGAAGCATGGAAGAACGTCAAACGAATAGCTATTCAAAATGAAATCAATAAAATATATGAACAACAAAGAATTGTTAATAAAGCTAAATTAGAATCTGAAAGGGTAGTAAATCAGACAAAAACCAAAGTTTTGGCACAAAAAGAGAAACTTCTAAAAGAAGAAAACAATACTCCACTTCCCAGTGAATAGACCTTCATTACAAAGCATACCCCTTTATACCCTTATAGGGAAAGATGGGGGAATTATGCTTTGAGAAAATATATGATATCTCTCTCAAGGCGTGTTAGTAGCATCGTTTTATCTGCGGAGGGGGAGGTGGTAGATGACCCCTCTACCACGAGGTATCAATCTCAAACCGTTTTTTAATATAAAACTCAAATCATTATGACCCTGAAAAAATATCTACTGCGTTTGTTTAGGACTCCCACCCCATCATCTGGTTCGAGATGATTTATTATTCATAATGCAAGAAGTTTTTTTATAGTTATTTACATGTTTCTATTGAAGTATAGACTCCTAAATATAATATAAAAAGATACCCCAATTAAAAAAGATGCAATGCTGATAAGTTACAAATATTCAGGATACTCAAAATTCTCAATATGACATTTTTTAATTTGTTTGTTATGGTGGAATTGATCTTCTTTATAATTTTTCCATAAAATGCTTTTTGTTAGTTTTGTCCATCCGTAAGAGATAGATTTTTTATTCGAAAAGAAATTTTAACGTTCTATTCTAGTCTAGCATGAATTCCTTAAGTCTTGTATATTCCTGATTCCACTGAAAGTGAATATAAATTATTTTACCTATTTCAAATCAATAAATAATTATAAATCAAATCTTATAATTTTAACTTTTCTATTTTTTATTATTTTTACATTTTGTAAATGAAACGTATTGCTATCAAAATAGGGAGTAATGTATTAACACGCGATGATGGTACATTAAATATTACACGAATGTCAGCTTTGGTAGATCAAACAGCAGAGCTACATAAACAAGGAATTAAAATTATTATAATTTCTTCTGGCGCAGTAGCTTCTGGCCGGAGCGAAATTAAAATAGAAAAGAAATTGGATTCTGTTTTAGCCAGACAACTCTATTCTTCAGTGGGACAAGCTAAGTTAATTAATCACTATTACGAGTTATTTCGTAATCATGGTATCGTTTGTGGACAAGTACTCACTACTAAAGAAAATTTTAGTAGTCGTTCGCATTACCTCAATCAGAAGCATTGCATGGAAATAATGTTGGAAAACAAAGTTATTCCAATTGTGAATGAAAATGATACTGTCTCCGTAAGCGAACTTATGTTTACTGATAATGATGAACTATCATCTTTAATAGTCACTATGATGAAAATGAATGCTTTGATCATTCTCAGTGATGTAGACGGTATTTATAATGGTAATCCAACAGACCCTAATGCATCAGTTATCCGAGAAATAACAGAAGATAAAGATATCTCAAACTATGTACAAACTACTCAGTCTTCTTTCGGACGCGGCGGAATGCAGACTAAATACCGAATTGCCCAAAAAGTGGCAGATGAAGGAACTACTGTCATCATTGCTAATGGTCAACGTGAAAATATATTACTCGATTTGTTAAAAACAAAGAATAATGTAGTTCATACCCAATTCAAACCGGCCCAAAAAACAATAAGCAGTGTAAAAACGTGGATTGCCCATTCTGAAGACTTTGCTAAAGGAAAGGTTTATATTAATAAAGGGGCAACAAAGGCACTACAAGAAACAAAAGCCATTAGTATTCTTTTAGTAGGAGTTACCCGTATTGTTGGCAGTTTTGAGAAAGATGATATTGTTCGCATCATGGATGAGAATGGTGTTCAAATAGGCATAGGAAGGTCAAATTATGATAGTCGAGAGGCAACTCAATACATAGGTAAACACGATATGAAACCATTAATACATTACGACTATCTTTATCTAGAATAGATTTCTCAAAAAACAATGTTTATGAACGATCAAGTATACGATCTTTTACGACAAGCAGTAATTGCTTCACGTACTCTAGTGGATATGAGCAATAAGACTATTAAAAATATCTTGCGAAATACGGCAGACCATTTATTAGAAAATCAGAACACCATACTTGAAGCCAATGCTGAAGACTTGTCACGTATAGATCCATCTGACCAAAAATATGATCGACTAAAATTGACAAAAGAACGTTTGCAAACTATGGCAGATGATATGCGAAGTGTTGCTGTTCTTTCTTCACCTATAGGGAAAGTTCTACATGAAATAACTCGTCCCAATGGTATGTTGATTCGAAAAGTAAGTGTGCCTTTTGGCGTTATCGGAATTATTTATGAAGCTCGTCCAAATGTAACTTTTGATGTTTTTTCGCTTTGTTTTAAGAGTGGCAATGCTTGTGTATTAAAAGGAGGGTCAGATGCTAGTCTATCAAATCATGCCTTAGTAAATATAATTCACCAAGTCTTGCAGAAGTATCGTATTAATATAAATACATGTATACTATTGCCCCCTAATAGAGAAGTCACAGCTGCTTTATTGGGTGCTGTAGGATTGGTAGATTTAATTATTCCACGTGGCAGTAGTTCTCTGATTAATTTTGTGAGAAATAATACTCGGGTTCCAGTGATTGAAACAGGTGCTGGTATTTGTCATACTTATTTTGATAAAAAAGGTGACAAAGATAAAGGGAGAGCAATCATTAATAACGCAAAAACTCGTCGTGTAAGTGTTTGCAATGCTTTAGATTGTCTAGTTTTACATCGAGAAAGATTGAATGATCTACCCTATATATGCGGCGATTTGCAAAAAAATAATGTCATTATTTATGCCGATGAGCCTTCATACAAGGTATTAGTAACTTGTTATCCTGCCAACTTGATTCAACTAGCAGTAGAAGAGAGTTTTGGGACAGAATTTTTAGATTACAAAATGAGTATTCGTACCGTAAATAATATCCGTGAAGCAATAGATCACATCACTCGCTATAGTTCAAAACACAGCGAATGCATTGTGAGCGAATCACCTAAAACTATTAATTTTTTTTTACAAAAAATTGACGCAGCATGCGTTTATGCTAATGTTTCGACTGCTTTTACTGATGGTTCTCAATTTGGGATGGGAGCAGAAATAGGCATCAGTACACAAAAACTACATGCCCGTGGGCCTATGGCATTGGAAGAATTAACTACTTACAAATATCTTATAGAAGGCAGTGGACAAATACGTTCCTGAAAATATACTATGTTCGATTGGAATTCGACCAATGTTGAATAAATATTGAATAATAAAAGTCGGACGATTCAATATTTCTTATTGAAAAATTCGCAGATAAAAAGAATGCACATAATGATTTAATCTATTACGCCTTTTACCGTTCTTATGACACCTTTCATTTTTAACAAGTAGAGTTGAAGGTTATTTCTTTTTTTCGATAAAGAAAGCAATGTTGATTCATCGCTTAGTATTTCTTTACGAAGTTAAACTCTAACTTAACAATGAACATTTGCCTCTTTCACAAAAATTCCTACTACCCTAATTTTTACTCCTCCAATATTCTAATTTATGATCTAGAGATTGGTCAGAATTGCCTTTTGCTTAATAATTAGCTGACCTTTTTTCTTTATTCTTTTTAACTTGAATACTATTCTATCAGCTTAAAATTCCCCAATAAATACTAAGCTTGCATCGCCAGTCATAAATACATGTTCTGTTTTTTCATCCCATTCCAATTCCAAATCACCCCCCAAAAGAGAAATTGTGGCTTTTCTATTTAATTTCCCATTCAAAACACTCGCAACAAGCGCCGCACATGCTCCTGTTCCACATGCTTGTGTTTCTCCGCTTCCTCTTTCCCATACTCTCATTTTTGCATGGTATAGCGAGAGTATTTCTACAAAATCTACATTTATTTTTTCCGGAAACATTGGATGATGTTCTATTTCTTTTCCAATTCTTTTGACATCTAATCTACTAACTTTTTCGACAAAAATAACAACATGGGGGTTTCCCATTGAAACAGCAGTTAATATCCATTGTTCCGAAGAAAAATCTATTGTTTCATAAATTAACTTTTCTTTTTCCCATATTACTGGAATATCTTTAGCAAGTAGTATTGGTTTTCCCATATTCACCTTTACTTTTCTTATCTTGTCATTAGTTGGAAACAATTCAAGCTGCTTTACTCCTGCTAATGTCTCTATCGTAATATTCAATTTTCTAGTGTATCCGTTATCATATACATATTTCCCTACACAACGAATAGCATTACCGCACATCTGAGCTTCTGATCCATCTGAATTGAACATACGCATCCGAAAACTACATTTATCAGAAGGCATAATCAATACCAAACCATCTGAGCCAATACCCTTATGACGATCACTTAAACGTATAGCTAATTCTTCCGGACAATCTATTTTTTCCTTGAAACAATCGATATATATATAATCATTACCTGCTCCATGCATTTTAGTAAATTTCATACAAATTGATTTTTAAAAAAAAACTATGTAATACTTGCCACTTTGACATTGCAGTTAATCTTTCGTATTAACCCTTGTAGTATACTACCAGGTCCTATTTCCGTAAAAAAAGTGGCACCATCAGTAATCATATTTTGTACTGATTGTGTCCATCTGACTGGCGCGGTTAATTGAGAAACTAAATTATCCTTAATTATTTCAGGAATAGTTTCACCTTTTCCATTCACATTTTGATAAATCGGACATATAGGAGTTATAAAAACTGTTGAATGAATTGCTTCTGCTAATTCGGCTTTTGCTAATTCCATTAATGGAGAATGGAAGGCTCCCGCAACATTAAGTCTTATGCATTTAGCTCCTCTTGCTGCTAAACGTTCACAAGCAATACTCACGCTTTCTAAATCCCCTGATATTACAATCTGTCCTGGGCAATTGTAGTTTGCTGGAACCACTATTCCTTCTATTTCGGAACATATTTCCTCTACAATTGTTTCTGATATTCCGAGAATAGCAGCCATTGTTCCATGGTTTACTTCACATGCTTTTTGCATAGCCAATGCTCGTTTATAAACCAAGAGCAATCCATCTTTAAAAGACAATGCTGTAGCAGCAACCAGAGCTGAAAATTCACCTAAAGAATGCCCTGCAAGCATACTAGGATTAAAATTATCTAAACTTTTTGCGACAATTACAGAATGAAGAAATATTGCTGGCTGGGCTGTTTTTGTCTGACGAAGGTCTTCAGCAGTTCCTCTAAACATCAAATCAGTGATTCGGAAACCTAATATTTCATTAGCTGTTTCAAATAATTCCTTGGCAAGAACGGATTTTTTATAGTAATTTAATCCCATACCTGGGAATTGAACTCCCTGTCCCGGAAATATAAAAGCATTCATGTAGTTATTTTTATAGATTTAAGCAAAGATTACAAAGATAAGATTGTTCCTGAATAATTCTTAACCTTATACTTTTTTGTTTATTTCATTTGGATATAAAATATTAAAAATACACATGCTGAATACTTCTCTCAACATATCTGTGTATCACATCTTTAAAACAATATCAAGTATTCTGAAAATCACCAACTACAACATAATATCATATTAGACAACATAGTCCCCCCCATCCGTAGCTGGAAGACAAGGTACAAATGAGATAATTTTTGTGTAACTAAAATTTATCCTACTAGCATATTATCATTTATCAACTGCAAATAGTCTATGAAAAGACACTACACTTTGTATTCGTTTAACTAAACGACAGGCTTTAGCAAGAAATTCAAAAAATGAAAAGGATAGTATATTTTTTATTAGCTCTAATTTTATATTAGCTCTAATTTTATATCTTTTGGACAAATTTGAGCAGAAGGATTTAGTCTGTTTCAAGAAATATTTAATGAATTCCACTTTTTCTTCCCCCTGAAATAATACTGCCAAACTATGCATCCACGAAAAATAGTTGGCAATACCTCTCGATTTTCACTTCGAAGAACTCGATGTTGCTTTTTTAATCTCCTAAAATCCAATCGTGCCTTCCATATTGCAAAAGCATTACGAAATCGTCCCTTCAACAAATAGCATAGAGCAAATAAATAATCCAAAAAAAAACGAATAACCATCACTCTATCATAACTAATATCCGGTAAATTTTTATAAAGCATCAAAAGATTATTTCTAAAATTCAAATAGATTTTTTGGGGATGTTCTCTATCAAGTGTTGCACCTCCTACATGATAAACACGTAGACAAGGTAAACATATAATTTTCTTTCCTAGTAAATTCAATCGCCAGCATAAATCTATTTCCTCTTGGTGAACAAAAAATGCAGAATCAAACCCTCCTACCATCTTAAAATCTTCTAAACGAATAAACAAACATGCTCCACTCGCCCAAAAGATCTGTATCGGATTATCATATTGTCCTTCATCTTTTTCTATCATACAAAAAATACGCCCACGACAAAAAGGATATCCATACTTATCCAAAAAACCACCACTTGCTCCAGCATATTCAAACAAAGATTTATCTGTAAAGGATAAAATTTTTGGTTGCAATGCAACAACATCTTTATGGGTTTCTAAATAATTGATTGCTGGACAAAACCAATTTTCTCCTACTTCTACATCAGAATTTAACAAAACAATAAATTCATAATCCAAATTCAGTAAAACTCGATTATACCCTTCTGCAAAACCATAATTCTCCCCTAAAACCCGCACAATCAAAGTAGGATAATACAAATGTAAAAATTTTAAAGAATCATCCGTGGAACCATTGTCAACTACAATAATATCCACATTCTCTACTGGAACATGCATTAATAAAGAAGGCAAAAATCTCTCTAATAATTTACGACCATTCCAATTGAGAATTAAAATAGCTGTCTGTTTCATCGCTAATATCAAACACTAGAGTCATTCGTGAATTTATTTTTAATGTCTAAAGTTTCAATGTTAATGCCATTGCATTTTCATTCCAGCCCCCTAAAGTTACACCTAACAATTGATTAATAAATTTTTCATCGTACTCCATTTCTACCTTAATATAATTTTCAGTAAAACCATATATTTTATTACCTCTACGGCTATTCTCAAATAAAACACTGTGATTTGTCCCTATTTGAGAACAATAAAAATCTTTACATTTCCTTTTCGATAATGCTAGAAGTTCCTTGCGTCGCTCCTGTCTCTTTTTAAGAGTAATCATTTGATTAATATTCAAGGCCATAGTAGCTGGGCGTTCTGAATAAGTGAATACATGTAATTGACTAAACGGTAAACTTTCCAAAAACTTCTGACTTTCTCTAAAATACTCGTCTGTTTCTCCTCGCATCCCAACAATAATATCAAACCCTATAAATGCGTCCGTCATAAGAGTTTTTATCTTCTCTATTTTAGACCGAAGCAATACTATATCGTACTTCCTATTCATCAATCGTAACACAGCATCACTACCAGATTGCAATGGGATATGGAAATGAGGGACAAAACGATCCGAAAATGCAACAAATTCTATTATTTCATCACTCAATAAATTTGGTTCAATAGACGATATACGGAAACGACTAATATTCTCAACCTTATCTAAATCTCGTAATAAATCCAAAAAATTTTCCCCTGTACTCTTCCCAAAATCACCAATATTTACTCCTGTCAAAACAATTTCTTTTACTCCTTTTGCTCCTAGCTGCATCGAATTCCTAACCAAATCAGATATTTTCCTATTCCGACTTTTTCCTCTTGCCAACGGTATAGTACAATAACTACAAGTATAATCACAGCCATCTTGTATTTTTAAAAATGATCGAGTTCTACCATCATAGGAACAAGCAGGAGTAAACTCCTGACTTTCCATCATTGGCGACACTATGATTCCTCTTTCCCCTCTCAAAACATATTTAGATAAATTTCTCTTTCCCTCTAAACCTACTACCAAATCAATCCCTTCTATTTTTATTATCTCTTCGCTACACAATTGAGCATAGCATCCAGTAACCACTAAAAAAGCACTTGAATATTTTCTCCGAACACGACGAATCAAATTGCGACATTTCTTATTTGCTTCCTCAGTTACTGAACAAGTACTAATAATAACAATATCGGGATTCTCTTCTCCTTGTACCGTTTTGATTCCAACTTGTAAAAAGCATTCTCTTATTGCAGAAGTTTCTGCATAGTTTAACTTACATCCCAATGTATAGTACGCCGCTTTTTTATCATGAAAACAAACACTATCTTTCACTACTTATTATTTTTTTTATAAAATTATTAAAAAAATGCAAATCCAATCAATAAGCTAATTACCTAACCATTTTCTTATCTTGAAAATATATTTTAGCTTTGCATTGGGGTAAGTCCTATACGGTCAGCTCCCTTCGAATTCCCCCAGGGCTTGACGGCAGCAAGGGTAGTTGGTTGTAGCGACGCGATGTAGTCAACTTGCCCTTCTTTTTACAAAATCTCATATATAAATGTAAAGCATGCGTGTTGTTATTCAACGAGTATTGAAAGCATCCGTTACAATAAATCATCAACTAAAATCATCAATAGGGCAAGGATTACTGATATTCTTAGGAATTGAGGAAAATGACAAGCAAGAGGATATTGATTTTTTAGTAAAAAAAATTGTTAATCTACGTATCTTTAATGATAATAAAGGAGCGATGAATCGTTCCCTTTTAGATATAGAAGGAGAATTATTATGTGTCAGTCAATTCACATTATTCGCTTCTACCAAAAAAGGAAATCGTCCTTCATATATTCGAGCATCTAAATCAGAAAAAGCAATTCCTTTGTACGAAAAATTTTGCGCTACTATTAGCTCAGCAATGAGTAAAATTATTCAAACCGGAACATTTAAAACTAATATGAAAATAAAACTAATTAATGATGGACCAGTAACCATCTGCATAGATTCAAAAAACAGAGAATAAATTTCCTCAAAGTGTACTCCAAAAGAATAATACTAAAAAACCTGCGGTTAAAACTAATAAGAACCACAATACAATTTTTTTTTTTAACGGGGCAAAAAAATAAGAAATTAATAAAGAAACAGAACTATATAAAATCAGTAACCACTCGCTTTCCCATTGACTTTGTGTCAATAATAATACACAAAGAATACAAGATAAGACCCAAAGGTACCTTAAGATCATTATAGTACGGATTTTCTCCGAAATGTCAAACAAAAAAATCTTTAATCCACTGAGAAAAAGAAAAATGATCCAGAAACTACAAATAATCCGCTTTTGAAGTCCAAGAGAGAAAGTCCAAATAATTTGCAAATCATCAAAGGCAAAAAATCTTTTAAAAAAAACACTCAAATTATTTTCCGAAATAATATTTGAAGTCCATAAAAACATATAAACAACAAAAACTCCTAGAAAAAGAGCAAAAAAACTTCTGAAGTTAAGACTTCTTAATAAATACATGCCATAGCAAAATAACGGTAAAAAAAATAATAAAGGAAACCAATATAAACTTCCAAGTGTTATAAATATCGCGATATTGAAAGCATAAATCTGTGGTAACGAATTCTGATATGTAGCAAATAAAAAGAAAAAACAAGCTATGATAAGTATTGTCGAAATACTTCCACTCAAATTGCCAAATAATAAGGGATTTGTTCCCACAAACAAAAGATAAAAAAAAGCAGGAAGCAACGACTTTTGACGAATAATGCCATACGTTTGAGAAAGAAATAAAAGAAGTAATGCAATTCCCATTTGAATAATTGCAGGAATCCAATACTGAATGGAATACCAATCCCTACTGCCCAACAGTCGCAAACCAACAAATGCCAGTACAGAAAAAAATGTTATAACCCAATTGGCAATAAATACTCTATGTATCCTTGCTATATCTAATCGCATAAAAATCAAAGGTCGAAACCGATATCCTTGCGATAGTATTTCCCTTCAAAATCTATTAACTCCACGATCTCAAAAATTTTTTGTAAAGCTTCTGCTTTGTCTCTACCATAAGAACTGATTGCCAATACTCTTCCACCATTAGTTACAATTTCACCATCTCTTTGACTTGTTCCAGCATGAAAAATAATACTCTCTTGTACCTTATCTAAAACCAATCCTCTAATGGTTTTTCCTTTTTCATAAACACTCGGATATCCTTTGGATACTAACATAACAGTTGCAGCCACCCTATCGTCAAAAATCATTTTTTTTTTCAAAAGATTTCCATTAGCAACTCCATCTAACAAATCTACCAAATCTGATTGTATGCGAAGCATAACAACTTCTGTCTCCGGATCACCCATACGACAATTGTATTCAATAACTATTGGATCACTACTTACATTCATCAGACCAATAAAAATGAATCCCTTATAGTCAATACCCTCTTTTTTCAATCCATTTATAGTTGGTATAACAATACGTTCTTCAACCTTTTTCATAAATATTTCATCTGCAAATGGAACAGGACTTATAGCACCCATCCCACCTGTATTCAAACCTGTATTGCCCTCCCCTACTCGTTTATAATCTTTTGCTTCTGGAAGCATTTTGTAATGTGTCCCATCTGTTATCACAAATACAGAACATTCCATACCATAAAGAAATTCTTCAATCACTACCTTTTCACTTGCTTTACCAAAACTCCCATTCAACATAATTCTCAATTCTTTAATTGCTTCGTCTAAATGCTCAATAACCAATACACCTTTACCAGAAGCTAATCCATCAGCTTTCAAAACATAAGGAGCTTGCAGTTTCTTTATAAACTGTATCCCTTCTAGTAAATTTTCTTTGGTTACACTTAAATACTCAGCAGTAGGAATACGATGCCTGATCATAAAAGATTTTGCAAAATCCTTACTACCTTCCATCATCGCCCCAATACGAGAAGGGCCAATTACAAAAATATTTTTTAATTCTTCATCTTGCTTGAAAAAATCGTAAATACCTCTCACGAGAGGTTCTTCAGGACCGACCACTACCATGTCGACAGCATTATCCAAAACAAAATGTTTCAAATTTTCAAAATCAGTCACTAAAATATTTACATTTATCCCAATTGTCGCTGTACCAGGATTTCCTGGAGCAATATAAAGTCGTCCAACCATAGAACTCTGTCTCATTTTCCAAGCCAGGGCATGTTCTCTTCCCCCACCTCCCAATAATAAAATATTTTTCATCTATATTTTTTTACTAAACTAACTTATTCCACTTACTATCTTATAATTTTAAATGAGTGCCACTTCCTGTATGCTTAATATTAGAAGCACACGTAATAATCACTTCTTTTACTCCTGCAGACAGAGCATTAAAAGCACTATCCAATTTTGGCAACATTCCTCCTCCAATGATTCCATTTTCTTTATATCGTTGAAAATCAGTATAACTTAATACACTGATAAAACTGTTTTCATCTCCCTCATCATATAGAACTCCTTTCTTATCGAAACAATAAACTAATCGAACATTATAGTCGTAAACTAAAACTTTTGCTAACTCTCCTGCTATACTATCGGCATTAGTATTGAGTAATTGCCCCCCCCCGTTATGTGTAATCGGAGCAAAAATAGGTGTATGACCTTTATTAAGAAATTCATTTAATAATTGTACATTAATCTCTTGTATATCTCCTACCAAACCATAATCAATACTATCTCTTATTGGTCTTTTCTCAGAACATATTATATTCGAATCTGCCCCTGTAAATCCCAAGGCATCTACACCCAATGCCTGTAATCCAACAACAATTTCTTTATTAATTAATCCTGCATAAACCATAACAGCTAATTTCAAGATTTTCTCAGTAGTAACTCTACGTCCATCAATCATTTGAGTTTCAATATCAAGATTTCTAGCAAGTTCTGTAAGCATACTGCCTCCCCCATGAACCAATATCTTATATCCAGCAATTATTGAAAAATCCTTAAGAAAGGAATCTCGAACCTCAGGAATCCTGATAATTTCTCCTCCAACTTTGACAATAGTTAATCTCTCCATTTTGAAATAAATCCATTAATTCTAATCAAAATCTTTTACTTTCTAAAATCTCTTAATATTTTCATTTAGCTACTTCATTATAAGTAGGTAAATGAGAATAATCTCGTGAATATCGCAACATTTGCTCACTATAATTTTCATTATAACTAATTTTCACATCTATAATATTGCCTTTTATATCACGAACAGCTGTATAAACAGGATTAATAAAACCCTTGTAAGGGGAAATATTCAAATAGGCATACCTTTTCAATATTTCTTTATGTAGATCAATATCTACCAAAACTGCATATTTCTCAACTATATATTGAGCATCATTAAAATCTCCTTCACTTTTAATACGTTGTATTCTTGCAAGTAATTTACCTATCAATTCACGCATTTTTTCATAATTGTTAATAACAACATAAGTTTTACCACTTTCTCTAATCAATCTGGCAATATCTTCATCATATCCAACATCAAGAATATAATGAGAAATAAGAGCACGACTTCTCATATGAGCTTCTTCTATTTCTTTGCCAAGTTTGATACGAGCAAGTTGAGTAATAGATCCATTCATCAGAAATTTATAATATTCGGCTTTATAAGCTTCAGGGGTGGGTAACAAACCAAGATCTAACATCTTATCGTCAGGGATATAGTAAAGACCAAAAAGATCTGCACGTGCTTCTTCAATGGTAGAACCATAAATTCTCAAAACATCAGAATCTACTCCTGGTAAAAGCTGCCCCGAAGCATGTCCTAAACATTCATGCAAAGCAGTGTGAAGATTATCTGTTCGACTGCCATATTGTTTAATCAATTTCTTTTCTTGTTCCCCATAAACAAATTCATCTATAAATCCATTCCCAGAGGATGCTTTGTCATAAGCATCAATTATATTGGATATAATAACAGATTTTGAACCGTAATCCTTACGTATCCAATCAGAATTAGGTAAATTGACTCCAATCGGAGTAGAAGGATAACAATCACCACCTAAGATAGAAACAGTAATCACTTTAACAGAAACACCTTTTACTTCCTTTTTCTTAAATTGCGAAGCAACAGGTGAATGATCTTCAAACCACTGTGCATTATTACTAATGAGTTGAAAGAAAGCCGTAGCTTCTAAAGATTTAAAATTTACAATGGATTCCCAACTAGCTTTAATACCCAAGGAATCACCGTAAGATTCAATAAATCCATTAACAAAGTCAACCCTCGATACTGTATCTTGTACCCATTGAATAGCATATTCATCATATTTTTCTAAACAACCAGTTTGATAATATTCAATTAATGAAAGAATAACTCTCTTTTGTAGCCTATTTTCGGCATATTGACTTGCCTCTTTCAACCAATAAACAATTTGCTCTATAGCTGAAGAATATAATCCTCCAATTTTATACACCTCTTCCGTTAAAAACCCATTCTTCTTAACCAAACGGCTATTCAATCCATAAGTAATAGGAGTAATATTAGTAGAAGTCTTCATTGCACTGTAAAATTGTTCAACTTCTACTTGAGTAATATCTTCACCATAATAATTGTTGGCAGAAGTAGCAATGACATCAAGACCACTATTTTGATTTACTTTTTTAGCATAAACACTTGATTCAAACATAACAGGTATTATTTCTGTAAGAAAGTTATTTACCGATTGTCCTTTTCTCATAGGAACAAAAAAGGGATCTAAAGATTGAACTTCTCGTACAAAAAAATCTTTAGAAAAGCCAGGCAAAAACTTCTCTTCACCATAATGGTGATAATGAATACCATTATAGAACCAAACCTTTTTCATATAAATCACAAAATTTTCATAATCCTTACTCAGTATATCACCTTGGTAATTAGAATAAATAGCTTCCAAAACCCGTCTAATAGCTAAATTGTAACGATTATTTTGGTCAAAAATAATATCCCTTCCTTGCAAAGCCGCTTCACTAAGGCAATAAAGTAACTTTTTTTGATTCAGGGAAAGACTCTCCCATTCTTCTACTCGATAACGCAAAATATCCACATCAGCAAAACGCTCTGCATTATAATCGAATTTGCTTTTTTCAACTCCAGTAATAACTTTTCCCATAACTCCATCAATATGTTTAGCAGGTTCTGTTTATCTGTTTATGTTAATAAAAAATGTAATTGTCATCACCATTACAGGAATATCTTTTTCATATCTACAAATATAATTATACAAAAAAATCAAACAATATACAGTGTAATCAATTTTTTATTATCATTTTATAAAAAAGATATACCTTTGGCAAGGAGCTGCTCTTCCTGAGCAGGACATATCGTAGATATGTCCAAGTCATGTAAACACGTTTTATTTCTATGGAATGAATAAAGAACAAAAAGACATTTCAAGCCTGATATTAAATCGTCGATTTCAACAAAAAGACACCTATAATTCTATTTCAATGCCTATTTATGGAGGAGTAGCATTTGAATTTGATAACGCTGAAGAAATGGAAGATGCCTTTTTGGGTAAAAACGGCAAATACACTTACTCAAGAATTTCAAATCCTACGGTAGAGGTATTTGAAGATAGAGTGCAACAAATCAGTGAGGCTAAACACGTGTTGGCGGCATCTTCAGGAATGGCAGCTATTTTGGATATTTTTATGACTATCGCCTATGCTGGAAGTAATATTGTCACCTCCCCTCATTTATTTGGTAATACATTTTCTCTATTCAATTCTACCCTGAAAGTTTTCGAAGTAGAAACGCGGTTTTGCAATCTATTAGATGAACAAGAAATCACAAGGAATATAGATGATAAAACCTGTGCTATATTTGTTGAAGCGATAACTAATCCACATCTAGAAGTAGCTGATCTACAACTTTTATCATTTCTTGCCCATAGCAAAAATGTGCCGCTAATAGCTGATAGTACTTTGGTTCCCTGGCCTGCTTTTAATGCAAAAAAATTAGGAGTAGATTTGGAAATTGTTTCTAGTACTAAATACATTTCCGGTGGTGCGACTAGTATAGGCGGTCTGATCATGGATCACCAAACTTTCGATTGGTCCAATTCACCACGATTAAAAGAATTATCAAAAACTGTTGGGGAACAAGCTTTTACAATCAAACTTCGCAATGAAATATCCCGAAATACGGGAACTTATATGTCCCCTTATGTTGCTTTTTTACAAAGCCTAGGACTAGAAACCCTAAGTTTACGTTTTAAGAAAGCATCTGAAAACTGCTTATCATTAGCAAAATTTTTACAAACTATTCCACAAATTAAAGAAGTTAATTGTATTGGACTCCCCGATAACCCATCTTATAAGATGGGTAACAAACAATTTGGAGAATACTCTGGTGCTATGTTAACTTTTAATCTGAAAGATCGCCCAACTTGTTTTTCTTTTCTCAATAGATTACAAGTTATTCGCCGAGCAACAAACCTTTTCGATAACAAATCCCTAATTATTCATCCTTTATCCACTATTTATAGCACTTTAAACGATAAATGCAAAAAAATGATAGAAGTTCCTAATGAAATGTTACGCCTTTCTGTAGGACTAGAAAATATTGAAGATTTAAAAGAAGATATCTTACAAGCACTTAACAATGAAAAAAAAAACAGAACTAGACTTTTATCCCTATGAAAGATTAGTTTATCAAACATTTTGGACAAATAGGCCCCTTGGAGAATTACCAACTCAAAATTCGTTGAGAGTATTTACAAATTATTTTCCCCAATTATTACAATGGTCTTTGACCATTATCTTTTGAAACAGTATATCAATTATTATCTTATCTCCTGTATAAAAACAAACACGAACCTCGTTTACACACACTTTCGCATTGAAAAATCAATATTCATTCTGTTTAGACACATTCAAACAAAGCACAATCTTTACTTTAAAGACAAGTACATTTCATTGTTCTGTTCTTCAAAATTCAGCTTTCCCTCTCGTGCAAGCCAACCAACTGACAAATAAATTTCCAGCTCAGAAAACTTAGTTCGCTTTATAATTTCTTTTACAGATTTAGTTCCCTCCTCATTTAGTAAACTCCATACTCTACCTGCATTACTACCAATTTCCACTTCTGCGTTAACACTCAATACTTTTTGGGTAGCTCTCCTTTGTATTGAACTCACTTTGGCCATCCTAAATTTCTCACTATTTCCCATATTACTTAATCTTCTCATTACTTACCTACTATATAATTATCTATAATTTTAAAATAAATATTTATTCTATTCCAAATCAGTTTCTGACATCACTTTACAGACTGAAGCAATTTCATCACCTCTCTTTTCGAGATTAATAAGACGAACACCTTGTGTAGCTCTACCTATAACATTTAAATCAGAAACTTTTATACGAATCGCAATACCCGATTTATTAATAATCATTACATCATTATGCTCAGTTACATTTTTAATACTTACTAAAAAACCGGTTTTTTCAGTAATATTTAAAGTCTTAATTCCCTTCCCTCCACGATTGACAATACGATAATCCCCCACCCTTGAACGTTTTCCATAGCCTTGTTCTGAAACAACTAATACATTCTCTCTCTTTTTATCATTGATAATGATCATACCAATTATCTCATCATCTACAAGGTCAAGAGTCATACTTATTACTCCGGCAGCTAAACGTCCCATACTCCGAACTTTATTTTCATTGAAACGTAATGCTCGTCCTTTTCGGTTAGCAACAATAATTTCGTTATTCCCATTAGTCATTTTTACAGCGATTACCTCATCACCATCATGAACAGTAATTGCTTTTACTCCATTTTGACGAGGTCGAGAATAAGCATTCAAAAGCGTTTTTTTAATAATTCCTCTTTTAGTACAAAAAACCAAATAATGCGATTCTACAAAATCCTTATCACTTAAATATTTCACACGAATAAAAGCACTTACTTTATCATTGGTATCAATATTCAACAAATTTTGAATAGCACGTCCCTTAGATGTTTTTGCACCCGCTGGAATTTGATAAACTTTTAACCAATAACATCTTCCCTTTCGAGTAAAAAACAACATCATAGCATGCATGTTTGCCGCATAAATATACTCAACAAAATCTTTATCACGAATTTCAGAACTCTTCGTTCCTACCCCACCACGGTTTTGAGCCCTAAAATCTACCAAAGGAGTTCGTTTAATATATCCTAGATGAGAAATAGTAATAATCATTTCATCATCAGCATAAAAATCATCAGAATTCGAATCATCTGTAGAATAGACAATATCAGTTTTTCTTACATCTCCAAATCTATCCCTCACTTCTATCAATTCATCTTTGATAATTTTCATTAAAATATTTCTGTTAGAAAGGATTTCTTTCCAACAAAGAATCATTTTTTTAAGTTCACCGAATTCAGTACGAAGCTTATCTTGTTCTAACCCAGTTAATTGCCTTAAACGCATCTCAACGATAGCTCGTGATTGTATTTCTGTTAAATCAAAACGCCCACTTAATCGATCTATTGCTTCATTCGGATTTTGTGAAGAATGAATAATAGCAACAATCTCATCAATATGATTAGAAGCAATTATTAAACCATCCACAATATGCACTCGTCTCTCTACTCTATTTAAATCGTATTGAGTACGACGAACCACCACCTCTACACGATGCTCTACAAAATAACATATTAACTCTTTCAAATTTAAAGTCCTGGGTCTCCCATTTACCAAAGCAATATTATTAACATTGAAAGAAGACTCCAAAGCAGTAAGCTTATACAACTTGTTCAATAGTACTCCTGAATTGAAATCTTTCTTCACATCTACCACAATACGCATACCCTCACGGTCGGATTCATCATTGATATGATGTACTCCTTCTAATTTCTTTTCACTAACCAAGACTGCAATATGCTCTATCAATTCCTTTTTATTCACTAAATAAGGAATTTCCCTAATAACAATTTTTTCTTTATTATTATGGATCTCTATCTCAACTTTACCCCTTAGCAAAATTCGTCCCTTCCCTACTTCGAAAACTTCTCGTATTCCTTGAAATCCATAAATGGTTGCACCTGTCGGAAAGTCAGGGGCCTTGATGTACTGCATTAAACCGTCTATATCAATTTCCCCCTTTGAATCAATATAAGCAATAATTCCATTAATACACTCAGTAAGATTATGAGGAGGCATATTAGTAGCCATGCCAACTGCAATGCCAGAAGATCCATTCATCAACAAAGTAGGAACACGAGTGGGAAGAACAGAAGGCTCTCTCAAGGTATCATCAAAATTAAAATTAAAATCTACTGTATTTTTGTCAATATCTCGCAACATTTCTTCTGCTAAATTCCCTAAACGAGCCTCCGTATAACGCATAGCTGCAGGGGCATCTCCATCTATTGAACCGAAATTTCCCTGCCCATCTACTAAAGGATAACGCAACAACCAATTTTGTGCCATGCGAACTAAAGCAAAATAAACAGAACTATCACCATGTGGATGATACTTCCCTAATACATCACCTACAGTTCTTGCGGATTTTTTATAAGGTTGATCCGAATGATTTCCTAATTCATTCATCCCAAATAATATTCGACGATGGACTGGCTTAAGACCATCTCTTACGTCAGGTAAAGCACGCGAAACTATAACAGACATTGAGTAATCAATATATGCTGTTTTCATCTGCTCTTCTATATCTACCTGTATAATTCTATCCTGGTTATTATCAACCATTTACATATTATTTTGATTCAAAATCCAAAGATTCAAACTACCTAACCCTTGAAAGCTAAATTACTACAAATTTTCCTAATTCAAAAATGTCCAAAAATTGACACGACTCCACGCTTTTAATATTGCACACATTATCACATTACACACTGCAGTTTATGACTATTAAAAAATACAAATAGAGACGATAAGGCATATGTTGTTACAACAAAAAAACGCATGAGCATATATTTATAAATGAATTAATATAAAATACTCAGAAACAATCGATGAAAACAAAACTGCAAAAGATAATTGCGTAGAAACCAGATTTAAACAAAAAAAGCCAACTTCGAACAAAAAGAGAAACTTTCATCGTCACTAAGCTGGATTAACAAGCTTTTTTTCAACAATTTTCAACAAAAATCATTACTCCCTTTCACATATCAAGTAGTACAATCGTCGCAATCGTCCATTTTTTAAATCTTAATCTCTTTAATCACTAATCACTGCAGGAACTTTTATACATCATTGTCAATCCATTAATTCATTGTGCAATTTCACAAATAGCATAGATAGTAAGTTTAACAAAAAGACAAGAACAAAAAATATTGCATATTTTTGTAGTAGTATAAATAGACTATAGTCTAGCTACATTTTAACTTTATATGCAGAAGTTGTCTATACCCAAAGGGACGAGGGACTTTACTCCATGCGAAATGGATAAACGCAATTATATTTTTGATACTATACGAAGCGTTTTTTATTTATATGGATTTAAACAAATTGAAACTCCCGCTTTAGAAAATCTTTCTACTTTATTGGGAAAATATGGTGAAGAAAATGATAAATTGCTTTTTAAAATACTCAATTCAGGTGATTTTATTTCTAAAGTAAATCCTATCGATTGGAATAATCACCAACTTTCCAAACTAACAAAACAAATTTCTAAAAAAGGACTACGATATGATTTAACACTCCCTTTGGCTCGTTTTGTCGTAATGCATCGAAATGAGATTACATTTCCTTTTAAACGATTTCAAATCCAGCCTGTTTGGAGATCAGACCGCCCCCAAAAAGGACGTTATAGAGAATTTGTTCAATGTGATGCAGACATTGTTGGTAGTGATTCTTTGCTAAATGAAGTGGAATTGATCCAAATCATTGATGAAGTTTTTCATAGATTATCTATAAGTATTTCAATTAAAATAAACAACCGCAAAATATTAAATGGAATTGCTGAAATTATTAGCGAAGAAAAAAAAATTACAGATATCACAACTGCAATGGATAAATTGGATAAGGTTGGTTTAACTAAAGTAAACGAAGAATTACTTCAAAAAGGTATCTCTATTCAAGCTATAGACCAACTACAACCATTTTTTTTGCTTAAGGGGTCGAATCAAAACAAGATATCAACCCTAAAAAATATTCTTAGTACATCTCCAATAGGAATAAAAGGATTACAAGAAATTGAAACTATTTTCAATAAACTCAATCTAATTCCCACTCGAAACACGATAAAATTTGACTTAACTCTAGCAAGAGGACTAAACTATTATACAGGGACTATTTTTGAAGTCAAATGCCTAAACGTCCCCATCGGTAGCGTTTTGGGAGGTGGACGATATGACAATTTAACAAATATTTTTGGTCTATCTAATTTATCAGGCGTAGGAATTTCTTTTGGAGCAGACCGAATTTTTGATATTCTGAATCAATTGAATCTCTATCCTAATACTAATGCCTCACA
Source organism: Candidatus Azobacteroides pseudotrichonymphae genomovar. CFP2 (assembly GCF_000010645.1). NCBI lineage: Bacteria > Pseudomonadati > Bacteroidota > Bacteroidia > Bacteroidales > Azobacteroides (SeqCode) > Azobacteroides pseudotrichonymphae (SeqCode). The sequence goes on from NC_011565.1 coordinate 1,073,873, forward strand.
TACTCAAATTTTATTCGTCAACCTTGGCGAAAAAGGGGTAGATTTCATACTTCCCGTCCTTTTCTCTCTTAGAAAAGTTGGTATCAACGCTGAATTATATCCACATAATACTAAAATCAAAAAACAATTATCCTATGCTCATAACAACCAGATCCCCTTTGTTGCTATTGTCGGCTCTACTGAAATAGCTGAGAATAAAATAACCATCAAAGATATGCGATCCTGCTCTCAATTCTCAATTGCTCTAGACAAACTTATTAATTTTTTTCAATATGAACGACAATCAGTATAGCTATCTTGTGAAGATAGAGACAAAAAAGTACCTGTCACATTTTGTGATATTACAAGTTTCTCATCCTTAATAATCACTACCAGTTCGACAAATAAAAACTCAAGCACACTGTTTTCTTAATTTTTTACTCAATTTGCCAAAAACAACCATACCATAATTATTGCCTATCTCTACTTCCGCCTATCTCTACTTCCATAGATCTCAATCATCAATCTTAACAAAGATTCTAAGCTATTAATTCCAAAGATATATATATCTTCGTAACAATGCTTTCTTTGTTCATAACATGAAACATATCAGGAATTTCTGTATCATCGCACATATTGATCATGGCAAAAGTACTCTTGCTGATCGCCTACTAGAATATACTCAAACTATAGAGAAAAAAGCTATGCAATCACAAGTTTTAGATGATATGGATTTAGAACGCGAACGAGGTATTACTATCAAAAGTCATGCCATTCAAATGAAATACAACTATCGAGGAAGTGAATATATACTTAACCTGATTGATACTCCAGGACATGTGGATTTTTCCTACGAAGTATCACGTTCCATTGCGGCTTGCGAAGGTGCATTATTAATCGTGGATGCTACGCAAGGCATTCAAGCACAAACTATATCTAATCTATATATGGCATTGGAAAATAATTTGGAAATTATTCCTGTTTTAAACAAAATTGACTTAACAAATGCTATGATAGAAGAAACCGAAGACCAAATTATAGATTTATTGAGTTGTAAAAAAACAGATATTCTACGTACTAGTGGTAAAACGGGTGAAGGTATTATTTCTCTATTAGATACTATTGTAGAAAAAATTCCAGCTCCTGAGGGCGATGCAAAAGCTCCATTACAAGCACTAATTTTTGACTCTGTATTTAATGCTTTTAGAGGAATCGTTGCTTATTTCAAGATTATCAACGGATCTATCAAAAAAGGCGATCAAGTAAAATTCGTGGCTACTGGTAAAGAATATGAGGCAAATGAAGTCGGTATTTTAAAATTAAGCATGATCCCTAAAAAAGAAATAACCTGCGGAGAGGTTGGATATATTATTTCTGGTATTAAAACTTCAAAAGAGGTAAAAGTAGGAGATACAATTACTCATGTAAAACGTCCTTGCAACTTGGCCATTGATGGATTCAAAGAAATCAAACCAATGGTTTTTGCTGGTGTTTATCCGATAAAAAGTGAAAATTTTGAAAATCTTCGTTCATCTCTTGAAAAACTCCAATTAAACGATGCTTCATTAACTTTCCAAGCCGAGTCCTCTATTGCTTTAGGATTTGGGTTTCGTTGCGGATTTCTTGGATTGCTTCATATGGAAATTATTCAAGAACGACTATATAGAGAGTTTAATATGGACGTAATTACAACTATTCCTAATGTATCCTACAAAGTGTATGATAAGCAAGGGCATTATAAGGAGGTTCATAATCCTGCTGGATTACCAGACCCAATATTAATAGACTATATAGAAGAACCTTTCATTCGTGCTTCTATCATAACGAATATCAAGTATATCGGTTCAATTATGACACTTTGTTTAAGTAAACGTGGGATCTTAATTAAACAAAATTATATTTCTGGAGACCGTATAGAAATTATCTACGACCTTCCATTAAGCGAAATAGTTATTGATTTTTATGATAAATTAAAAAGCATTTCTAAAGGATATGCTTCTTTTGATTATCATATGCAAGACTATCATCCTTCCAAACTTGTTAAGTTAGATATTCTTCTTAATGGAGAGCCAATAGATGCTTTATCTACACTCACTTACATTGACAATGCAGTTAATTTTGGACGTCGGATGTGTGAAAAATTGAAGGAATTAATTCCTCGCCAACAATTTGATATTGCTATCCAAGCATCTATCGGAACAAAAATTATTGCACGCGAAACTATCAAAGCTGTCCGTAAAGATGTGACTGCCAAGTGTTATGGAGGTGACATTACCCGCAAGCGCAAACTTCTCGAAAAACAAAAAGAAGGAAAAAAACGAATGAAACAAGTTGGTAATGTAGAAGTTCCGCAAAAAGCATTTTTTGCTGTTTTAAAGCTGAATTAACTATGAAAACGGACACAATTCTATTAGGTATAGAGTCGTCTTGTGACGACACTGCTGCATCAATTGTCAAGAATGGCGTAGTTCTATCCAATATTATAGCCAACCAAAAAGTTCATAAATTTTTTGGTGGTGTAGTACCAGAATTGGCCGCACGAGCGCATCAACAAAATATTATTCCTGTCGTAGATACAGCAATTAAAAAAGCAGGAATACAGAAAGAAGATTTATCCGCAATAGCCTTTACATGCGGTCCAGGTCTATTAGGTTCACTTTTAGTGGGAACTTCTTTCGCTAAAGGATTGTCTATAGCTTTAAATATTCCAATAATTGAAGTAAATCATTTGCAAGCACATGTTTTAGTTCATTTTATCAAACAAAATGAAATCGATAATCATAAACCACCTCAATTCCCTTTTTTATGTCTACTAGTTTCTGGAGGTAATTCTCAAATTATTCTAGTAAAATCCATAAACGAAATGAGAGTAATTGGGCAAACCATTGACGATGCAGCAGGAGAAGCATTTGACAAATGTGCCAAGTTAATGGGTTTTTCTTACCCAGGTGGTCCGATAATCGATTCTTTAGCTAAAGAAGGGAATCCTGATACTTTCCAGTTGAGCAAACCATCACTACCAGGATATAATTACAGTTTTAGTGGATTAAAAACTTCATTTCTTTATTTATTACGAAATCAATTGAAAAAAAACCCTTTCTTTGTGGAAGAAAATAAAGCAGATCTAAGTGCTTCCTTGCAGACAACTATCATTGACATTTTAATGAACAAATTGTACAAAGCATCTATAGATTTGGATATTAAAGAAGTAGCTCTTGCCGGGGGTGTATCTGCTAATTCTGGCTTACGGAAGGCATTTGAAGAATTTGCAAAAAAACATAATTGGAAAATCCATATTCCATCCATTGCATTCACTACTGACAATGCTGCTATGGTAGCAATAAGCGGTTATTTTAAATATCTAGACAAAGCATTTTGCCAAATAGAAATTGTCCCTTTTGCAAAAAAAACTATTTAACATGTACAACATTTATTTCTGTATAATTATCTCAGTCGTTGTTCTTAACTTTGTTTGGGAACAAATTTTGAGCTATTTAAATCGAAAACAGATGAGTATTGAAGTCCCTGAACAACTAAAAGGTATTTATAATAAGCCAGAAGTATATACAAAACAACAACTATATCAAAAAGAAAATAGTCATTTTGGATTAGTATCTGAAAGTTTTTTGTTCATAATTATTTCAGTAGTTCTATCCAGAGGAACTTTTGGTTGGTTAGATACCATGTTGAGGAAACATATATCCAATACAGTTCTATTACCTCTGATATTTTTTGGTATAGTTATGTTAACTAACATGATTATAAATTTTCCGTTTAGTTGGTATGCAACTTTTATAATTGAAAAAAAATTTGGCTTTAATAGGACTACTCCCAAGCTTTTCATCTTAGATTGGCTCAAAAGCATTCTATTGAATGTCCTGATAGGAGGATTGATTCTAAGTATCACTATTTGTATTTATCAATATACCAATAAGTATTTTTGGTTATTAGCATGGGGTGTAGTTTCTATTTTTGTCTTATTGATGAACTTATTTTATTCAGAGTTGATTGTTCCTTTATTTAATAAACAAACTCCTTTAGAAACAAGTGATTTACGTAATGCTATTGAAATATTTACTAAAAAAGTCGGATTTGAAATAAGCAATATCTATGTAATAGATGGCTCCAAAAGAAGCAGTAAAGGTAATGCTTACTTTACTGGAATGGGGAAAAAAAAACGAATTGTTCTTTTTGATACTTTAATCAACGAATTAAACAAAGAAGAAATTTTATCAGTACTAGCTCATGAAATTGGCCATTATAAAAAAAAGCACATTGCGTATTCCATAATTGGTTCCATTATATCTACAGGAATAACATTTTATATACTTTCTCTATTTTTAGATAACTTGCTGTTGGCAAAAGCCTTAGGAGGAAATACCCATTCTTTCCATTTAGGATTAATTGGTTTCTCTTTTCTATTTACCCCTATTTCAGAACTCACTAACCTGATTTTTTTATCTTTATCACGCAAAAACGAATACGAGGCAGACGCATATGCTGCTAACTTCGGATTAGGAGAAACATTAATAAGTGGACTGAAAAAATTATCCGTCCACTCTTTAAGCAATCTTAATCCACATAGCTGGGTAGTATTTTGGCATTATTCGCACCCAACATTATTGCAAAGAATTAAAAATCTCACGAGAAGCAGAAATTAATGATGGAACTTTGCTCTTTCCCTGTCACACTAATAATGCTACTGATTTAATATTTGGTCGTAAAAATCATTATATGTGTCTATACGCATGTCCTCCGACTGATACTCCAGAAAAGGTAACCCCTCTTTTTGTTGTATGTAGTATTTTATTTTCGGATGAATTTCAATACTTGCTTGAACAAGCCCATCTGAGAAATCAATAGCTAACCTAGTTAAGGATTCAAAGTTCACCTTATCCTTGATATGCTTTATATCATTTATAGTAATCCCTTCTATCATTATTTTCTCCAAAAATTGTTTCTCAAATGGTTGATAAAATATATCATTATATACAGAATATATTACCTTGGTATTCGCAAAACAAGAATCTATGTTATAATGTCTTTTCACATAGAGAGGAACTAACGCTGTCATCCAACCATGACAATGAATTAAATCAGGAGACCATCCTAATCTTTTTACGGTTTCTATCACGCCACGAGCAAAAAAGACACTTTTTTCGTCATTATCAGGTAATTCGTTTCCCATATCATCATGCAAAATATTTTTTTCTTGAAATAACTCTTTACTATACACAAAATAAACCTGTATACGAGACAACGGAATTGTAGCTACTTTCACAAACAAAGAATAATCTAAATCTCCAATAACAAGATTTGCTCCTGAAAAGCGAATTACTTCATGTAATTGATATTTTCTCTCATTAATAACGCCAAATTTTGGCATAAAATTTCTGACTTCTTTCCCTCGCTCACAAATACCTCGAGAAAGTTTTTGCACCAAAAAAGATATTTCCGTTTTTGGAAGAAAAGGAAACATCTCCGCTGTAATAAATAAAACTTTTTGTTTCATCATACCTCCTCTTGTCACCAAGACTACAAAGATAAAAAAAAGCACCATAATATAGTATCCTGTATAAGTTTCAAAATAGAACCATTATGGAAAATGTTTATTTATTAGATTTGTAAGATCTTTAACATTATTTTTATTGTCTATGGAAATAATTAAAACAGTCGTAGAATTACAAACAGCACTATTAAAAATAAGAGAACAAAATAAATCTATTGGATTTGTTCCAACTATGGGTGCATTGCATCGGGGACATATAGAATTAGTTAAACAATCAGTAGTAGAAAATACTATTTCCATAGTTAGTATTTTCGTTAACCCTACTCAATTTAATGATAAAAACGACTTATTAAAGTACCCAAGAACATTGAATGCCGACTGCAAACTTCTTTTGCAAGAAACTAATAATCATTTTGTTTTTGCACCATCAGTAGAAGAAATTTATTCGGAAACAAACATTCAACAATTCAAATTTGGTCACTTGGAAACAGTTATGGAAGGGAAATTACGGCCAGGACACTTTAATGGAGTAGCACAAGTAGTAAGTCGTCTTTTTAAAATTGTAAAACCAAATTGTGCCTATTTTGGAGAAAAAGATTTTCAACAACTTACAATTATTCGTACATTGGTTCGACTGTTAAATCTGAATGTTAAAATCATTCCCCATCCTACTGTCCGCGAACCAAATGGTTTAGCTTTGAGCAGCAGAAATATTCATTTAACTCCAAAGCAAAAAAAAAATGCAGGAATGATTTTCAAAACTTTATCCAAAAGTCGAAAAGAAAAAAACATTCTTTCTATCCAAGAGTTAAAACAAAAAACAATAAACAAAATCAATTGCATCCCCGATTTTCGAGTAGAGTACTTTGACTTGGTGGATGGAAATACATTACAATCTATAACCGACTGGAAAGATACAAAATACATTGTAGGATGTATCGCTGTCTATATTGGAGAAGTTAGATTGATAGACAATATCACCTACTAATTTTAGGAACTCAGGGGCCTGTTAAAGCAGTGCATTTTAATGAATTAGAAAAAGATATACTCATACAAAGATTATTTTATGCAACACTTATCACCTTTATTTACGGCAAGGTAAAAAGTATTGAAATATTGGAAAAGGCAGGAGGATCACATAAATCTAATAGATGGAAACATCCGATATTAACAGACATCGGATGATTTCAAATCTTTTCTCTATCTAAAAATTGCAAATTAAAACAAGAAGGAGTAGATTTTCGCTCTCATATCCTTTTGACTGTTCAAAACATTTTTTAGTCCTGAAAAAGTAATATATATTCAATGAAGTATTGGAGCAGTCATCATTATGACACTTGATAAATGCATCCCGAGTAAAATTCCGATTACAAATATGCAAAAAAATCATTAGCACTGATCGAAAATTGGTTAAACCGCTATTTAAATAGATTTAATGCAACAAAAAGTAAATATGGATATTCACAATCTTTATTTCCTATTGTTCAGGGATGTATATATGAAGATTTAAGGGGATAAGCAGCAGAAAATATTGCTCTAAAATGCTGAAAGGAATGCAATTGGAGGACTAGTAGTAGTCGAACCAATAGAAAAAATGTATGAAATAATAATTGAAATAGTCAATACTATTCTCTCTAAAGAGAAACCTGGTTATCTTGTACTCCGGCCAACTTCCAGAAGAAATTGAACGAAAGAATAGATATGTTTGAATTGTATTATGTGAATTGTATTATGCCTACACGCAATGACCGTAATGGTCAATTTTTTACGAAAAAGGGATTATAAATTACGAAATAGAAAATGGGCAGCCCCCGATTTTTCCCTTATAGAATTAGAGGGTATATCATTTATTGGTAAAACTCATACAAAAGCTTATTTACATCATCTTTTTTCAGTAAACGAAATATTGGCTTTACAAATTGCTTCTATTCACAACTCAGCTTTTTATTTTTAATTAGTAAAAGAGTTACGTAAACATATCTTCACTGATAATGTTTACAACATGGAAACAAAGATTGTCCCGTAATATTCAAAACAAATTATAAACCCTTGACATGGCTCCATTCCCTTTTTATCCGAATTACGATATCCTATATCCCCGAATACGATGTACTTAATACATCTTTTGCATTTTTTGACAATTTTTAACAATAAAAATTCACCTCTATCTGGCTAAGTATCACTTTGTAACATCTACGCTTGTTTAAGTTGACAAATGCGCATCTCTTTTTATAAAGACGTATTAAATGTCTACACAAATACGGATTCATGATATAACTAGCATAAATTCTACAGAAATATTCCATTTTAAAATTTAGATCTTGAAATTATTGTTATTCGATCTTCTATAGGTTGTCAAACCTACTTCCAATACATCTTTGTCAAATTCAACTATTTCGTCTAGAAACAAAATATCATATTGTGAACCAAACTAACTTTCCCGATTAAAAGAAAAAATATTCCTACCATTTCCACACTCGAAACTGTATGATGGGGGATCTAAAAGGACAAATAGCAATCAACAAATCATTCCACCACTGAATAGATTTTAGTCGCTTCAAGACTTTCCATAAGAGTTAAAACGGGGGAACAGAAAATATTCGTTTAGCTAACGAACTTTCACGACTCCAAGATGCACCAACAAAAAATAAATATTTATCCTTCACGTCACATATCACCTCCGATGCTCCTTTTTCATTTTTTTGTCTTTCTACCCATGAAAAATTCCATTCTACAATTTCCTGATTAAGATAAATCCCTTCAAATTTCTCTTCTCTAGCCCTAACAGCAATTGGTAAGACTTCTATTACAAGTTTGAGTGTCCATCCAAGACAATTCTCCAATCATAAAATAATTATCAGCCTTTACATTATTCAGATCCAATAAGAATAATCATCAATAGCCAAAGACAAAATCATAAGCTATCCATTCTTTGCAAATATCAACAGGAAATCCATATTTATAACTATCTGATTACATGGGCGGATAATTTTTGAGACAAAAATTATCCGCCCATGTAATTCTTGAACACCAACATCTGGAAAACTGTCAAATAAAATTAATTCCCCTGCTGTAAATAATCTATACTGTAATTACTATAGCATTTACTCAACGAATAGCTACCGAATATAGCTTTACCAATATGATTTTGCCATATTTTTATAATTTACATTTATAAAAAATTGAAATTATCACTTGTTTGCAGAATTATCTGATCTTTAACGTAACAACAGTTAAAGCAGCTAACAAAATGCCTATCAACCAAAAACGAACTACAATCTTAGATTCTGGAATAGCATTCAGTGGCTTTTGAATAATGACATTTACTTCCTCACTCCCTCCTTTCTGAAAATGATGGTGAATAGGTGTCATTTTGAATATTCTTTTACCCATTCCAGTTTTCCTTTTTGAATATTTAAAATAAGCTACTTGAATCATTACTGAAAGACTTTCTGTAAAAAAAATTCCACAAAGCATAGGCAACAATAATTCTTTATGAATGATAATGGCAAACACTGCAATAATTCCCCCCAATGTAAGCGACCCTATATCTCCCATAAAAACCTGGGCAGGAAAAGCATTATGCCACAAAAACCCCATACATGCACCTACAAAAGCACTCGCAAAAACTGTTAATTCTCCACAACCCGGTATATACATAATATTTAAGTAAGCGGCAAACCCCAAATTAGCAGACACATAAGCTAAAATACCTAATACAACACCGATAATAGCCGAACTTCCCGCAGTTAGCCCATCTAAACCGTCAGTCAGATTTGCACCATTAGATACGGCAGTTACAATAAAAACGGTGATTAAAACAAAAAGTATCCAAGTAGCAGCTGTACGATGATTAGTCATAAATGCAGTCAAATCTCGATAATCGAGATTATTATTTTTAAAAAACGGGACAGTAGTTTGCGTAGATTTTAAAGGAGGAGTATAAGAAACTGTTTTTCTCCCTCCTTGCTGACGAATTTCCACATTTTCATACATCACAATATTGGGAGATAAATAAACAATTAAACCAACTATTAATCCTAACCCCACCTGTGCTATTATTTTTATTTTCCCTGATAATCCTTCTTTATGTTTCCAAATTACTTTAATACAATCATCTATCAATCCAAGAATTCCTAGCCAAATAGTGGTAATCAACATCAATAGTACATATATGTTTGAAAGCCGAGCTAATAATAAAACAGGTATTAAGATTGCTATTATGATAATAATTCCCCCCATAGTAGGCGTTCCTTTTTTTTGTATTTGTCCCTCCAATCCGAGATTACGAATAGTTTCTCCTGCCTGGTGTCGTTGCAAAAACCGAATTATCCTTTCACCAATAAGCACAGAAATAATCAAAGACAAAGAGAAAGACAAAACAGAACGAAAAGAGATATACCGAAATAATCTTGCTCCTGGTACATTTAATGAACTAAGAAAATAGAATAAACTATATAGCATAAATTATATTTTAGTTTATAATCTCCATTACAACTTTTTTATCGTTAAAATGGTTTTTTACTCCTTTTATTTCCTGATAATCCTCATGCCCTTTCCCCGCAATTAATACTATATCATTAGGCTGGGCTAATAAACAAGCCGTTCGGATAGCTTCTTTTCGATCTACAATACAGATAGTTTCTTTTTGTTGAATATCGTCTAATCCAGCAAGCATATCCTCAATAATATCACCAGGTTCTTCAAAGCGAGGATTATCAGAAGTTAAAATAACCTTTTGGCTAAGTCGAACAGCTTCTCTTGCCATAATTGAACGCTTACCCTTATCTCTATTACCGCCACAACCAATCACTGTTATTATTTTTCCTTTTCTAGCCAAAATTTCATTGATAGTATTCAAAACATTAATTAAAGCGTCTGGCGTGTGTGCATAATCTACAATAACAGTAAAACCCCTCGAAGCATTTAAAGTCTCAAATCTACCAATAACAGGACGAAGTACGCTTAATAAAACCAATATTTCATCCGAATTTTGTCCTAACAAAATAGCTGTTCCATAAATTGCCAAAAGATTATAAGCATTGAATTTACCTACCAATAAGGTAGAAAGCTCTTTATCATTAATAGTCATTAATGTCCCATTAAAATGCGACTCCAAAATCCTGCTTTTAAAATCAGCCAATGATTGAAGAGAATAAAATTTTTTATGTGCTTTTGTATTTTGTAACATAAATGCTCCATTCTTATCATCTTTATTGGCCAAAGCAAAAGCACCCGTAGGAAGCAAATCAAAGAAAGTTTTCTTTACATCCCGATAAATATCAAATGTCTTATGATAATCTAAATGATCCCTGGTAAGATTAGTAAAAATACCCCCTTTAAATTGCAAACCAGCAATTCTTTTTTGATCTATAGCATGCGAACTTACCTCCATAAAAACATAATCACAACCTTCGGAAACCATTTGAACTAACAAAGTATTTAATTCTATTACATCTGGAGTAGTATGAGTAGTTGGAACGATTCGGTCATTAATACAATTGCAAATAGTAGAAATCAATCCTACTTTGTAACCCAATTTTCTAAAAACTCTATACAATAGAGTAGTGACTGTCGTTTTTCCATTAGTTCCAGTAACTCCAATTAATCGCAATTTTTTTGAAGGTTCTCCATTCCACAAAGAAACTATTTGTCCTAAAGCTTTAGCACTATCCTTTACACAAATATAAGTTACATCTGGTCGAAGAGTTACAGGTAAAGTTTGACAAATAATTGTTTTGGCTCCATTTTTAATAGATTTTTCTATACAACTATGTCCATCCATTTGAGTCCCTACAATAGCAACAAACAAATATCCAGCCTTAATTTTACGAGAATCCGAATGAACTCCAGACAAACTCAGTTCTTTGCCTTCAAATACTAATCTCATAACATTACTCTAATTGTAGTGCAACAACTTGTCCTTTTATAATGCATGTCCCTGCCGGGACAGATTGTTTAATAACTGTTCCTCTTCCAAAAATATTTACTTTCAAACCAATACTTTCTAAAGTAAAAACTGCATTTTTAGCTCCCATCCCTCTTACATCAGGGACTAGCATAGAAGTCGCTTTTTTGTCTAAAAGTATCATTCGATTATTTTTCTCGATACAATAAACAATCTCTTGTTGCCCTTCACTTCTATCTTCATAAGGGATTTTTAATTCTTCCAATATTTTTATAGAACTTTTTTTGTTGCCATTCTTCAAAATAGGTATTAATGAATGAAGTGTATCTATCGGAAATAATCCTATATTAGAAATAATATTCCTTGCATATATTTCTTCTGCAATATTTTTGAAAACCGAACCGCACATAATCCCCCCCGAAGATATTCCCTTATGAGGCTTTCGCATAACAACGATACAAGAATATTGTGGATTCTCTGCTGGAAAATATCCACAAAATGACACTTGATAAAATAATCCTGCTGATTTATATCCCGCAGTCCCCTGCGAAATTTGTGCCGTCCCAGTCTTACCGACAATGCGTACCTTGTCAGAATGAGCTGGCTTTCCTGTTCCGTCAGGCATATTTACTACATCATCCAACATCTGACGAACAGCAGTCAATGTAGAAAAAGAGCAAATTTGATCATTAATCACTTGTGTGTGTTTTTTCTCTACAATTTTGTCTCCTTCTCTAATTTCCCGAACAAATATAGGTTTGAGTAATTTTCCATTGTTAGCAATAGCATTGAAAAATGCCAATATATAAATAGGAGGAATTTGTATTTCATAACCAAAAGACATCCATGGCAATGTAGTACGTGACCAAAGTCTACTCCTATCTTGAGGATGGCGAATCTGCGGAATTCCATAGCCAGGTATCTCCAAATCCATATTTCTATGAAACCCTATCTTATAAATACCATCTATATATTTTTCAGGCTTATCACCATAAGCCTTTTCAATCAAACGAGCTACACCGATATTAGATGAATAACGAATACTTTGAGATGCAGTAATCTTCCCATATCCACCACGCTCAGCATTGTGATCTTTCAAAAGTCGTCCTCCAATCATCACCATCCCATTCTCTGTATCTACTGAATCTCCTGGACTAATCAACCCATCTTCTATTGCCACCATCATAGAAACTACTTTGAAAGTTGAACCAGGTTCAACTAAGTCGGAAACTGCATAATTTTGGGCTTCCCTCCAAATACCTTCTCTCACATGCCTCATATTGGTAATAGCTTTAACTTCCCCTGTAGCAACCTCCATTACTACAACTGTACCCGATTCGGCATCAAATTCTTCTAATTTATTCAATAATGCTTTTTCCGCAATATCTTGTATTGTGATATCAATAGTCGTTACAATGTCTTGACCTACAACAGGCTTTACATCAACAACATTAATATATCGCCCATACACTTTTCGCCGCGTTCCTATACCACTTCTTCCACTCAAACAATCATTGTAATATTTTTCAAGCCCATTCTTGCCCCCTTTCCCTAATTCTCCATAAACATCTCCAATAGTTCGTGAAGCTAACGTTCTATACGGTTTTATTCTCCTTACCAATTCTTTATAATATAAACCAGACTTGTTACGTCCCTGATTAAAATAAGGCATTTGACATATTTCTTTCCACTGAATATAATTCACATCTTGATCTAACAAACGATACTCTCTATTATTTTTGGAACGAGTTTCCCATCCTTTCATAATATGAATTTCATATTGCTTTGCCGACTTTTGAGGAAACATCTTGTGTAATTCCACAGCAAGATCCTTCACATGCTTTTTCAAAGTATTTTCCTTAATAGCTTCTGCACAAAAATCAACAAATAAACGATATCGGGACTCAGAAGTAGCCATCAACTCATAATTAGCAGAATAGATATTCCCACGCATAGCTGGTATTTGTATATTAGGATGAATTTGTTTAAGACCAATCTTTCTCCAAGTTTTTCCATAAACAAACGAGGTAATACATGCTTTCACAAAAATAGAAGCAGCAAATACCAAAATAGCAATTGCTATTAAAGCATAATACATTATCGCTTGTTTATCTATAAATTGCTTTTCAGACATGTCCAAACTTTACTTCGTTGACATTGAAAAAATTCTCATCAATAATCAATAATCTCCTACTCCTTTTTAGATACTAATGCATTAAAATTTTTCAACTTCATCAAATTCAAACACCCCACTTCCAAAGTGTATTCAAAATTGTCCTAATTACTCTCTATAATTTTGGTTAATTATTTGAATAACAGATATTCGCTTCAATTTTACCAATTCTTCTTTGCCATTAGATTAGACCAATCTAACTCCCCTTTTCTCAAAAAGAATACCAATCGTTTTTTATTTAAATTTTAAGATTTTAGCGTGTTTCTAGTTGCTGTACCCTATATCTTCTTTCTCTCCAACTTTATTCATAAACCAAAACATCTTATTTGCTGAATGTTTCTCACTATTTATTCCATTTTTCTCTCAATTTCTATGATTTATTACAACTTCATACTTTTTCTTCTCTAATCGCTTATTTTTTATGTAATTCAAATGCAGGCGTTTCAGAAATGGACAATTCTATCTCTCTTGATTTCAGCAATTTCTCAACCTGTGATAAACGACTACGAAAAGCTAATTCCGCCGAAATAGACAAATTTTCATACTTTATATCTTTTAATTGTTCTCTTAAAGTTTCTACCTCTACTAATTTTTTCATACAAGAATATTTATTACTAATGAAAAATACTATCAATACCAATATCAATATAAGCAGCTTAGATTGCTCAAAAATAAAATTTTCTGCTAAAATATCACCTCCGATAATATATCGAAAGTTTTTCTTTTTTCGTTTTACTACACTATTATCCTCATTATTCATATTTTTTCAGCAATCCTTAATTTAGCACTTCTCGAACGAGGATTTCGCTTTACTTCCTCATCACTTGCGACAATTACCCTATGATTAATGATTTTAAAAGGAGATAAAAAATTACCATAGAAATCTCTCTCAATTTTCTCATAAAAACTACCCGTCTTAAAAAAAAATTTAACCAAACGATCTTCTAGAGAATGATAAGTTATTATTGCTATTCTTCCACCTGACCTTAACAACTGTTTCGCTTGAATAAGCATTTCCTTCAAAGCATCCAGCTCTTTATTTACTTCAATCCGCAAGGCTTGAAAAATTTGAGCCAATTGTTTTTCTACTTTCCCTTTTCTTACAAAAGGTTTGAGAATATCCAAAAAATCTTGTACAGTCTGTATCTCCCTTTGCATCCTCGCTTGAACAATTGCATGTGCAATACTCGCCGAATTTTTCAACTCACCATATAAATCAAACATATCAATCAATTTATTTTCCGAATAAGTATTTAAGATATCCGCAGCAGTCTCTCCTTTTCTCTGGTTCATACGCATATCTAAATTGCCGATAAAACGAAATGAAAATCCTCTATTACAATCGTCAAAATGAATTGAAGAGACTCCCAAATCCGCCAGTAATCCATCTATTTCTTTCACATTATGCCAATCCATAAAATGAGCGAGATAACGAAAATTACTTCTCACAAAAGTAAACCTAATATCAGAAAAGATATTTTTTTCACTATCTTCGTCCTGGTCAAATCCATACAAATGACCTGTATTCCCCAAGCGAACTAGTATTTCTTTAGAATGCCCCCCTCCACCGAAAGTTACATCTACATAAATACCCCCACTACAAACATTCAATCCGTCCACACTTTCCTTTAAAAGGACCGGTATATGGTGATAAACAGACGTTTTGTCCATAAACTGATCTTGAATTTCAAATTCAATTAAATTGTTTAGGTACAAAAATATAACTATTTCCTACAATCTTTCATAATAATTTATTTTTACCTTTAGCATTACGTATGTAAGCTCAATAGATATTCAAAAATTGTACAAAACATCGAAAATAAAAAATACTAAATGTTATGAAAGTATTAATTCTTACAGAAAAACCATTTGCAACAAAAGCAATAGACAGTATCAAACAAATTATTAGCAATGCTTCAATGGAAGCAGTTATTTTGGAAAAATATACTGATAAATATCAGGTACTAAATGCCGTAGAAGATGTGGATGCTATTATTATTCGCAGTGATTTGATGACAAATGAAATTTTAGATGCTGCAAAAAAATTAAAAATTGTAGTACGAGCTGGTTCAGGTGTAGATAATGTAGATTTAGTAGCTGCTTCAGTTCGTAACATAGTT
This sequence comes from Candidatus Azobacteroides pseudotrichonymphae genomovar. CFP2, assembly GCF_000010645.1. Classification (NCBI taxonomy): domain Bacteria; kingdom Pseudomonadati; phylum Bacteroidota; class Bacteroidia; order Bacteroidales; genus Azobacteroides (SeqCode); species Azobacteroides pseudotrichonymphae (SeqCode). The sequence goes on from NC_011565.1 coordinate 1,089,562, forward strand.
GTAATGAATACTCCAGGACAAAATGCTAATGCAGTAGCTGAATTAGCTATAGGAATGATGATTTATGCCTCACGAAATTTTTATGATGGAAGCAATGGAACAGAACTCAAAGGTAAAAAATTGGGTATTCACGCATATGGTAATGTTGGTCGGAATGTAGCAAAAATTGCTAAAGGTTTTGAAATGGATATTTATGCATATGATTCTTTCTGCCCTGCTGAAATTATTGAAAAAGACGGAATAAAAGCATTTACTTCAGTAGAAGAATTGTATAGAACTTGCCAATATATATCTTTACATATTCCATGCACACCAGAAACCGAATATTCTATCAATCACAATTTTTTTACAAAAATGCTTCCAAGAGCCATTTTAATAAATACAGCCCGCAAAGAAGTCATTAATGAAGAGGATTTGATAAATTGGATGGAAAACTCTCCAGAGGTCAGATATATAACAGATATAATGCCCAACAACGATAAAAAACTGAGAGAGAAATTTTCTAAACGTTACTTTTCTACTCCAAAGAAAATGGGAGCTCAAACAACAGAAGCCAATAACAATGCAGGAATTGCTGCTGCCAACCAAATTATAAATTTTCTTTTAAATGGGAATACTCAATTTCAAGTAAATTAAAAAACAAATAGTTTTATAATTCTACACATTTATAATTCTACACATCAGATCTATCTTATTTATTATTACACGATTCGTGCTATATCCTCGTTGTTGTTGTCAACGACTCACCTATCTCCTTAATAGGAGGGAAGAGGTTGCTACCAATATCTTCAAAGTCAAAGTCAAAGTCAAAGTCAAAACTTGCACGACATAGATGACTATCTCGTAACCAAAGTTGCTCTATAAATTATTCGCTCTCCTCCAGTTGTCAATATTAGAGAATATGGAACGTATCACTGCTAGAATGAATAATAAAAAACACGATAAACGATGATAACCATATTATCTATCGCTTCAACATAAGTGCCCAGATTTGAAAGATAGAAAAACTACTCACAAGGTACAAAACATAGGACATGTATATGTAAAAAATACATACCCAAAAAACATAAAAAGCAATTTTAAGATCTCTCCTATATTACAAAATAATATAGCATGAATATACCCACACACACCGTGACAGAACATAATACATTAATTACTTATTAAAAGTACTACTACAAATAAGTAGTAAATAGTAAATCTTTTTCAGATTTTTCTAAATATCTATGATCAAAAAGATTTACGGAAATCGTAATATAATTTTTTAGCTAATTTACATGCAAAATTTGTTAATAAAATCCCTTCACAAAATTTGAGACCTACAAGTAGGCCGATAATGAACAACGAACAACCAATTTCCAAAGTAATCCCAAAACTCATCAAAGTAACTTACCATAGGGCAATTATAGACATTTGACAAATAATCAAATTTATTTTTGACTGATTCAAATAAAATTTTGAATTTGTTATTCTTATACATTTTCTTAAAGCTCTTTCAAAAATTTATATTCAACTTTTGAAAAATAAACTGTTTGGTAAATCTTTTCGCAATTTTAATTACCTATACAGACTTATCAATTCCCAACTCAATTACGATGATCGAGCCGCTTGAACAACAATAAGTGTCGTGACAAAAAATCGGAAAAACAATCAAAAATCAATCCACTTCCCTCCTCTATTTGAGAACAATTCAATAATAAATTTCAATAAATCTATTTTTCGTGTTAGATATTGCCGATATCTAAACTTCCAAATATTCTGAATTTTCATTCCCGTTTTTCATCCAAAAAGATTTCCTCTGCAGAGGGAATCTGCTCAGTCCAACCAAATTCAATCAATTCTGTTTATCATATGCTTTCAAAATAGCTAAATTGGTCTGCTAATGATCCATTTTTGGGAAACTTCATTTCTTTTCATTCTTTCTTACTTATTCCAGTTAGTAGTTTTCTCCAAACTCATACAAATGAATTGTTATATATCTCCTCCTGTTTTTAATATGTTTTTTGAAAAACAATCTGTTCTAATGAGGATGCCAGAAATAGAACATTAGGATTGCATTTATTGCGAATAATATCGTTTTCGAACACATATTGCATCCAAAAATCATCGTCCACTACGATGATTGATTGAATCAATGGCAAATCTTATAATCAATATGAAAATAAATTGACATTTATTCCGATAAAAGTTCTCGCAAAAAAAATTAATCTTTCCCGCAAAAATTTCGAAAAACTCGTACTAACAAGTGTATCGTCACTACTATGGCCATTGTCCAACTTTACTTTTGATAATTATATTTGCCCAGTTTTTTCCCAATTTTTGAAATGTGCATCTATCGCAACGGAGAGGTTCCCCATAATGAAAAAGATTATCGGAATGGGCAAGTTTGTTTTTTACTCCTTTCTTTCCGAGAATAACTTTTAGCTTATCACTTGTGCTTCCCACAAAATATCTTTCCCGTATTTTTTGTTGCAATAGGTGAATTGCATATTCACTATAATTGATGCAAGGGATTTGTACAAAACAACATGCTCATAATTATTTTCTTTTTTGTATCGGCTAATAATACACTTGTACATTTTATTATTCCAGCTGATGCATAACAAACTCCATCAAGTAAAACGAACGATACAAAATCTAAGCCTTTTTTGTTGTACTTGTAATTTAGGTATTCACGTTCACGGGAGAAGTCATCATTTCAGTGTCACTGGCAACCAAATGTAGAGCATTACCTATTTATTTCAAAAATACGTCTAACAACAAAATTTAGCACCAAGATCTTTTTTCAGAGACAACAACTGAAAAGAAGACCCATTTGGCAATTTATCTCTTTCAGTTCGATTTGGAATGCTTGTGCATTTCTTCGAATCCAATTTCGTAAAGACGAAAAGAAGACGATTAACTGTTTTTGGATCAAGTATTCTATACTCAATTGTGTTTAGTGATTCACAAGTTTAATAACTTTTATTTTCCATTTTCAAACCTTCCTCTACGTTAATCAGCGTATTCCGCTGTCATAAATTCAATATCAGAATAAAACTCATTATCTTTCCATCAAATACATGTGGAGTTATCTACATGTATATCAATTACTTCTGCTTTAACACCTTACGTCTCTGCTAAAACATGACCTCCCGTGCCAACAAGAATTTCCACTATTTTCAAAATCAAATCTACTAAATGAGTGCATGAGTTATATCTTTGTGAAGATTCAACACGCAAAATGCAGAATATAGAACAAATATCCTTTCAAGCAAAACACCGAATGCATCCACGAGATTTATTTTAACCGTTTCAAATCAGTCTTCGGGCTGAAGACTGAAGTCCCACCTCAATCTTATCAATCCTATCCTATAAAATAAAAAGCCAAACTCACTACATTTCACAAAATGCAATACAAAACATACAAAGACAGCATACAAGGACGCGTACCAACCACATTCCCACAGGACTCCCCTCCCTTTCAAATGGAATTCTGATACTAGTGGAGAATAAGGGACTCGAACCCTTGACATTCTGCGTGCAAAGCAGACGCTCTAGCCAACTGAGCTAATTCCCCTTTTTGACAGTAGTCCCAGACAAAGTTGAACTGCCGACCCCTTCCTTATCAGAGAAGTGCTCTAACCGACTGAGCTATAGGACTATTTTTGGGTTTTGTAGTTTTGCTTCACTGGTTTTTTTTAAGATACTTGTTTTCAATTGCTATAGAAAGTTCCATAATTTGTAGTACAAATGGAGATCCTCTGTATTGTTTTTGTTATGTTGATAACTTGCTCCAGAAAGGAGGTGTTCCAGCCACACCTTCCGGTACGGCTACCTTGTTACGACTTAGCCCCAGTTACTGATTTTACCTTAGGACGCTCTTTTCAGTTACATACTTCAGGTACTTCCAGCTTCCATGGCTTGACGGGCGGTGTGTACAAGGCCCGGGAACGTATTCACCGCACCATGGCTGATGTGCGATTACTAGCGAATCCAGCTTCATGGAGTCGAGTTGCAGACTCCAATCCGAACTGAGAGAGATTTTCGAGATTAGCATCCTGTTGCCAGGTAGCGACCCTTTGTTTCTCCCATTGTAACACGTGTGTCGCCCCGGACATAAGGGCCGTGCTGATTTGACGTCATCCTCTCCTTCCTCACACCTTACGGTGGCAGTCCCAATAGAGTCCCCAGCATTATCTGATGGTAACTATCGGTAAGGGTTGCGCTCGTTATGACACTTAAGTCGACACCTCACGGCACGAGCTGACGACAACCATGCAGCACCTCGGTATTTGCTATTGCTAGCTACATCTTTTCGGATGTATTCAAATATCGTTCGAGCCCGGGTAAGGTTCCTCGCGTATTATCGAATTAAACCACATGTTCCTCCGCTTGTGCGGGCCCCCGTCAATTCCTTTGAGTTTCACCGTTGCCGGCATACTTCCCAGGTGGAATACTTAACGCTTTCGCTCGACCACTTGCTGTATATCGCAAACAGTTAGTATTCATCGTTTACTGTGTGGACTACCAGGGTATCTAATCCTGTTTGATACCCACACTTTCGTGCCTTAGTGTCAGATATGGTCTGGTAAGCAGTCTACACTATTGGAGTTCTTCGTAATATCTATGCATTTCACCGCTACACTACGAATTCCGCCTACCTCGTCCATTCTCAAGTCTAACAGTTTCAATGGCAATTTCCTTGTTAAGCAAAGAGATTTCACCACTGACTTATTAGACCACCTACGCACCCTTTAAACCCAATAAATCCGGATAACACTTGCATCTTCCGTATTACCGCGGCTGCTGGCACGGAATTAGCCGATGCTTATTCGTAAGGTACTTGCAATACACTACACGTAGTGCACTTTACTCTCTTACAAAAGAAGTTTACGATACATAATACCTTCTTCCTTCACGCGATTTGGCTGGTTCAGACTTTCGTCCATTGACCAATATTCCTCACTGCTGCCTCCCGTAGGAGTCTGGTCCGTGTCTCAGTACCAGTGTGGGGGGACAACCTCTCAGTTCCCCTATCCATCGTCGGCTTGGTGAGCCGTTACCTCACCAACTACCTAATAGAACGCATGCCTATCCATAACCGATTATTCTTTAACGAAGAATACCATGCGGTACGCCTGTATTATTGGGTATTAATCCAAATTTCTTTGGGCTATTCCCGAGTTATGGGTAAGTTGCATACGTGTTACTCACCCGTTCGCCGGTCGTCAGCATCCGAAGATCTGTTACCCCTCGACTTGCATGTGTTAAGCCTATCGCTAGCGTTCATCCTGAGCCAGGATCAAACTCTTCTTTGTTAATTTTTTTACTTTTAATTCTCATGCTCCTTATCAACTAAACGATATTCGACAAAAAATCCCCTCCGGATATTCCTTAATTATTTCGAAAGAAATACCTCGAAGCTTGTACTACGTAAATTATGGAAAAATTTCAAAGATCAAAATAATGCCATGGCTTTCGCAAAGCCGGTCATAAAGCTATTATTTATTCTAAATAATGTCAAATCTAGATCTCAGTATCCAACCTACAAAAATATAAAACATTGATTAAAAATCAAAAATAAATATAGATTAACTCATTCTATTCTTATAATCATCATAATTAAACTTCCGATAAATTTCTAATTTATCATTTATTTTCCATATATATATATCCGGGTGAGGAATACCATTGAACATGGTGGTTTTTACTACTGTATAATGAATCATATCTTCAAAAATGATTTTATCTCCGATTTTTAATTCCTCATTAAAAGACCAATCACCTATAAAATCTCCACTTAAGCAAGAATTACCACCCATGCGATAAGTAGGTTTTCCTTCTATTACCTTTTGGAGAGCTCCTCTAATTCTTGGTTGATAAGGCATTTCAAGACAATCAGGCATATGACAAGTGAATGAAATATTTAAGATAGCTGTTTCTACTCTATTGTTTTTTACAATATCTACTACAGAAGAAACTAATACCCCTGTTTGCCAAACAAAAGCAGCACCCGGCTCTAGAATAATCTGCAGGTGAGGATATTTTTTTCTAAAATTTTGTAGCAATTCTATCAAATGTGTTATACTATAGTTTTCTTGTGTTATTAAGTGTCCCCCCCCCATATTTAGCCATTTTATTTTGGAAAATAAATCCCCAAATTTATCTTCTACATGGTTTAATGTATTTTCTAAAGCATACGAATTGGATTCAAATAAGGTATGAAAATGTAATCCCTCTATACCTTCGGGTAGATTGTTTCCTAATTCTTCTCGTGTAATACCTAAACGTGACCCTGAAACAACAGGATTGTATAAACTAGTTCTTACTTCTGAGTATTCGGGATTGATTCGTAATCCACAGGAAATCTTTGTCAAATTATTCAAAGTTTTTTTGTAAAAACGGTAAAATTGTGACATAGAATTGAATGTAATATGCGAGCTACAAGATTTAATAACCGGAAACTCTTCTTCGGTATAAGCAGGGGAATAAGTATGAGCTTTACTTCCCATTTTTTCTAAAGCCAATCTTGCTTCCCAAGCAGAGCTCGCTGCAGAATAATTAACATACTCTCTGATAATTGGGAATGATTTCCACATAGCGAATGCTTTAAAAGCAAGTATGATTTTTATTCCTGCTTGTTCTTGAACCGATTTTATTAATGAAAGATTCTTACGAAGCAATTTTTCTTCTATTACATAAGCAGGAGAAGGTATTTTAGAAAAATCAATCATTATTTTTCAATATGATTCTTGCTCATTTGGGAAATTAGCATTTTTTACGTCTTGAACATAATGTTCTACTGATTTTTTAATAACATTGTACAAGTCCGCATAGCAACGAAGAAAACGTGGAGCGAAACTCTTATTAATTCCTAACATATCTTGCAAAACCAATACTTGTCCATCTACGTAAGGACCTGCCCCAATTCCGATAAGAGGGATGGATAATTTTTCAGATACTTGTTTCCCTAATTTAGCAGGGATTTTTTCCAAAACGATACTAAAACAACCTAATTCCTCTAATAAACAAGCATCTTCCATTAACCTTTGAGCTTCATCTTTTTTTTTTGCCTGAATGGAATAACCCCCAAGTTTATTGATAGATTGTGGAGTCAATCCCAAGTGCCCCATAGTAGGAATGCCAGCCGAAAGTATTCGCTTAACAGATTCACAAATCTCTTTCCCTCCTTCTATTTTAATAGCGTCGGCACCCGTTTCCTTTATTATACGGATAGCCGAATGAACGGCTTTTTTAGAATTTCCCTGGTAAGAACCGAAAGGCATATCAACACAAAGCAAAGCTCTTTGCACAGCTTTTCGTACCGATTGAGCATACCAAATCATTTGATCTAAAGTAATAGGAAGAGTAGTTGTATTCCCTGCCATCACATTGGAAGCTGAATCTCCAACTAAGACTATATCCATTCCAGTCTTATCTATAATCGAAGCCATAGAATAGTCATAAGCGGTAATCATAGAGATTTTTTCGCAATAGGATTTCATTTCGATCAAATGTTGAATAGTAATTTTACGAATATCTCCTGTGTGCAAGGGCATAATTATCAATATTATAATCGTAAATCATAAGATTAATCAAAACAATTTGGATGATTCGAAGAAACACAATCTTTTATTATATAAAAGAGGATAAAAAACAATGTTAAAGAAACAATGGATAGCCACCAAGTAGTTCCACTTCCAATATTATTTATTCTCTCCACCATTTTAGGATTATCTTGAAATATATAAGAATTTATAACACCTAAAAAATTATTCATAAAATGTGCTAGAATAGAAATCCAAATATTACCTGTATAATATAAAAGGTAGCCCAAATAAGCTCCAAGCAACATACGAGATAAAAATCCATAAAATTGTAAATGGACTATACTAAACAAAATAGCCACTATCCAAATAACCAGGTACTGATTTTTAATGAATCTATTTAAGAGATTTTGCAAAATACCTCTAAAAATAAACTCTTCTCCTATGGCTGTAAATATACATACTATCAGAATATTAGAAACCAAATCCTGCCAACGATAAACGTATAACATTCTCTCGATAACATTTTGAGAAAGTTTTTCATAATTTTTCATCCACGCTTCCAATCCGTTTAAGCATTTTGGGAAAACCATTTGCTGGTTAAAAACATAGATACCATTCAAAAATGGTATAATAACCAATATACTCAACATTACCAAACCAATAATAGAGCCCTGAAAAGCAGTATCAATGTGCAGATAACTTTTATAATTATCACTAAATAACCAAGCACAAATTATTGCTGGGAAAATAAATACTCCTATAGTTTGAAAAAATTGCATATTTTTCATCCATTCCGGAGATTCTCGAACTATCATTAAAGATTCTGTTCCAAATTTCATTATTAGAATGATACTGCTCATTATAGAAGTCATTGTTAATCCTGCTATAGTTGTAAAAACTAATATTAAAAATTGTGTAACTACAGATGATTGTTCAAATCTCCCTTTCAATTTCACTATTAATTTCATTGTTCTTAGTTTTTTTACCAAAAATACTACTCCCTATTCTCACCATTGTACTCCCTTGTTTAATAGCTAATAGATAATCACCACTCATTCCCATTGATAACTCTTTAAAATTTTTTTTGTCGAAAAAATATTGATTCTTCAATTTCAAAAAAAAATTAGAAAGTGAAGAAAATTCTTTTGTTATTTGATCTTGATTTTCTGTAAAAGAAGCCATCCCCATCAAACCTATGATATCTACATTTTTAAAAGTTTTCCATAGTTTATCACTAAGTAAGTTTTCAACTTCTCCGAAAGAAAAACCAAACTTATTTACTTCCTTTGCAATATGCATTTGTAATAGAACTTTTATTCTACGATTATATTTCAGAGCACAATAATTTGTCTTATTTAAAAGTCGAAAACTGTCTATCGAATGGATTGTATCCACAAAGGGAACAACATAATTGAGTTTGTTCGTTTGCAAATGTCCGATAAAGTGCCATTCTATATCCTTTGGTAATTGTTGGTATTTGTGATATAATTCCTTTACTTTATTTTCCCCAAATAGACGCTGCCCTGCATTGTAGACTTCGAGAATAGATTCACTGTTTTGAAACTTCGAAACTGCTACTAAACGAACACCTTCTTTTAAATGCTTCCTTATATAATTTAGTCTATCGATTACGTTCATGAATTCCTACTAATAATTACATAACCTAACACTATTTTACGATGAAAGCGGCTACACTTATACTTGAGAATATATACTATAACCACCAGAGAAAGAATTAAAACTAATGAGTTTTTTATGGTGTTTTTTTCATTCTCGTTAATCTTCCACCATAAAACATGCTAAAGTTGTCATTAAATTTATAATTGTAATGTTTTATTTATTTCTTCGATATAATTCAAAATTTCATCTCTTCCTATTTTGCGTTCTGAAGAAGTTACAAAAATAGAAGGGAGTTCCTCCCAATTTTTCAATAAAGTACTTTGATAGACATCAATATTTTCTTTCAGGGATTTATTCGATAGTTTATCAATCTTTGTAAATACGATTACAAAAGGAAAACCATTCCCCCCTAACTGCTGAATAAATTCTGTATCGTTTTTTTGGGGATTATGACGACAATCTATTAACACAAAAATACAAGTCAATTCTTTTTTGCGTTGACATAAATAGTTATCTATAATTCTTTGAAGAGTTCTACGTTTTTGTTTTCCTCCTTGTGCATAGCCATAACCAGGCAAATCTACTAAATACCACTCATTGTTAATCAAAAAATAGTTGATCAATTGTGTTTTCCCAGGAATAGATGATGTTAGTGCGAGACCTTTTTGACCTGTAAGCATATTGATGAGGGAAGATTTCCCAACATTACTGCGTCCAATAAAAGCATATTCTGGGAAACCATCTCGTGGACATTTACCAACATCCGTATTCCCAACAACAAATACTGCATTTTTAATATCCATAACATTGTAAAAATAAGAATCCAAATAATCTAAAAAAACATAAAAACATATTGTTTTTTACGAAAATATTGTACGATCATTAAGTGCACATTTACACTCCAATGTTGTTGTTTTTAACAACAAACTTGGAAAATTTTTATCCTAAAAAACCAAAGGTACAAAATAAGCATTTTAATCTAAGTTGGTAAGGTTATACAACGTGAGTAAATAAAAATGGTGAACTAAATCCTTATTGGGTACAGAAATATTAAATGTACCAGTAAATGATTATGAAATGAGGTATGAAAATGGGTTTTGTTTCTTGTATAAAAACTATATCTTTGCTTCTCTATCTGGGCTCTATAAATGTTAACAAAGCTGATAGGGCACGAAATAAAAATCACAAATTTAGTTAATGAAAATCAGGGAAGAAAGTCTCGTCAGAGATATCAAAAAAAAAATAAATTAATAGAAATTAAGATTTTTCAAGAATGGCACACCCTAAACGAAAAACCGGTAAAAGCAGAAGGGACAAAAGAAGAACACATTATAAAGCCACACTTCCTCAAATAGCTCTCGACCCAACAACAGGTGAGTATCACTTATATCATAGAGCACATTGGTACGAGGGAAAGTTGTACTACAAAGGTAAGGTAATCACAGATAAAACATCTGTGGGAGAGGTTTAAATATTATAAATTGTATAAACTCCTGAAATTTGGGAAATGAGGTAAAATTATCTTTCAATTTTAAGATAGTTTTGTTAAAAAAGTATAGTTTATGAATAAGATCCATGCTGTGATAACAGGAATAGGGGGTTATGTCCCCGAATACAAGTTAACTAATGAAGAAATATCTACAATGGTAGATACTAGTGATGAATGGATTCTTAAAAGAATAGGCATCAAGGAAAGAAGAATACTTAAACCAGAGGAAGGGAAAGGAATCACCTATTTAGCTTTGAAAGCAATAGAAGATTTGAAAAGCCGACATGATTTTGATCCTTTGGAAATAGATGCTGTTCTTTTTGCTACTGCTACTCCCGATTATCCATTCCCTAATTCTGCTAGTTTGATTGCCCATAAAGTGGGAATAACCAATGCTTTTGGATTTGATATGGAAGCTGCTTGTAGTGGATTTATATATGCTTTGGAGGTTGCTCAAGGTTTTATTGTTTCTGGCAAACATAAGAAAGTAATGATAATTGCTGGTGATGTGCTTTCTGTATTTATAGACTACAGTGATCGGAATACTTCTCCGATTTTCGGCGATGGTTGTGGTTGTGCTCTGGTAGAAGCAACTATGGAAGATATAGGACTTGTAGACTCTATCATGCGTTGTGATGGAAGCATTCCTGAGAGTTTGCATGTATATGGAGGAGGGTCAGTTAATCCTACCACTTATGAAACAATAAATAATAAACTACATTATGTTTGGCAAGATGGTAAGGTTGTTTTTAGGCATGCAGTATCGAACATGGCAGATACTTGTCAAAAGTTAATTTCGAAAAATAATTTATCCAAAGATGAAATTGATTGGGTAGTCCCGCATCAAGCAAATTTACGTATTATAGATGCTGTAACAAATCACCTGAAAATTTCCCGTGAAAGAGTGATGATTAATATAGAAAAGTATGGGAATACAGGTGCGGCAAGTATTCCTCTCTGTTTGTGTGAGTGGGAATCAAAATTACACAAGGGGGATAAAATGATTTTTACTGCTTTCGGAGCTGGCTTTACATGGGGGGCCACTTATTTGAAGTGGGGTTATGACTCGCATTGATTTGCGTTGAGATTTTTTTTTGTAAACTGCAGAAATTAAAATGAGCCATCTTTGTAAGATGGTTATTTTTGAAGGAAGGATTTTTCGTATTCAGTGAGTTTAGTCACAAACTAAAAAACTTGTTACAATAATAATTTTTCCAAATACTAAGGAGAGATGGCAGAGTGGTCGATTGCGGCGGTCTTGAAAACCGTTGAACTGAAGGGTTCCCGGGGTTCGAATCCCTGTCTCTCCGCCAAATACAATTGTAAATGCCCGAAGTTCAATGGGATACATAAAAATTCCTAACTGCGTTTGAATAGTCGTAGTAAATTTGCATATGATTATTTGGATTTCAACAAATGAGATTATTTGTAATGTTAAACCCTTTCTCTATACTAAATTCAATTATGTGGTTGGCTTCAACATAATAATTACTCTTATTTGATTCCTTCAAAAAGGGAATTGAATAGAGAAATATTGATATAATTGATATAAAAGAATTCAAAAGACGCTAAAAAGTAATGTTCAACGCAATTACTTTCACCTACAAGGTACAGAACAGATAGTTGCTATAGTTAATTTTATAAAAAGGAGACCGTTTTATGATTTATAACAAAAAGAAGATAGGAAAATAGTCTTAAGAAAGGCTTCTTTCTAGTAAAGAATAAGAATCGTCCAAAAAATCAATGGAGGTGAAGCTTACATAGGAGCTTCGTCTGTCGAAAATTAGCATGGCTAACTTAGCTGAAGTAGAAATGAAAGAATCATGATAAACCAAAGGGAAGAAGTATGCATTCTAGGAATCAGATGGGTAAAAAAAACAACTAAGTAAAAAAATGACAAGCTGGACGATGAGACAGCTAAGTACAATTATAATAGTTTTTAATATGGAGCTAAAATCTTTTGATGTACAAAAAAATTGCAAATTCTTTCTCTAGTTGCTTTGGGAGATGAAAAAAGAGCCTAATAGAGAAAGCAAAAGTTTTGTGTATGAACGCGAGGAGCGCTTATATATAAGAAAACAAGATTTCAACAAATCCAAGAAAATCATCTGTAATATGCTCTCTAGTATGGCTAGTTAAGGCTGGGAAGGGAAAAAAGTATAACAACTGACTAATTCCAAGAGTGACGACAAATGACCATTCTATGGACTTCTGACACAGAAGAGATACCAAACGTAAAGAATATATATTTGGAAAGAGAGTGGAAAACCCACTGCCCTATTCTAATAGGATGACGATACGTTGTAGGATAGTTTTGTCTATAGACCAAGTCTTTTCTTCTTTACCAAAGTGCAGTAAAAGAGAGAGCTAAGCTTTCTCTATAACAAAATATTCAAGAAGTATGTTTACATATACATACTATAACTTATATAAGCATTGTGAGTACACAATGAAATAAAAAAAGGAGAGGAAATAAAAAAAGGAGAGTCCATAACGGAAAAGTTCCGTAAAAATATGTAGATAGGGAAATAAAGCGAAATATTCTAAGTAAAGACGACAACTTTTTGCCAAGCAGCACATGCTGAACACATACGCTCATATTTATAAAGTTTATAAAAGTCCTATGGATGAATATCTATAGAGGCAAATGACGCTTTTGCAACAAAACATTGAGTAAAAAGAAAAATATAGAACTCCAAGGGAGGGAAGTACTATCCTAATGCATAGTTATAAACAACATATATACCTTCCCTATTATCTATCTATTCAAATAGAATATGAAATATCATTCTCAGTATTTATAATACTATTTGTATTGTCTTGCTCTTCTTTTCATTGGGGAAAGCGAAACAAGGCAATTCAAACAAAAAAATTAGTCTTTTCATAAAATTGTCAAGCAGTTCTAAAAATAATTTTCACCTGCAGAAAAGAAGCTGTTATAACACGGTAATTTTAATATCCCAATCAACCAAATTCAAGTTTTATCTAAACTTTTTATAATCTAATCTCAAATTTTCAATTGCAATTCGTAATTATAAATCCAGCCTGTTCTAAATCCCTCCAATAGTTAGGATAAGATTTACTAACCACCTCAGGCGTATCTATACTAATTTTTTTCAATTTTAGACAAACTGGAGCAAAAGCCATTGCCATACGATGATCTTCATAAGTTAAAATAACAGGATTATCTTCTTGTTTGCACCTTTCACCCTTCCATTCCATAGTATCCCCAGTACAATCCTTAATTCTAATTAAATACCCAAGTTTACGCATTTCTTTCTGCAAGGCAGTAATGCGATCTGTCTCTTTTATTCTCAAACTTTGTAACCCTTTAAAACAAAAAGGAATATTAAGCAAACAACAACTTACAACAAAAGTTTGAACTAAATCTGGTTCATTAACAAAATTGTAACTTAACATTTCTCCTGTAAAACGAGGTAAAATAGGAGACAAGGTTGTTGAAATTTCTTTTCTTTCGCCTAAAGTAGTAAAGACATCAAACATTGTTTGCACTCCTAATTTTTCGAATAAAAATCGTCCTTGTGCATCTCCCTGTATACTATTTTCTTCTAGCCCTAATAACTCTATTAAAGAATCTTTCGAAGCCAAAGCTATTATTTCATACCAATAAGAAGCTGCCGACCAATCACTTTCCACTTTAAACGACGAATGCATACGATATAACTGAGGACGAATCCATATAATATTTTCCTCCCACTCAACCCGAATTCCAAATACTTCCATCAAACGGATAGTCATCCCAATATACGGTCGAGAAATTATGATACCTTCCAATTGCATAGTCAATCCTTGTTCCAAAACAGGAGCAATCATCATCAATGCAGAAATATATTGCGAACTAATTCCGCCATCTAAAGAGATTGATCCCCCTCTCAATTTTTTACCAACAATATACAAAGGCGGAAACCCTTTCTTTTCAAGGAAACTAATTTCAGCACCCAATTGACACAAAGCATCAGTCAATATCCAAATTGGACGATTTTTCATTCTTTCCGTTCCTGTAATACTCCAATTACCTTTTCGTTGAGATAAATAAGCTGTAAGAAAACGCATAGAAGTCCCAGCCGCACCAATGTCAAAATCAACATCATCTGACTGTAAAGCATATTGCAATGCTTGGGTATCATCACTATCCGAAAGATTCTCTATAAAATAGATATCATTTTTGCTCAAGGCATTCAAAATCAAAACACGATTGCTAATACTTTTAGAAGCAGGTAATTGTACAGAAGTATTTATGTACAAATCAGCAGGTGGCTGTACTTTATAAATCATAAATTAAGCACTTTATTTGAGGCAATGAATTGCAAATTCATCCATATCTCTTTTCAAGAATCTATATTCCAATATATTAGTACAAAATGTAATACATAACCATGGATGAACTCTAAAAACCAATCATAATAATTATTCAAATAGCTAAACTAACCCAAAAGAAATTATAGACTTCATCCTATAGTTATAATATATTTCAGATTTATCCATAATTAGTTCTTTATTGGTCCTTCGTCAAATATATTAATATATTTTTAAACCTTGTCATTTTTCACCCTATAACCCTATGTAGAAGAAGTCTATATTATTATTCCCTTCTGTTCTGTATTTTATCCCATAACCAATTTATGTTTCCCTTTGATGATAAAATTTTATTTAATGGAATAATTGGCAATTTTCACCTCAACATACAAAATGTAGATGTAGAATCTAAGTATACAAATAGATTTCTTAATGAATTTTTCTTGTCAAGTTCCTTATGGGAATCTAAATAGAGAGATATCTCCAATTTTTAATACCATATTAATACAATAAATAACCATATAAATGAAAATATTCAAAATACAGATACCACTTTAGATTCGATCTATGAAACTCTGACTACCTACATTGTTTTTTGGGTTGAACACCGACATTGACGTTTTTTTAACTAATTAAAAATCAATAACTAAAATTGATAAATTTGTAAAAAGGCGATTCAATACATGGCATACATTGTTAGAGTAGTGATTGTACATAAAATCTCACCGAAACATATTGTCAGAATAAAACTACAATTGTTAGAATAAGTTTTGATATTATTTAGAATAATATTGAATTATTATAAACTGAGATTTTTGTGTCTTACTTTTTTATTTCCTTTTTGTACAGTTGGTTCATGTTTTTTTTTAAACTCGCAATATACTATATAAACTACTTGAATTTGAATACATTTTTGCTAACGAATGAATTACAAACAAATGCTTTTGTAATACTTTTTCATTTTTTGATTAATTCCAGTATAACTTGTTTAATTCAAAACATTTTTAAGTACTTCAATAGATGTTAAAGTTCAAAATTAAAGGACATAAAAAATATTCCCATTAAATTAAAAATATCACTTTTACAAAGCAATTTCTTTATTTATTGATATCAAAAACATAAGAGGACAAAGCAAATGATTAAAGAAAACTTTAACAGTATTAAGTATTATAAAAATTCTATTAATATTTTACTTTTCAAGTTCTTTTACAACATATTTTCGTTTAATTGTATTGAACAGGAAGAATAAAACTCCTAAAATTCCATTACATTTGTTTAAGAATAAAGGACAAGCACCTAAATAAATTGAACAGTCAATAAGCATAAATCTAAACAGAAATGAAAAAAGACGAATTAATTTTCAAACTAATCGAACAAGAAAACAATCGTCAATGCGAAGGTATTGAACTAATAGCTTCTGAAAATTTTGTAAGTCCTCAAGTACTAAAAGCAGCTGGTTCTATACTAACTAACAAATATGCTGAAGGTTATCCAAGAAAACGATACTACGGAGGGTGCCAAATAGTAGATGAAATAGAACAAACGGCTATAGATCGTTTAAAGCACCTTTTTCATGCTGAATGGGTAAACGTACAACCCCATAGTGGAGCACAAGCTAATATGACTGTATTCTTAGCCTGTCTTCAACCCGGTGACTATTTTCTAGGATTAGGACTATCGCACGGAGGACATCTTAGCCATGGATCTCCTGTTAATTTTTCTGGGCTTTCCTATAAAGCTCTGGAATATGGTACAGAAAAAGAAAATGGAAAGATTAACTACCAACAACTGGAATATGTCGCAATGGAAAAAATACCTAAATTAATTATCGCTGGTGCGTCTGCCTATTCTCGCGATTGGGACTATCAGCGGATCCGGCTTATCGCTGATAAAATCGGAGCAATTTTTATGGTAGATATGGCTCACCCAGCTGGATTAATTGCTGCTCAACTTTTAGATAATCCACTTCATTATGCACATATTGTAACTTCTACTACACATAAAACACTACGAGGACCTCGAGGAGGAATCATCCTGATGGGGAAAGACTTCGAAAATCCTTGGGGTAGAACTACTACAAAAGGCAAAATTAAAATGATGTCTGAAATATTGGACTCGGCACTATTCCCTGGTGTACAGGGTGGGCCATTAGAACATATTATTGCAGCTAAAGCCATTGCTTTTTACGAAGCGTTGCAACCAGAATACGTTGTATATCAAAAACAAGTAAAGAAAAATGCTCAAGTAATGGCAAAAGCATTAAATAGCACAGGATATAAAATCGTTTCTGGAGGAACTGACAACCATTTGATGCTGGTTGATCTTCGTTCAAAATTTCCCACATTAAGCGGGAAACAAGCTGAAGTAGCACTTGTTAGTGCAGATATTACTGTCAACAAAAATATGGTGCCATTTGATAACCGTTCACCATTTCTTACTTCTGGTTTGCGTTTTGGAACTCCAGCTATCACTACACGTGGCGCAAAAGAACCTCTTATGGAAGAAATAGTAGAACTGATAGATACAGTTCTATCCAATGTAGACAATGACAAAATAGTCTCTTCTGTCAAAAAGAAAGTGAATATTTTAATGAAAGATTATCCTTTGTTTGCATGGTGACTAAAATAATATGAAATGAAATACAAACGTATTCTTCTTAAACTTAGTGGAGAGTCTCTGATGGAAGAAAAACAGTATGGATTTGATGAGAATCGTTTGTCTGATTACGCTAAACAGATAAAAGAAATAAGTGAAATAGGTATTCAAGTAGCTATTGTAATGGGAGGAGGAAATATTTTCAGAGGATTGAATGGAACATTCAAAGGTTTCGATAGAGTAAAAGGTGATCAGATGGGCATGTTAGCGACGATCATAAATAGCTTGGCTTTAAGTTCTGCCTTGGAAAAAGAAGGAATGAAAAGAAAAGTATTCACATCTATAAGGATGGAGCCAATAGGCCATCTTTATTCTAAAGAAGATGCCATAGAAACATTAGAAAAAGGAGAAGTAGTAATCATATCAGGAGGTACAGGTAATCCGTTTTTTACTACTGACACAGCTTCTGTTTTACGGGCTATGGAGTTAAATGCTGACATTATGTTAAAAGGAACTCATGTAGACGGAATATATACTGCTGACCCTAAAAAAGATCCAACAGCAACCAAATTTGATAGAATTTCCTATGATGAAATATACAATAGGGGTTTAAAAATTATGGATTTGACTGCTACTGCCTTAGCAAAAAATAATCATTTACCAATCATTGTTTTTGAAATGAATACAATGAAAAACTTAAAAAAAATACTAAGAGGAGAAAAATTAGGAACCTTAGTTCACAACTAAAACAAATATAGCATTTGCTAATGCTCTAAGTAGAAAATCTTTATAGAAAAATATTAATGCAATGAAAAATATAATGGAACATAGTGAAAAAAAAATGCTCCATACATTAACTCATTTAGAAGAAGTTCTTTCTCGTATTCGTGCAGGTAAAGCTAGTACTCATATACTAGATGGAATAAAAATAGAATACTATGGAAACGTAGTTCCACTATCTAATGTAGCTAATATCTCTATTCTTGATGCTAAAACAATTACGATTTTAGCATGGGAAAAAGCTATGATGAAACCAATAGAAAAAGCTATACAAGACTCAGATATAGGTATTACTCCCGAAAATAATGGAGAACTAGTCCGGTTGAATATTCCACCCTTAACTGAAGAACGCCGTAAACAATTGGTAAAACAATCAAAAGGAGAAGTAGAAAAAGCAAAAGTCGGCATTCGTAATATTCGCCGAGAAACTAATGATATGATAAAAAAATTTGTCAAAGAAGGTATCTTTTCCGAAGATGAAGGAAAAAAAACAGAATTAGCTACACAAAAACTACATGATAAATTTTTGAAAAAAATAGACAAAGTACTTATCGCCAAAGTAAAAGACATAATGACTGTTTAATAGATTTTTGTTTGTGAATTGTTTTCAAAAAAATATTTTTGATATTCGTAAAATAAAGAGCTGTCTACAAATAAAAATCCTGCTTGAACTAGCAAGATTTTTGTTCCGAGAACTCTTACATACAAATAATTTAAAATATTAAAAAATAGATGTAATAGTGCATAGCCCATTAAGACGATCAATGTCGTCTTAATGTTAATATTCATCATAAATCAGGAATAGAAAATTGGATAAAAATATTATAATATGAAGGCTTCCTCCTTACTTCAAAAGCCTCTCCATCCCCTACATCCCCTATCAGAAATTGAAGTAAGGAGTAGAGTTCTGCTTTTACAGTGTTATGTTATAGAGAGAATTTAAAAAACCGTGAATAAAATAGATAAATCGATGCCTCCATTATATTTTTTTATTTTGCCAGATAGGATGTTAATTTACTCTCCAATGAAACTATCACGACACGCATACTGTACTATTGCAAGAAAAAGAAAATTATTTGTTCTTCAGCATTGGTTATTGTGACAAATAAGTCCATCTAATATAATTTTAATTTTATATCATAAAAAAAGAAGGAGACAAATTGGCCTACTGATAATTGTAAAATTACCAGTACTCCCCACTAAAAAAATCATTTCTTCATAAATTCATACACATTATGTATTGGACACTAGAATTAGTTTCATATTTAGAAGATGCTCCATGGCCTGCAACTAAATCAGAATTAATCGATTATGCCGTGCGTGCTTGCTGCCCAGACGAAGTAATAGAGAACCTTCAAGAACTAGAAGAAGAGAACGAAATCTATGAAAGCATAGAAGATGTTTGGCCAGACTACCCAAGCAAAGACGATTTTCTTTTCAATGAAGACGAATACTAAAATAAATTACTCACGATGAAAACTGTAATTGGGAGCTTCCTGTGTAATAGCTAAATCATGAGGATGGCTTTCTACCATCCCAGCGTTTGTAATTCGTACAAATCGAACACTGTGGAGCTGTTTCACATTCATTGCTCCACAATATCCCATACCAGCCCTTAGTCCACCCACTATCTGATAGATCACTTCATACAATGAACCCTTATAAGGTACTCGAGCTGTTATTCCTTCCGGAACTAACTTCTTTATATCATTTTCTACATCCTGAAAATATCGGTCTTTAGACCCTTTTTGCATGGCCTCCAACGAACCCATACCCCTATAAGATTTAAATTTACGACCATTATATAATATGGTTTCACCTGGCGATTCCTCTACACCTGCCAACAAAGAACCCATCATAACCGAAAAACCTCCCGCAGCTAAAGCTTTAACTATATCTCCAGAATAACGCACACCCCCATCTGCTATAACAGGAACATCTGTCCCTTTCAACACCTTTGCTACATCATAAATAGCTGACAATTGTGGAACGCCTACCCCCGCTATAATTCGAGTTGTACAAGTCGATCCAGGTCCAATGCCTACTTTTATAGCATCAGCTTCTGCCTTCACCAATGCTTCCGCTGCTTCCATTGTTGCAACATTACCAACAACAACATCTACATTATACTTGCTTTTAACTTCTTTTAAAATAGTAATTGTTCCCTTCGAATGTCCATGAGCTGTATCAATTACAATTGCATCAACCTCTGCCTCGACTAAGGCCCCAACACGATCATAAGTATCGTGCGCAATCCCAACACCTGCAGCTACACACAAGCGTCCTTTTGAATCCTTACAAGCAAAAGGTTTATCTTTTGCTTTAGTAATATCTTTATAAGTAATTAATCCTATCAATTTATTATGAATGTCTACAACAGGAAGTTTTTCTATCTTGTAAGACTGCAAAATATCAGCAGCAGCTTCCAAATCAGTAGACTGACTAGTAGTCACCAAGTTTTCAGAGGTCATTACTTTATCTATCAATTGCTCAGTATCCTTTCGAAAACGTAAATCGCGGTTAGTTACAATACCAACCAAATAATTATTATCATCAACCACAGGAATACCTCCAATTTTATACTCAGACATTAAAGCCAGTGCATCTCCAATCGTTTTATTTCTCTTAATACTGATTGGATTAGAAATCATACCATTCTCAGCTCTTTTTACGGAACGTACTTGTTTAGCCTGTTCTTCAATACTCATATTCTTATGAATTACGCCTATACCCCCTTCACGTGCAATTGCAATTGCTAATTTAGCCTCAGTAACAGTATCCATAGCCGCTGAGACTATTGGTATATTCAAAGAAATGCTCCTTGAAAACTTTGTAGAAAGATCCACCTGACGAGGCAAAACTTCAGAATAAGAAGGAATTAACAAAACGTCATCAAAGGTCAAGCCTTCCATAACAACTTTATCCGTAATAAATGACATAAAAATGTTTCTGATATACTTTCTGATATACTTATTATATTATTTATAAATATAAATATATTTTTTCTTCTTACTATAAAGATTTCAACATAATACGAGCTAAAATATTATCTATTTTTACATACTAAAAAGTAGCATTATAGTATATTACTCCGGTAATATACTATAAAGACATACCACCCAAATGAAAACAAATAGTTTAAATTCAAAACATAAATAAACATAAGGGAAATGACTTGCTTACTCACAATAGAAACCTCCACACAGATTTGTTCGTTGTCTCTGTCTATTAATGGGAAATCTATCATGAACAAAATTTGTACGAAAAAAAAATCTCATGCTTCCTTATTAGGAGCTTTTACTCTAGAAGCTGTGAATTATGTACGTAAAAACAACTACACAATAAATGCAGTTGCAGTAAGTGCAGGTCCTGGATCCTACACAGGACTACGTATTGGAACCTCTGAAGCCAAAGGATTATGCTATGGTTTCGACATTCCTCTGATAACTATTCCTACTTTAAAAATTATGGCATTCCAAGCCATTCATAATTTGTCCCTCTCATTTCCTAATTCAATCTATTGCCCTATAATCGATGCTGAAAGAATGGAAGTTTTCACTGTATTGTACGATGCAAACCTTAACGAAATTTGTCCACTAAAAGTGGATACTATTGATGAAAATAGTTATAAGGAATTTTTGAAAAAACGTACTATTATATTTTTTGGAAATGGTTTAAATAAATGCACCAATCTCATTAAATCTCCTAACGCTATTTTTATCAAAGACATTTATCCTACAGCAAAAACTATGATCTACTTAGCAGAAACCGCCTTTGCTAAAAAAGAATTCACAGATATAGCGTATTTTGAACCGTTCTATTTGAAAGAATATCAAACAACAGTTACATAGAATAAAATTTTACTCTAAAATTATTGCCATCCTTCTACTATAAGATTCAATTCACTTAATCGTTCACGAGAGATAATAGAGGGTGCCCCTACCATTGTATCTCGTCCAGAATTATTTTTAGGGAAGGCTATACAGTCTCGAATAGAATCGAGCCCAGCAAAAGTAGCGACAAAACGGTCAAGACCTAATGCAATACCTCCATGAGGAGGAGCACCGTATTTGAATGCATCCACAAAAAATCCAAATTGAGACTGAGTATAAGATTCTGAAAAACCCAGTAAAGCGAATATCTTTTTTTGCAGTTCATAATTATGAATACGAATAGAACCTCCTCCAATTTCAATTCCATTAATTACCATATCAAAAGCATTTGCTCTAACAAATTCAGGATTCGTTTCTAATAAACAAACATCTTCTTGCTTAGGACTTGTAAAAGGATGATGTTTAGCAAAAAAGCGATTCAATACATTATCATATTCAAACAAAGGAAAATCAATTACCCAAAGACATCCAAATTGTTTTTTATCCCTTAAACCTAAACGAGACCCCATTTCTAAACGAAGCCTACTTAATTGCTTTTGTGTTTCCCTTTTTTCCCCATACAAAATAAGAACTAAATCTCCCTGTTTAGCCCCTACTCTATCTATCCATTTTTGTAAATCCACCGTAGAATAAAATTTATCTACTGATGATTTCAAAGAACCGTCAAAACTATAACGAACATATATCAATCCTGCTGCTCCAATTTGTGGGTGCTTGACAAAATCAGTAAGTTCATCAAGTTGTTTACGAGTATAAAAAGCACAACCCTCTGCACAAATAGCTCCCACATACTCGGATTCATCAAATACATCAAATCCCCTTCCAATTGTTATATCTTTTATTTCAACAAGCTGCATTCCAAAACGAATATCTGGTTTATCTGAACCATAAAATCGAATTGCATCAGCATATGAAAGGCGTGAAAAACCAGAGATATCTAACCCCTTAATTGTTTTAAATAAATGCTTAGTCAATCCTTCAAAAATACTCAATATATCTTCCTGCTCTACAAATGACATTTCACAATCTACTTGTGTAAATTCTGGTTGACGATCAGTACGTAAATCTTCATCTCTGAAACATTTTACGACTTGAAAATAACGATCAAATCCTGCTATCATCAACAATTGCTTGAATAGCTGCGGAGATTGGGGCAGGGAATAAAATTCCCCCATATTCATTCGAGAAGGAACTATAAAATCTCGAGCCCCCTCTGGAGTAGAATTAATTAAAACAGGTGTTTCCACTTCCATAAACTCATGGCTATTTAAATAATTACGAATTGCAAATACCATTTGATGTCGCAATTCCAAATTGGAACGAATCAATGTACGACGTAAATCCAAATAACGATACTTCATTCGCAAATCATCTCCACCATCAGTATTTTCTTCAATAGTAAATGGAGGCACTTCAGAAGGATTTAATGTACGAAGTCTTGAGACAATTATTTCAATATCCCCTGTGGGAATATCCGAATTTTTATTAAAACGCTTCACAACCTTTCCTTCTATTTGAATAACCCATTCTCGTCCTAATTCCAATGCTTTATTATAAAGGGCTAAATTTACTTTTTTATTAAAAATCAATTGAGTAATTCCATATCTATCTCGTAAATCGACAAAAACTATTCCACTCATTCTACGTGATTTTTGCACCCAACCACACAAAATTACTTCTTGATTTTCATTTACAATACGGAGTTCTCCACAAGTATTTGTTCTATACATTTGAGTAATCACTTTCTATTTATATTAACCTATGTATCATTCATCCTAGGATATACAAAAACCTTTTTTACTAAAGTAAATATTTATCTACACTTCTTAATATAAAAAATATTCAAAAAAATAGAATACTTATTGCCAGGAAAATTATTTCGTAGTAAAACTAGAATTTGACTAACTACTTGCTGACTTGACATACAAAAATTATTAAAATAAACCTTATAGTACATACATACAAAATATGCTAACATTGGAAGTGAAGTTAGAAAAAGTATTGTAGTAAAAACTTAAAGTGAATAAACTTAACTCCCCTACCTCAAAAAAAGCACAAAAAATGGTTAATGAGCATTACCTATTCTAGGTAGGCGATAGTCATTTTTTTACTTTTTCCAAAAAACCATCATAACGAAATCGATACAAACAAATAAAATTATTTGATAATAAACCGAAAAAAAAAATAAATGAAAACTACTGAATATCAACTATTCATATAACCTATTGAAAAATAATATAATAACGTATTATTTAACATAAGACAATATTTTTTTTTGCTCTTCCTTTCAATTTTGCTGATTTTCGCAAAAGCGGGATCTATCTTTTTTACTAAAGTAAAAGTCATTAGAGATCTGTTTTTATAAACATGATGAATAGACACAAAATAGTCTTGTATATTTAGCAATTGAATTAAAGAA